>CALHTF010000062.1 GCA_938038815.1 uncultured Acidimicrobiales bacterium | reverse complement strand
CGGCTTTGTTGTCTTCGGCTTCGTCGCGTTTTTCTTCTGACGGGCCGGCTTTGTTGTCTTCGGCTTCGTCGCGTTTTTCTTCTGACGGGCCGGCTTTGTTGTCTTCGGCTTCGTCGCGTTTTTCTTCTGACGGGCCGGCTTTGTTGTCTTCGGCTTCGTCGCGCTTGTCCTCGGACTTGTCGCCTTTCCCGGGGTTGTCACCGTCGGCAGCGGGCGGAAGAACCACCACTGGTCCTCGACCGCCAGATCCTTCGGCGAGGCCCGGCCCGTCCTCGTTAAACTCCACAACCGCGCCAGGCTGGCCGGCCGGTGCGTCAGAGGGATGCGGGGGAAGTTCGATATCGGGAAGCTCGAACATTGGCTGATCGCCCTCGTCCGGGCTATCGAGTATCGGCAAGATGTTGGTCCAACTCTCCGGCAATGCCGGGATCGCGGGGATCGCCGGAATCGCTCCGCTAGCTGCGGCAACCGTCGACGTGCAGAGCGCTGCTGCGCCGACGAGCAGCCCTACCCGCCGTCGTCCCCTCGCCCGATTTCTTCGTGCTTGATCGAGCGAGAGGACATTGGCGGGGGGAACTTGGTTAGACGCGATTTGGTCGACCATGGCCGCCACCATGGTCGACTCGACCCGTAGCTCCTGCGGACGCGGCGGACCATCAAGAGCTTCTTCGAAGAGGACTAACGCTTCATCGGGGGTCATGCATCAGGGGTCAACGCCTGAAACATGGGAAGCGTTACGACATTTTCGTTATTTTTCGGTATTTCTCGTTGACCAGGCGTTTCTGTCTGCGTGTCGATCAGCTCTCGCAGCTTCGTCGTTCCGCGATGGGTAAGTGTTCGGATGCTTCCGGCCGACCGGCCCATCACTTCGGCTACCTCGGCGACTGACATGTCGGCGAGGATTCGCAGGGCCACGGCGGTCGCTTGGTCTTCGTTCAGTTGGCGGAGTAACCCAACTGCCCATTCGGTACTACCGAGTGCACTGAATTCGTTGTGGTGTTCGCTCTCGAGTTCGCCTGCGGCAGCGAGCGGCGATGTTGGAACCTGGCGGGCTCGCTTGCGAGCGTCGTCGATGATCCGGCGGTAGGCGACAGTAAAAAGCCAGCGTCGAAATGCATCGCCGTCGCCTTCGAAGTCGGGCAGCTTGGCCGCTACGTCGATCCAGATGGTTGACGCCAGGTCGTCGGGATCGATAACCCGACGAGCGACGAGGAATCGGAGCAGCCGAGGATTCCAGGCGCGCCAAATTTCCCCCACCGCTTCGGAATCACCGGATTTGGCGGCGGAGAGGGTTGCTTCAGGCAGCAACACAGGCTCTCGGGGCATGCCGAATTCATCGACCACCTGGGGATATTCCTTGAGGAATCAAACGTTGGGGCCGAGTCTGCACTCGATCTCTGCGAAGCAATCTTGTTCGACGAGCGGACTCTTGGTACGTTGACCGGGAGACTTGTGAAAACTTTCACAAATATTGCCATGGAAGGATCGGAGATCCCATGACTGGTCGCCCCCAGGTGGTCATCGTTGGTGCTGGCTTTGGAGGCTTGGCCACGGCAAAGGCTCTGGCCGAAGCCGCTGTCGACGTCATCGTTGTAGACAAACGCAACCATCACACGTTCCAACCGCTGCTGTACCAGGTGGCAACGGCCGGCTTGGGTGTAGACGACATTTGTTACGCGACCCGTGGCGTGTTCCACCGACAGCGCAACGCCCGCGCCATGCAAGGACAGGTGGTCGACGTCGACTTCCAGCAACAGCTTGTCCACCTGGCCGACGGTGCTCCCGTCCCTTACGACCACCTCGTGCTTGCGTTGGGAGCAGTCACCGCCGACTATGGCGTGCCCGGTGTGGGCGAACATGGCTTTGGGCTCAAGAACGCCGACGAAGCGCGAACCATCCGCACTCATGTGCTGCGCCGGTTTGAGGCCGCCGACCGTACCGACGATCCACAAATCGCAGCGGCCGCCACCACCGTGGTGATCGCAGGTGGCGGACCAACCGGCGTGGAGATGGCGGGCGGATTCGCCGAGCTGTTCCACCGGGTCCTACGTCGCGACTTTGCTGAACTGAACCTCAACCAGGCTCGGGTGGTGTTGGTCGAAGGGCAGGACCGGTTGCTCGCGCCGTTCTCGCCAAAGCTGAGCAACAAGGCCCGGAAGCGGTTGGAGCGCATGGGCGTCGAGGTTCTGCTGAACACCCAGGTAGCTAGTGCGACCAAGAGCAGTGTGGAACTCGACGACGGAAGTTCGATCCCTGCCGACACGCTTGTCTGGGCAGCCGGCGTGCGCGCTCACCCGCTAGCGGACCGCCTCGGGCTCGAAACCACTCGTGGCGGACGTGTCGTAGTCGATGACCAGTTGCGCGTCCCGAATCAGCCCAGCGTGTTCGTCATCGGAGACCTGGCAGCCACTCCGAGTACCGAAGGTGACATCGTCCCCCAGGTGGCACCGGGGGCGATCCAGGGCGGACGCCATGCGGCGGAGGTCATCATCGCCGAGCTGCACGGAGCTACCACCAAGCCCTTCCGCTACAAGGACAAGGGGTCCATGGCCACCATTGGACGCAACGCCGCCGTGGTGCAGCTGCCATCGGGTATCACGGTTTCGGGCTTTGCTGGTTGGGCCGCATGGCTGGCGCTGCACCTGGTCATGCTGATCGGCTTCCGTAACCGCGCCAATGTGCTGGTGAACTGGGCCTGGAACTATCTCACATATGACCGCGGCAGCCGCCTCATCATCGAACCCGATCCCGTCTGTCTCGACCGCTAGGGCAAATTCGCTGCGGTAGCCCCGATTAGAGGAGCTTGGTGTCGTAGCCCTGGGTTAGGCCTTGTTCGGTGGGGTCGATGAAGGCGGTTTCGCCGAACACGCTGGGCCAGCCGTTCACCAATGCCTCGTCGGGTAGTGGATCGATCGCTTCGGAGGCTCGACCGGCGGGGCTTGGTTCCGCGGGTGGGTTGCTCACCGCGTTGTACGAACCCATCCACATCGTCCGTGGTTGCCCCGACCGGTTCGGCCCCGACGCGTGCAGCGTGTTCGAGTGAAAGATCACCGCGTCACCAACCTCCAGTTCGCACAGTTCGGTTCCGTGCGTCTCCACGAGTTCGGTGACCACCGTTGGGTCCGAGCCTTGGCCCTCGCCGAGTTGGGTTACCTCGATTCGGCCGTGCTCCTGCGAACCCGGCACCAGCCGCATCGCGCCGTTCGCTTCGGTTACCGGAGTGACCGCTACCGCGATGGTGCACATGTCGGGGCGAGCGACGCCTTCGGCAAACCAAAAGCCGTAGTCCTGATGCCAGTCCCACAGCGTGTCGGTGCCCGGCCGCTTCCACGAAAGCTTCGAATGCCAATGGCAGACCGGCTCGCCGACCACCGCAGTCGCCAACGACACGATGCGATCGAGCCGGGACAATCGGCCGACGAGGTCGTTGCCCAAATGGGTCCAGACCGACAGTTCTTGCTGGCCCCCTTGGCTGTCGGCCACCGAGAACCCACCAGGAGACGCCCCGCCCTGATCGAGCGCGTCGATCAGCGAGGCAAGATCGTCGGCGGTGAACAGTTGTCGCACGTAGGCGAAGCCGACGCGTTGGTAGTCGTCAACCAGAGTGTCGACCTCGGGTCGAGCGATAGGTCGCATGGCTACAACGGTGGGTTCAGTCGATGGGCGGCGATGGTCGTTCCGGCGCCCCACTCGTTGCCTTCGAGGACTTTGAGGATGCCGACCAGGTTCTGGTCGCGTGTGCGTTCGAGGTCGCGGATCGAGTACATGCCCGACTGTTGGTCGCTTTGCTCGACGATCTTGTCGACCAGCTCGGGCGTGAAGTCGGGTGTGTCCATCAGTTTGGTCCACGGCCAGTCGAGCGTCGGGCCGAACTGTTCGATGAAGTGGCGGAAGCCGCCCGCACCACCTGCCACCCGGTAGGTCTCGAACAGGCCCATTTGCGCCCACCGGAGCCCAAAGCCGTGGGTCATGATGTCGTCGATCTCTTGGGTGGTGGCAACCCCGTCGTTTACCAACCAGAGCGCCTCGCGCCACACGGCTTCGAGTAACCGGTCTCCCACGAAGGCATCGATCTCGACCCGCACGTGCACGGCCTTCATCCCGATTGAGGTGTAGATCGCCTGAGCAGACTCGATGATCTCGGGTGTGGTGTGCTCGCCTCCGACCACTTCGACCACCGGCAGCAGGTACACCGGGTTGTAGGGGTGGCCGACCACCAGACGTTCGGGGTTGGTCATCGACGCTTGCATGGTCGAAGGCTTGATGCCCGAGGTCGACGATCCAATGATCGTGTCGGTCGGTGCTGCCGCCTCGATTTCGGCGAGAACGGCGGCCTTCATGTCGGGCCGCTCGGGAACGCTCTCTTGGATGAACTGGGCGTCGGCCACCGCATCGGCGATCGAGTCGGCCATCCGGTACGTACCCATGGCGTTGGTGGCGAAACCCAGGTCGTCGTACGCGGCGACTGCGTTGGCCAGGACTTCGGTGAGGATCTGCTCGGCATCGGGCGACGGATCGCTCACCGCGACGTCGACCCCGTTGAGGAGGAGTCGGCTTGCCCATGCAGCACCGATGACGCCACAGCCAACAACGGCTGCTCGTTGCGGCCTCGCCGCGGTTGGCTCGTTCATCAGGCGTGCTTCGTCAGTTGCAGGTTGTCGCGAACCTGGGCAGGGGTGAGCAGGTTGTAGTTCTGCGCTTCGAGGATGGTGGCCGCCCGTTCGACGAGGTCGCCATTGGTCGCCAGAACGCCTCGGTCGAGCCAGATGTTGTCCTCGAGCCCAACCCGGATGTTGCCGCCAGCCATCGCGGCGAGCGACACGAACTTCAGCTGGTTCTTGCCGATACTGAACGCCGAGAAGGTCCAGTCGTCGGGGATGTTGTTGCGCATCGCCATGAACGTGTTGAGGTCGTCGGGGGCGCCCCAGGGGATACCCATACAGAGCTGCACCATGACCGGCTCGGGGATGAGCCCGCGAGCGACCAGGCTTTTGGCATGAGCGAGGTGGCCGGTGTCGAACACCTCGATCTCGATGCGGGTACCGATCTCGGTCATTTGGGTGGCCATCGCCTCAAGCTGGCTCGGCGTGTTGGTCATGATGTAGTCGCCTTCGCCGAAGTTCATCGTGCCGCAGTCGAGGGTGCAGATTTCGGGCTTGAGCTTGCGCACGTGTTCGACCCGTTCGGTTGCGCCGACCATGTCGGTGCCGTCGGGGTTCGGGGGCAGTGGGGTCTCGACGCCGCCGAGCACGATGTCGCCACCCATGCCAGCGGTGAGGTTGAGCACCACGTCGGTATCGCTCGACCGCACACGGTCGACGATCTCTTCGTACTTCTCTACGCTGCGCGAGGGAGAGCCGTCGTCTTCGCGAACATGCACGTGGGTGATCGCCGCGCCGGCCTTGGCGGCTTCGATGCACGCGTTGGCGATTTCCTCCGGCGTGATCGGCACCTTGTCGGACTTGTGGGTGGTCGCACCGCCTCCGGTGACCGCACAGGTAATGAAGACACCGTCGTGAACATTGGCTGGCATGGGTTTGTCCTGTTTCGTTGAGAGTTGACGTTACGAGTGCGTGGCGCGCCGCCGGTTGGCGACTCGCATCGACGAGTAGATCTCGTCGTGATCGATGTAGGTACCTCGCAGGTGGCGGTGGCCGCCGGAGGAGAAAGAGTCGCGGCCGTGCAGGATCCGACGGTTGTCGAAGCCGACGAGGTCGCCAGGCCGAAATGGCGTGCTGACCTCAAACCGGTCGCTGGCCGCCATCTGGCTGAAATGGGCCATCGCCGCATAGGCCCGCGGCATGTCGCTGGGATCCATGTCGGGAAACGCCCGCACCGGGTAGAAGGCCCGCAGCGTAAGTGGCGATCCGTCGACGCCCAGGTCGATGAACGGGCCGGTCCAGCGATGGTCGATTCCGGGGCCTCGGTTGAAGAACACCCAGTTGAGCGTGGTGAGTGCTTCGTAGTGCTCGGGATGTTCGGCCTGAAGGGCAGCCACGATCGCCGCGCCGTCGGCCATGGTCGAGTTACCGCCTCGGGCCTCGTTGCGAAGGCAGTGGAGGAATTGGTACCCGGGTGGGGTTTCGCGGGTGGGGAGATCGGTATGCGGGCCGAGGCGAAGGTTGGTGTTGGCGGTGCTGTTGGTGTCGTCGGACCCCGCCATCTCGATGTCGGCCCGTACATCCCAGGCCAACCCAAAGTTTGTGTCGCGGATGGCGCCGATACGCGACACCAGCGAGACCACAAAGTCTTCGTCGAGCGGGCAGTTCTCGAGCCGGCCGAGCCCCAGGCTCACCAGGTCGGTGAGCCAGGCGTGAAACACCGACTCGTCGTCGAGGATCGTCGCGCCGTCATGGACCGAGATGTGCAACGAGTCGGCGGTCCAGCTGACCTGTTCGGGTAACCAACTCGTCGATCGGAAGTTGCCCTCGGCGACATGGCGGAGCCAACCGGGGTGGTAGGTGGCGGCCGGCCCGCCGTCGCTGAACGCGACGTCGAGGGCGCCATCGGCGCGGACGGTTGCCGATACGACCCGGAGATCATCGTCGAGGTCGGCCGGATCGATCAGGTGCTCGCGGGTGGCAAGGTCGAACCCGGCGTAGGACAGCGCGTTCTCTTGTAGCCACAAGTCGAACGCTCGAAGTTCGGTTCTGTCGGCCCACGCGACGATCACAAAGCGGTCGTCGATCGCAACGGAATCGACCGGGTCCCACGGGTACTCGTAGAAGTCGGGTGTCGGCGGTGGTTGAGTCATAAAGCAGCACGTCTTTGTGCAGAAGGGCGCCCGCGGTGCGGAGCGGCCCAGCGGATAGGACTACCAGCAAAGTGTACGGTCAAACCTGGATCTCGATCAGCATTGGTCCGCCGCGGTCGGGGTGTTGCACCAGGGCATCGGCGAGGCCAGCGGCGTCGTCGTCGCATGCCACATACGCAATGCCACAGGCCCGAGCGAGGTCGGCGAAGTTGGGCGGTGTCGGGTCGCAGCCCACAACCTCGACCCCGTCGCTGCGCATCGACTCGGCGATCTCCTCGTAGGCGAAGTTGTTCCACACCACCACGATGATCGGTAGCTTCTCATCGACGGCGGTCATCAATTCGGGCAGCGTGAACTGGGCGCCGCCGTCGCCGGTCAGGCACACGACAGTTCGGCTCGGGTCGCCGAGCGCCGCGCCGATGGATGCGGGAATCGCATACCCGAGCGCTCCGAACCCAACCGAAGAGTTGAACCAGCCGCGGCGAGAGTCGTGCCCGTAGTACAGGTTGGCGGCGTAGAGGAGTTGGGTCGAGTCGCCAACGATCATCGATCCCGGCAGGGTGTCGCGGATCGTTTCGACCAACTTGACCAGGTGCTGGTACCTGGGCGACAGCTCGGCTCGGGTGGCCTGGCGGGCTTGTTCGGCTCGGGTCGAGCCCCACTCGGCGCGATGGTCGATCGGGGCGATTGCCTCGACGAGTTGGGGCAGCACATCTTCACAACGCCCGGCGATAGTCACGTCGGCTGGATACCGGGCCAGTTGGTCGGCATCAGTGTCCACCCGCAGCAGGCCACTGAGGTCGGGGTAGGTGCCGGTGTTGTACACGTCGAAGTCGGTGGGTCCGAGTTCGGTGCCAACGGCCAGGATGGCATCGGCCTCGCCAACAAGATCGCGAATCGCCTGCATGCTCGGGCTGGCTGGCACCCGCAGCGGATGGTCGTGCATCTCGCCGCGAGCGTTGATGGTTTGGATCACCGGAGCACCAAGTGCGTTGGCGAGGGCCTCGACCGAGCTGGCCGCACCCAGGCTTCCGCCGCCAGCGATGATGACGGGCCGTTCGGCGGCCGAGAGTCGGTTGGCGAGCGCCGCAATCTGGCCGGGGTCCAGCTGCGAGATGGCGGGCTGGCGCGAAACCACGACCGGCTCGGGAAACGGCATCGACAAAACATCGAGCGGCACCTGGAGGTGCACGGGCCCTGGTCGGTCGGTATCGAGCACGGCGAAAAGCTCGTCGAGCATGGGCAAGAGCTCACCCGGTTCGCTCACCTGTTCGGCCCGCACGGCGACCTGGCGAACCAACGCCAACTGATCGGGTAGCTCGTGGAGGTGGCCGAAGCCTTGGCCGAGATAGCGAGACTCGTTCACGCTCGACACGACAAGCATCCCAATACTGTCGGCGCGTGCTTGGGCCATGGCGGTGATGATGTTGGTCATGCCCGGCCCGGTGATGATGAACGCCACACCGAGTTCGCCGGTGGCTCGGGCGTAGCCGTCGGCCATAAAACCGGCGCCTTGTTCGTGCCGAGGTGTCACGTGGCGAATGGTGCTGCTCGCCAAGCCTCGATAGAGGTCGATGGTGTGGACGCCGGGAATCCCGAACACCGTCGAAACACCGCGTGCTTCGAGGTACGAAACGATTGCTTCGCCGACCGTGATCATGCGCCGGCCCCGTTGGCGTGGGCATGGGCCACGATTCGTTCGACCCCGGTGTCGAACGCCGGATCGTCTTGGGTCAAACAGACCCGTACCCACGAACCGAGCGTGCTGCCGAACGACGACCCGGGCATAACGGCCACCCCGCCGTTGTCGAGCAGGTCGTTGGCGTAGTCGAGCCCGTTCATCGAGGTGCTCGACACGTCGACCAACGCAAACATGCCGGCGGCGGGACGGTTGACGAGTAGTTGGGTTTGGCCGTGAAGAGCGTCGACGAGTCGATCGGCTCGGGCCGCAAACCGTTGGGCCATGCCGGCCGCGACCGGCGACGGGGCCTGAACCGCAACGGCGGTGGCGTCGGCGATGAACGGCTGGCTGCCGAAGAGAAACGCTTCGGAGAGTGGGCGCATGCGCTCGCAGAATTCGGCCGGGCCGACACACCACCCGCTGCGGAAGCCGGGCGCGGCGTGCGACTTCGACAGCGAGTTCAACACGATGGTCCGGTCGGCGAAGTCGGGGTCGGCCAGGGGTGAAACGAACGTCGACCCGGCAAACACGAGTTCCTCGTAGACCTCGTCGGCCACCAGCCACACGTCGTGGTTTCGGGCGAGTTCGCCGATCTGGCGCACATCGTGGGCCGTGAGAACCGCGCCCGTCGGGTTGTGCGGTGAGTTGAGAAAGATGGTCGTGGTGGCCGGTGTTATCTGGGCCTCGATATCGGCCGGGTCGATCCGAAACCCTCGCTCGGCTCGTAGCGGCACCGGTATCGGGGTCGCGCCACACGCCGCAATGACCGGGCCGTAGGTGGCGTACATCGGATCGCCGAGGATCACTTCGTCTCCTGGACCAGCGATGGTCCGCATCACGGTGTAGAGCGCGGTTTGGGTACCGGGGAGGCAGGCGATTTGGTCGTCGGTGATTGGGCGACCGGTGGTGCGGGTGTACCGGGCCGACAAGGCGGCGCGCAGGTTTGGTTCGCCCAAGCTGGCGGCGTAGTCGGTGCGCCCCCGGTGCAGCGCGTCGACCGTGGCCTCGACGATGAAGTCGGGGGTGGGCACGTCGGGTTCGCCGATGGCCATCTCGACGACGTCGATGCCGTCGGCCACCATCTGCTTGGCCCGTCGGTAGATGGCCCACGAGTCTGCTCCGGTGGAGCGGAGCCGGTCGGCGGCGGCGGTGTACTTCATCGAACGAACATCCTTACCAAATGCAACCGGCGCACGTTACCGACCCTCGGCGTTCGGTGCTGCCTCGAAAACGATCGCCTCACATCGGGCGATACCTCGGGCGATGGCGTCGTGCTCGTCGAGCTGAAGCGACGTCAGCCACATGCCGTTCTGGATCACCAAAATGTCGTTGGCCCGTCGAGCGACTTCGGTGTCGGACAGGTCAGGCCGAGCGGCGGCGAGCAACGCCGAAAGTCCGGCCCGATACTCGCGTTGGGCGTTCTGATTGATCTCGGCGAA
Organism: uncultured Acidimicrobiales bacterium; assembly: GCA_938038815.1. GTDB lineage: Bacteria > Actinomycetota > Acidimicrobiia > Acidimicrobiales > SHLQ01 > CALLQB01. The sequence goes on along the minus strand of CALHTF010000062.1, from coordinate 9,506 downwards.
GACCGGATCGATGGGCGCCAGCGCCCACAACTGAAGTCGCAGACCCAGGTAGTCGGTGGCGAGGTATTGCGGGTCGACCACTTGTCGGAGCGACGCTCGAAGCTGCTGTGTCGGATCGAGTCCCGGAGCGGGCGCCACGAGGTCGAGGTCGGCCCGGCCGATCCGTCGAAGGGCAGCGGCGATGAGCGACTCTTTGTCGTCGAAGTAATAGTTCATCAACCCGAGCGCGACCCCGGCTTCCTTCGCCACCGCTCGCATGCTCACCGCGGCGATGCCGCCCTTGGCCAACACGGTCGCAACCGCGTCGAGGATGAGCGCTTCTTTCTCGCCGAGTTCTTCGACCGTTTCCGCCGCTGCGTTGGCCATCAGAACCGCATCTGCTGAACCTGAGCCGAGATGCCGCCGTCGAGCACCCAGAGTTGACCGGTGGCGTATCGGGCCTCGTCGGAGGCGAGCCAGTTGACCAGGTTGGCCATGTCGGTCGGGGTGCCGATGGTGCGCAGCGGGTGCACGTTGCGGGCTTCCTCTAGGCCGGTCTCGCGGTCGACTCCTTCGGGAAAGAACTGCCCGAGCATCGGCGTGTCGATGTACCCCGGACAGATGGCGTTGACTCGAATGCCCTCCTTGCCGTGATCGCACGCCATGGCTTTGGTGAGGGCATGGACCGCCCCCTTGGTTGCGCAGTAGGCGGCCAGGTTCGGGTCGGCGATGAAACCGTCGTAGGACCCAAAGTTGATGATCGATGCGTTGGTCGACTGCCGCAGCATCGGTAGCGCGTACTTGCTCGTGAGGAACGTGCCGGTCACGTTGACCGCCATGATCTTGTTCCACTGGTCGAGGCTGGTTTCCTCGACGGTGAGTTCCATCTCGATCCCCGCAGCGTTGACGAGAATGTCGAGTTGGCCGTGGTTGTTTTCGATGGCGGCCATAGCGGCCTTCACATCGTCTTCGGATGTCACGTTGAGCTTCACGAACGTGCCGATGTGGCTGTCGCTGCCCATGCTCCCGGCAGGGGATAGGTCGCCGGCGTACACCTGGGCCCCCTCGGCGACGAACCGTTCGCAGATCGCTCGGCCCGCGCCACCGCATCCTCCGGTAACCAGTGCCACCCGGCCGTCGAGCATTCCGGTCATGTGCGATCTCCTGTTGGTTCGGTGTTCATGCGGGCATAGGCATCGAGTACCAATCCGTGGAAGTGGTGCAGTGCGTGTTCGGACAGCCCCGACCCGTTCGGATCGTTGACGATGCGACCTTGGGTAAACGCTGGGGTCGACATCCCCCGCTGCACGCTCTCGACCAGGTCGATGTCCTCGACCTGCAGGACTTGGTCGAGGTACCGGATCGATTCAAGCTCGGCCTCGTTCGGTTCGGGCGTTTCGAGAAAGAAGTCGTAGGTCTCGTAGGTGAGGTCCGGGCCGGCGGGGATGATGTTCAAGATGATGAAGCTGCTGCGGCCGGGGTACCGCATCATCGCGGAAGTTGGCCAGAGCCACCAGACCGCGTGGTCGGTCACGGTTGCTTCGGAAACGTCGTAGGCCGAGTTCGCCGACTTGCCCGCTTCGGCCATATGGCTCGAGTAGATGCCGTGGGTCGTGACCTTGTAGGTGTCCATGTCGACCAGCGATACGAAGTCCTTGTGGGCGACATGGCAGTGGTAACACTCGAGGAAGTTGTCGACCACGTTCTTCCAGTTCGACTTGATCTCGTAGCTGAGCCGGTGGGCGAAGGTGAGGTCGGCAACGTCGGGTGCCCAGTGGGCGATCTCGGCGCCAAGGTCGCCCGACGCTTCGGCTAGGGGAGTGGCGTTTGGGTCGAGGTTGACGAACACGAAGCCACCGAACTCTTCGATTCGAACCGAGTCGAGACAAATCGAGCCGGTAGCAAAGTCCTCCAAGTGGCTGGTGTGGCGGGCCCCGGTCAACTGGCCGCCGAGGTCATATGTCCAGGCGTGATATGGACACACGATGTTGCGGGTTGTGCCCGACCCGGTCAAGAGTTCGTGAGCCCGGTGCTTGCACACGTTGTAGAAGGCGCCAAGCGTGCCATCGCTGTTGCGCACGGCGACGATCGGCATCCCGGCGACCGTGTCGGTCGTGTAGTTGCCCGGTTCGCGAAGCGTCTCGACATGACACAGCCATTGCCACGACCTGGCGATGATCTGTTGCTCGTCGGCGGCGAACCATTCGTCTTTCGTGTAGGCGTCGGCGTGCAACGACATTGACGCGTTGGGATTCGGGTCCCAGCCCTGGTCGATCATTGGTCGCCTTCGGGCGTCCATCGGGGGAACCGCATGCGCGGCCCCGCCTCGGCCCAATCCTGATGGTTGCGAACATAGGAGTTTGCTACATCGTTGGGTGGCAGGTAGTCCCAGGGGATGAGCGGCCCGGCTTCGCGGGCGGCGTGCAGCACCCGGCGAGACTTCTGCGAGGCCAGTACCCGTTCGCGGATGGCATCGCTGTCCCAGCGCTCGGCAACCTCGGCCGCAAAGGCCGCTGCCATCTCGCCATGGTCTGGGTCGTTGGCGAGGTTGGTGCGCTCGAGCGGGTCGACCTCCAGGTTGTAGAGCTGCGGCGGGTCGGTATCGCAGTGGATGTACTTGTATGCACCACGCCGGATCATAAACATCGGGTGCGAGGTCATCTCGGCCAGGTACTCACCGGTCGTTTCGTCGACCGGGTCGGCACTGCCGGTTGCCGCCGGCCACAAGCTGCGCCCGTCGATCGGGGCGGCCAGGTCGGGCCAGTCGGCGCCGTCGGTTGCGATGTCGAGCAAGGTGGGCAACAGGTCGAGGTGCGAGCAGGCGTTGGGGACGGTCGACTGCTTCACGTCGGGTCCGGCGATCACCAGCGGCACCCGAGCCGAGCGTTCGTGGAACGACATCTTGAACCACGCGCCTCGGTCGCCCAGCATGTCGCCGTGGTCGCTGGTCATGATGATGACCGTGTTGTCGAGTTGGCCGGTCTCCTCGAGGGTCTTGACGATTCGGCCAATCCAGTCGTCGACGTAACTCACGTTTGCGTAGTAGCCGTGGCGGGCGTTGCGAACCTGCTCGTCGGTGTATCCCACAGTGTCGGCTTCGATGCCGTGGCGGATTCGCAGCGTGTGTGGGTCGAGGGAATCGATCTCCCACACATCGGGCATGTCGATGTCGTCGTGGTCGTACCGGTCCCAGTGTTCAGCCGTGGCGACGTAAGGGTCGTGGGGATGAATGAACGATGCACACAGAAAGAACGGGCGATCGTCGGGGTCGCGGGCGAGGTCGAGCAGCTTACGGCGGGCAGCGGCGCCGACCTCTTCGTCGTAGTCGAGCTGGTACGTGGTGACCGCCGTGCCAGCGTCTTGCAGCACGTCCATGTTGTGGTACCACTTGCCGATTCGTTCGTCGGCGTTGTCCCAATCGGGAGTCCACGCGAAATCGGCCGGGTAGATATCGGTGGTGAGTCGCTCCTCAAAACCGTGGAGTTGGTCGGGCCCGACAAAGTGCATCTTGCCCGACAGCACGGTTCGGTAGCCGGTGAGCGCCAGATAGTGCATGAGGGTCGGCGTAGTCGCTGGGAACTCCGACGCATTGTCGAACGCGCCGATCTTCGATACCGGCTGGCCGGCCAGCATCGAAAACCTCGCCGGGGCACATAACGGCGAGTGACAGTAGGCCGCGTCGAAACGCGACCCTCGCTCAGCGAGGGCGTCGAGGTGAGGGGTCCTTACCAACGGGTGCCCGTAGGTGCCGGTGAAATGCGGCGCCAGTTGGTCGGCCATGAGAAGCACAATGTTACGCACGTCACATATATTGAACGACCGTTCAATTCAGTGCCAACCGGCGGGTCGAGCACGGTGTGACAACTAGCGGCGAAAGAATTGGTTGCCTGGCGAATAGTAGGGGTCGGATTTTGAGTTAAATGGGCCTTGTGAACTTCAACAGCCTGAAATCCAAGCCATTCGCTGCCCTTCTTCTGGTGCTGGCTCTCGTTGCCGCGGCATGCGGTTCCGATGCCGCTCCGGCCAGCCAGTCCGGCGCCAGCAGCAGCGAAAGCGGGGGCGCCGAGAGCGCGGTAACCGAGATCAACCTGGGCGCCATCCCCGACCAGGACCCCGAACTGCTGGCTCGTAACTATGGGCTGCTCGCCGACTACCTGACCGAAGAAACCGGCGTGAAGGTCAACTTCCAGCCGGTGACCGCCTACGAAGCCGCGGTATCCCAGTTCCGGGTCGGCGACCTCGACCTGGTGTGGTTCGGTGGCCTCACCGGTGTGCAAGCCCGTCTGCAGGTCGATGGTGCCGAGGCGATCGCCCAGCGCGACATCGATGCCGAGTTCACCTCGGTCTTCATCGCCAGCACCGATAGCGGCATCGACCCCATCTCTGATGTGGCCGGCCTCGAAGCGGTCAAGGGCCGTTCCTTCACTTTCGGTAGCGAGTCGTCGACCTCTGGTCGGTTGATGCCGCAGTCGTTCCTCGAGCAAGCCGGTGTTGCGCTCGGCGACCTTGACGGCGAGGTCGGATTCAGTGGCGCCCACGACAAGACCATCGCCTTGGTCGAAGCTGGCACCTACGAAGTCGGTGCGCTCAGCAGCCAGGTGTGGAAGTCCAAGGTGGAGGCTGGCGAGGTTGACCTCGACAAGGTGCAGCTTATCTATGAAACCCCCACCTACTTTGACTACCACTGGGTCGCCCGTCCCGAGCTCGACGCCGATCTGCAGAACAAGATCGTCAACGCCCTCGCTGCGCTCGACCCCTCCAACGCCGAGCATGCCGAAATTCTCGAGTTCTTCGGTGCTGAGTCCTTCATTGGAACCGAGAGCGACAACTACTCCGACATCGAGTCGGTAGGTCGTGCGAGCGGACTGATTGAGTAACCACGCCGTCCTTTCGTTCGACGGCGTTTCGATCAACTATTCACCGTCCGGCCCGTGGGCACTACGCGACGTCTCGTTTTCGGTTTCGGCCGGTGAACGGGTGGCGCTCGTAGGACCTTCGGGTGCGGGCAAAACAACCATTCTGAGCGCGGCGAACGGCCTGGTGGCACCTACCGAAGGTCGGGTCCGGGTCCACGGCACCGACACCGCCAGTCTGGGTCGAGAAGGTCGCCGAGCGATCGGTTCGATACCTCAGGGAAACGCGCTGGTCGGCTCGTTGCGGGTCGCCCAAAACGTGGCCTCGGGTCGGTTGGGTTACCTCGGCCCCGTCGAGACGTTGCGTGAACTCGTGCGGCCCCGCGACACCGAGGACATCGTCGCCATTCTCGAACAGGTCGGAATACCCGAGAAGCTCTGGGACCGAGCCGACCAGCTCTCCGGTGGTCAACAACAGCGGGTGGCCATCGCCCGAACGTTGTACCAAAAGCCCGATCTGATCTTGGCCGACGAGCCGGTGAGTGCTCTCGACCCAGCACGTTCGGACGCGGTGATGGAAATTCTCACCGAAGCGGTCGCTACCACCCCGGGACGGGCGCTGGTGACCAGCATGCACGACGCGCCTCTTGCGCTGAAGCACTGCGACCGGATCATTGCGCTGCGGCGCGGCGAGGTCCTCTTCGATGCGCCGTCGGAGTCGGTGACCGAACCGCAGCTCGCCATGCTCTACGAACTCGAAAGCTAAGCGTGACGGCCGCTCCGCTCGCTTCGGCGGTAAGCACCTCGCCGCCGGCGCGATGGGGTCGCAGATTCTGGTGGATCTTTGGTGCCGTCCTGGTTGCCTACTCGGCGCAACGAGCGGGGCTCGACCTCGGCCGACTGTTCAACACGCGAGGATTCAGCCAGTTCTCTGACTTCTTTGAGGCAATGTTCCGGCCCGACCTCAGCTGGGACTTTGTGAAACTCGCGATCGGTGAAGCGGGCGTCACGCTGGGCTTTGCCATCCTCGGTACCGCGCTCTCGGTGCTGATCGGCATCTTTGGCGGCGTGCTGTTGACCGAACGAGTGTGGCTCAACGTGGCCGGAACCAGCGGAGCAAGCCACTGGGTGTGGCGCACGCTGCGTGGCCTGTTCGCCATTCCGAGGGCGATGCACGAGGTCGTCTTTGGGCTGGTGCTGGTGAACATTTTGGGTCTTGATCCGCTGGTCGCCGTGCTGGCGATCGGCATCCCTTTTGGTGCGGTGACGGCCAAGGTGTTCGCCGAGTTACTCGACGAGGTTCCCCCCGATGCCGAACAAACCCTGCGAGCCGCGGGCGCCGGGCGGTTCTCGGCGTTGATGTTTGGTGCCATTCCCCACGCCATGAGCGATATCTTGTCGTACGGGTTCTACCGATTCGAGTGCGCCATCCGTAGCGCGGCCGTGTTGGGGCTTGTGGGGGCAGGCGGTCTCGGATTTCAGCTGGCACTGTCGTTTCAGACCCTCCGGTACAACGAGATGTGGACCCTGTTGTGGGCGTTGATCATCTTGTCGGGAATCGCCGATCGTTGGTCGTCGCTGGTCCGTCGCCGCCGCAACGCCGCCTCGGTGGAGATGCACGCCTCCCTGTCGACATCGGCGCCGGCGAAGGATCCGGTCTTGCGTACCAGCGCTGTCCTTTTCTTGTTGGCGATTCCGGTCGCGTGGTGGCGACTCGACGTGAGCGCTGCTTCGTTGTGGTCGGGGCGCGCCCGTCGACTCAGCACCGAGCTCTGGCGCGATGCGTTTCCTCCGGCGCTCGGCGACGACGGTTGGCGGGGATTGTTGGGCGACACGGTCGACACGTTGGCCCTCGCCGTGCTGTCGATGGTTCTTGCCTGGTCGATCGCTTCGGTTGTGGCGTTTATCGCCAGCCGCATCGAGAACCCGTGGGGTTCGCCGGCGAACATCGTGCGGTCGATGGTCGGCACATTCACCCGGCTCGTGCTGTTGATCGCCCGGGCGGTGCCCCCACCGGTTTGGGCCTTCCTCATGGTGTTCATCTTGAAGCCTGGGCTGTGGCCGGGCGTCGTGGCGCTGGCGATCTACAACCTCGGGGTGCTCGGGCGGCTCCAGGCCGAAGTGGTCGAGAATCTCGACGATCGGCCTGGTCGGGCACTTCGAGCCTCGGGCGCCTCGGCCTTTGGTGTCGCCAACTTTGCAACCCTTCCCGCCGTGTCGGGTCGGTTCACCGCGCTTGGTCTGTACCGATGGGAGGTGGCGATCCGCGAAACGGTCACCCTTAGCGTGGTCGGTGCGGCGGGTTTGGGTCGAACGATTCGCGATCAAGCGGTTCGGTTCGACTACGACGGCATACTCGCCAGCATCGTGGCGTTGGTGCTGATTACCTTGTTCGTCGATGCGATCAGCAGCAGTATTCGCCGGACGATTCGCTGATCAGGTCGAGTAGCGCCACCCACTGGGCTCGTTCCCTGGCGGGTTCGGTCATCCACTGCAGGTCGATACTGCGTTGGCGTAGCGCGTCGAGTTGCTGCGGACTCGCTTCGAGTTGTTGTAGGAGTTCGCTCATCGCCTCGACATCGCCGACCGGAACGAGTCCGGGGTGGTCGTCGCCGAGGAGTCCGCGGTTGCCGTCGATGTCGGTGCCGACGACCGGTACCCCCATGGCAATCGCCTCGCTCACCACATTCGCTCCGCCCTCGAGTAACGACGTGCAGGCCACTATCGACGCGCCGGCGAGCAGTTCGACCGCCTCGAAGGCGTCGACTTCGCCCAACCATTCGAACCGAGGGTTGGTTGCTGCTTCGGCCGACGCTCGCGTCTGCCATTCCGGCGTGTGAGCCGCCCCAGCGAGAATGACCCTGACCCGCGACTCGCTGGGTAACGCCCGAGCGGCTTTGGCCACCAGCAGCGGATCCTTTACGTCGCGCAGATGGCTCAGTACCACGACGGTGAGCGCGTCGGGGTCGGGGGAGTGCTGCCAGGTCGATGCCTCGACCGACTGATGAATCACGACTGCTTTGTCTCGCCAGCCGGTGTCGAACGCGTGGAGCCGGTCGAGGGCGTGGCGTTGCAGGACGATCAACCGATCGGCCACGTCGAGCGACTGGCAAGCTTCAGCGTTGTCAGGCAGGTCGCTGTATAGGTCGGTGCCGGTGAGCGCGACGATCACCGGGCGGTCGGGGGCCCTGGCTTTTGCGGCCCGGATCTGCGAGGCGCAGCGACGCGCATGGAGGGCGACGATGAGGTCGGCGTCGTCGGCGAAAGCTTCGCCGTTATCTGCCTCGGAGACCGTCGCCACGTCGACGTCGTAGCCGAGGCCGATCAGTTGGTCTGCCCACCGGGTGGCGGTGACCGAGTTTCCTGAAGTAGCCCCGGGTCGAAGCGGAACAGCAATCGCGATCCGGCGAAACTTCACCAACTCAACATCCGGTGCCTGCGTTGTCCGACAACGTCATGGGATCACCGTAGCGGCGGCCCGGTTGCTATGTGCCGCTCGTCGCGGAGTAACAACATCGTCAGCTCTAGAGTGGAGCTATGACCGATTCGACTCCTGCGCCGCGGCTCACCCAGTTCAGTCACGGCGCTGGTTGAGGCTGCAAACTCCCTCCTGGGGAGCTGGCGCACGTGGTGCGTCAACTAACGCCTGGCCAAAACGCCAACCTGCTCGTCGGCACCGCAACCGGTGACGACGCGGCCGTGTGGAAGCTGTCGGACGAACGCGCCCTTGTCGCTACCGCCGACTTCATCACGCCGGTGGTCGACGACGCCCGGGCATGGGGTCGAGTCGCCGCCGCCAACAGTGTCTCCGACGTATACGCCATGGGTGGCACGCCGTTGTTCGCCCTCAATCTGGTGGGCTGGAACACCGACGAACTGTCGACCGAACTGCTGGGCGAGGTGCTCGCGGGCGGCAACGACGTTGCTGAAGAGGGTGGGTTCCTCGTGGTGGGCGGCCACACGATCGACGACCCCGAACCGAAGTACGGCATGTCGGTGGTGGGCGAAGTGCACCCCGACAAGTTGCTCACCAACGCGGGCCTCAAACCGGGCCAGTCGCTGATTATTACCAAGCCGCTCGGCGTGGGCATCGTCACCACGGCGATCAAAAACGACAAGGCCACGCCCGAGGTGGCGGCCGCAGCTATCGACTCGATGACCCGCCTCAACGCCGAGGCCTCGCGGGTTGCGGTGACGGCTGGAGCCACCGGTTGCACCGACGTGACCGGGTTTGGGTTGTTGGGTCACCTCGGCCGGATGGCCCAGGAGTCAAGTATCGACGCCACGCTCGAAGTCGACGCGATGCCGTTCTTGCCCGGTGCGAAAGAACTGGCCGACGAAGGAATGATCCCGGGCGGAACCCGCCGGAACCTCGGCTGGATCGACGAATGGGTCGATGCTGGGTCTCACGACGACATCACCAAGCTGTTGTTCGCCGACGCGCAAACGTCGGGAGGACTCATCTTTGGTGTCGACCCTGGTGAAGCCGCAGGCGCTGTCGCCTCGCTGAACGCATCGGGTCACACCGCAGCCGTCGTCGGTACGACCGCGGAAGGAACCGGCCGCCTCAACCTGCGTTAGGTATACCCACGTCGGTTAGGTTGCTGCGATGTCGACGAATGAATCGCAGTTGGCCGCCGCGTGGGACGAGTTCACCGCCACGCTCAACCAGCT
>CALHTF010000061.1 GCA_938038815.1 uncultured Acidimicrobiales bacterium | reverse complement strand
GGGTTAGTTGACGGTGAACTTTACGCTTGGTCTTGGTTGGGGGGTCTTCTTGCCGGCGGTGTCGATGGCGAAGAAGTTGGCGGTGTAGTCGCCGTCGGGGAGTAGGGCGCTGAAGTCGAACGCGACCGAGGGGCCAGTGGCCGCGAGCGGAATGTCGAGTGCCTTCCAGCCGGTCGCCCACGTGAAGTCGGGTTGGAGCCACTCTTTGGTCGTCCGGTTCTGCACAGTGATCATGAGCTGAGCGACCGACTGATCATCGAGCGCAACACCGGTGAAGTTCACCGTCGGCTCGACGATCTGATCCGGGGTCGGTGTGCTGATCGTGACCGTTGGCGGGGCGGTGTCGATAACCGACGAAACCGCGAACCTCACCTTGGGCTTGGGCAGGCTCTTGTTACCCGCAGCATCGACCGACCAGAAGTAGGCGGTGTACGGGCCATCGGGCAGATCGAGCGACGTGCTCCAGTCGGTGGTGAAGTCGCCGGGATTCGACATGGAGATCGGGTGCTTCTCCCACGAGCCGAATGTGCCGTCGACCCGGTACCAACCGAGTCCGTTGCGGCTCTTGAGCGACATATACACCTCATCGACCCCGACGTTGTCGGTCGCAGTACCGGTAAGCGTGGCCGGGAGGCCAATGTTCTCATCGGGTGCGGGTGAGGTGATCGAAATCGTCGGATCGGTTTCGTCGACCGGGCCACCGAAATCAAAGAAGGCGTGGCGGCCGGTCTGGAAAACAACCTGTGAGTTGTCGTGCCCAACCAGCAGACCGCGGTCGATCACGGTAAGTGCACAAACACAGACGAAGGAGTTCGTGTTGGGAGCCCAGTCGAGGCTCTTGCCAGTGAGTGGGTCGAGAGCGCCAATCTGGTCGCGGGGAACGATCGAATCACCCAGCGCAGCCACTGTTTCTGGGAGCCCAACGTTGTAGGTGGTCATCTGATCACCGGGGTACGGGTTGGGGGATCCGGGGGCTTCCTGGTAGCGGAAGTGACCGCCGGTGTACACCGCGTGGTCGGAAATACCGACCGAGAATATGCTGTCGAAATGGCGCGAGATCCAGGTGGGCTGAACCCCTGCTGCGCCGGCGATTGGCCACCGAATTGCGGTATCGCAGACCGGCGGTCGATCGTGACCCTTGCCTACGACCACAAAATACGACCCATCGGGCGAAATCTCGCCGTCTCGTAACGCGAGGAAGCCACCAGAACACCGCCAGTACCAGTCGTGGTACAGGTCGGTCTGCCACGGCAGGACAGAGGCGGTTGGGCCACTGATGTCGACCATCGCCACGCCAGCGCGTTCAAGTCCGTCAATATAGGTTGCGGTGTGCACCACAAGCAGGGTGTTGCCATCGGGGGTGATGTCAAGGGCCTTCACGGTGTACTGCTGGTTCTTGCCAATACCGCCGGTGAGCGGGAGGTCGAGGCCGGTGTCGAGATCGCCGGTTACCGCATCGACGGCCCCAAACTTTCCGCGCGGTGTGTTCTCGAGTTTGAGGAAACTTCCACCGACGTACACCTTGCCGTTAGCTACGGCTAGGCCGTTGACCTCAGCGGCGACGTTCGCATTGAACGCCGTGATGAGTTCGCCGGTGTTGTCGAGCTTGGCGAGGCGCTTGCGGGTAAGGCCATCGACTTGGGTGAACTTGCCGCCGACATAGACCGATTGTCCGTCTTCGGCCACCTCAACTTCTCGTACGAGACCGTTGATCACCGGGTTGAACGAGGTGATGAGGTCGCCGGTGTTGATGTCGTACGCCATGACGTTTGCCTGGTCGTAGATCGTGCCGTCGTTGTCTTTCACCTGAGTGAACTGACCACCCACGATGATCAGGTTCCCCCATTGTTCGGAGTCCCAAACAGTGCCGTCGAGAATCTCCGGCGTATCGGTTCGGGTGACACTAGGGACAACGGCGTCGTGAGGTTGTGCTCCCGCCTCGTTGATGAGCGCGGTTGAGGTGATCATTGTCGTGAGCGAAACCAAAAGGGCAAAGACAAGGGCAGTGGCCGACATAGCGGACGGCCGCTCGCGCGGGGGACGAGAAGGTATGGACATACTGGTCGTAACGGCATTTCGGCCAAAATATTGAGCAGTTTTGAGCCACATAGTTTCGTTCTTGGTGCGAGGTACAGCGGGCGCCACCGGTAGTGTGGATCGTGATGAGTACTCAAAAACCGGCACCAGATCCCGCCAAGCTGCTGACCCAGTGGATGGAGTGGGAAACCGGCGAAACCCCTCCCGGTCGAGTCATGTCGAACCTGAAGACTGGCGGGCTTCGCGACCTGCTCGAAGCGCTCGCGGACGAGGCGGGCGAGACCGCCGAGACAGGCGACTAGCCTGGCTAAGCGAGGGGGACCGCAACGGATCCCTCGGCCCGACGATTGGGAGTTCGGCGTCGCCGCTCCATGGGCCAACATCGAAAATCGAGCCCGTTATCTCACGATGGGCGCGATCACCGAAGCGCTCGGTTCCTTCAGCGAGCCCCAAGTGCGCGGAAATCCCGAGGCGGCACGTGGCCGGTCGGCCGTTTTGATGGTGTTGTACCCCGGTGCCGAGGGGGTGCACGTTTTGTTGACGACCCGCTCGTCGAACCTCCGGTCGCATACGTCCGAGGTCAGTTTCCCCGGTGGCCGAGAGGACCCGGAGGATGTCGATCTTTGGGCCACTGCGTTGCGGGAGGCTCACGAAGAGGTCGACCTGGATCCGAGTTTGCCGCGCCAGATCGGGCGCCTCGACTCGTTTGTCACCGTCGGCTCCGGGTCGTTGATTCATCCGTTCGTGGCTGAGGTCGCCGAGCTGCCGCCCCTCACGGCAAGCCCCGATGAGGTTGCCGAGATTCTCGACGTGCCGCTGGCCGAACTGGCGCTCGACGAAGTGTGGCGCGAAGAGATCTGGACGTTTCGAGAAACCACACGCGCGATCACGTTTTTTGAGCTGGAAGGCAATACGGTTTGGGGCGCTACCGCGGCGATCCTTCGCCAGTTTTTGACGGTGGTCTTCAATACGACCGACCAATCTATGGGGGAGAGGTTCGGCTAGATGAACAACGCTGACGACCACGTGCTGCCGCTGCCGCCCCAGCCCGACGGTTTGGCTTTTCCGTCGACCGATTGGGCAACCGGTCCGCTGCCCGACGGTGTCGACCACGAGCTTCTCCAAACCTGGGTGCATGATGCGTTGGCCGACCAGCCTGCGCCGCTCGGCCAAACCCTGGCGGTGCTGGCGGTGCATCGTGGGCGTTTGGTGCTCGAAGGCTATGGGCCAGAGACAAACGCCGACACAAAGCTCATCTCTTGGTCGATGGCGAAGTCGATGCTGCAGGTCGTGGTCGGCATGCTGGTGCTCGATGGTCGTCTCGACCCCGCTGCTCCGGCCGCGGTTCCCGAGTGGGCCGGTGACGCACGGTCGGAAATCACCCTCGACCACCTGCTCCAGATGCGGTCGGGCTTGCAGTGGAACGAGGACTACGTGGACGGCGTGGCCTCCGATGTCATCCAGATGCTGTTCGGCGAGAACCCCGATATGGCGGCCTACGCCTCGGCGCTACCTCTCGCCCATGCACCGGACACGGTGTTCAACTATTCGAGCGGCACGTCGAACATCATCAGCCGAATCGTACGGAACGAACTCGGCGGACAGGCGGCCTACGAGTCATTCCTCGCCGACCGGCTCTTTGGTCCGCTGCGCATGACCTCGGCCGAACCGACCTTCGACCAGTCGGGCACTTTTGTCGGGTCGTCGTACGTTCACGCCACCGCACGCGACTTTGCCCGCTTTGGTCTGTTTGCGTTGCGCGACGGTTGCTGGGAAGGGCAACGATTCGTCCCCACCGGTTGGATCGACCGGGCCCGAACCACCCTGTCGGTGGAGGAAGAAACCGGAAACGGGTACGGCGACCATTGGTGGACAACCCCCGATGGTCGCGGCACCTTTTTCGCCAGCGGTTATGAAGGCCAGCGGATCGTGTGTGTCCCAAAGTCCGACCTGGTGCTGGTAAGGCTCGGGAAATCGCCGGCCGAACTGGGTGACGGTTGGACCACCCAAGTCGAAAGCATCATCGCCGCCTTCGATTAGTGGCCGCCCCCCTCTACATGGCCGGGCTGGCCTGACTAAGATCGTCCTTTCCCTCCCCGCTGTGAAAGGGCACAAAATGGCCGAAATCGAAATTGGATTGGGCAAGTCGGGTCGAAGGGCGTACGGGTTTGACGACATTGCGATCGTCCCCAGTCGCCGTACTCGCGACCCTGAAGACGTCGATATCAGTTGGAAGATCGACGCCTTCAAGTTCGATCTGCCGCTCATGGGTTCGGCCATGGATGGCGTGATCAGTCCGGCAACGGCGATCCGTTTGGGTCAGCTCGGCGGCGTCGGAGTGCTCAACCTCGAAGGTCTGTGGACTCGTTACGAAGATACCGAAGCGGTACTCGAAGAGATCTCCAAGCTGCCGACCGAGAAGGCCACCCGGCGCATGCAGGAGCTCTACCTCGAGCCGATCAAGCCCGAACTGATCACCCAGCGGATCCAAGAGGTGAAAGAAGCCGGTGTCGTCACCTGTGCGTCGATCACCCCGCAGCGCACCACGCAGTACATCGACCACATCATGGCGGGCGAGCTCGACATGTTGGTGATTCAGGGCACCGTCGTCTCGGCTGAGCACGTGTCGAAGACCGCCGAACCCCTCAACCTCAAGACCTTCGTGCGCTCGCTTGATATCCCGGTCATCGTCGGCGGCTGCGCCAGCTACTCGGCGGCGCTTCACCTGATGCGTACCGGCGCCGCCGGCGTGCTGGTTGGCGTTGGTCCCGGTCATGCGTGTACCACCCGTGGCGTGCTCGGACTCGGTGTCCCGCAGGCAACGGCCATCGCCGACGTCAAGGCGGCACGGATGCGTCACCTCGACGAAACCGGCGTGTACGTGCATGTGATCGCCGATGGCGGCATGGGCACCGGCGGCGATATCGCCAAGGCCATCGTCTGTGGCGCCGACTCGGTGATGATCGGTTCGCCTCTGGCCGCCGCCGAAGAAGCGCCCGGCAAGGGCTACCACTGGGGCATGGCGACCTTCCACCCAACCTTGCCTCGTGGCGCCCGGGTGCAGACCACGGTGCGTGGTTCGCTCGAAGAGATCCTCGTCGGCCCGGCCAACGAAAACGACGGCCGCATGAACCTGTTCGGCGGGCTGCGCACGTCGATGGCCACCTGCGGTTACACCGACATCAAAGACTTCCAGAAGGCCGAGGTCATGGTGGCGCCTGCGCTACAGACCGAAGGCAAGAAGCTCCAAACCGAACAAGGCGTCGGGATGGGCCACTAGCCCATTCTCGAACGGGACACTCCACCTACGGCGAAGGACACTATGAGTAGCTCAGATGAAGAAACCGTTCTCGTTGTCGATTTTGGCGCGCAGTATGCGCAGCTGATCGCCCGGCGAGTGCGAGAGCTCAACGTGTACAGCGAGCTGGTTGGCCACGACATCACCGCCGATGAAGTGGTGGCTCGCAAGCCGGCCGCCATCGTGCTTTCGGGTGGACCAAAGAGCGTGCACGTCGAAGGTGCCCCGACCCTCGACCCGGCGATCTTTGATCTTGGCGTACCGATCTTTGGCATGTGTTACGGCGCCCAGGTCATCGCCCAGCAGCTGGGCGGAACCGTTAGCCGATTTGAGCAAGGCGAGTACGGCCGCACCGAGATGACCGGTATCGGCGGCACCGAATCGAAGCTGTTCGTTGGCGACACGCCGGTCGATCAGAACGTGTGGATGAGCCACTTCGATGCCATCTCGGAGGTGCCGGAGGGCTTCGTGGCCACCGCCCGAACCGAAGCGGCACCGGTTGCTGTTCTGGAAAATCACGATCGTCGGATTTACGGCGTGCAGTACCACCCCGAGGTCGGCCACACCGAACACGGTATGGCGGTGCTGGGCACGTTCTTGCACGACATCGCCGAGTGTTCGGCTACGTGGACCATGGGTAACTTCATCGACGAGACCGTCGAGAAGATCGCGTCTCAGGTTGGGTCTGGTCGGGCGATCTGTGGGCTTTCGGGCGGCGTCGACTCGGCGGTTGCCGCGGCGCTGGTGCATAAGGCGATCGGTTCGCAGCTCACCTGCGTTTTTGTCGACACCGGGCTCATGCGAGCCAACGAGGGCGAACAGGTTGTCGAGACCTTCCGTCGTCACCAAGGCATCGAGCTGATCCATGTTCGGGCCGAGGATCGGTTCTTCGACAAGCTCAAAGGGGTCGCGGACCCCGAAGACAAACGCAAGGCGATCGGCGAACTCTTCATCCGAGAATTCGAGGCAGCATCGGGCGGCATCGACGACGCAAACTTCTTGGTGCAGGGCACCCTGTATCCCGATGTCATTGAGTCGGGCACAAAGGACGCGGCCAAAATCAAGAGTCACCACAACGTGGGTGGTCTACCCGACGACATGGAGTTTGAACTCGTCGAACCGCTCCGCAACCTATTCAAGGACGAGGTTCGCCAGGTGGGTTCCGAGCTGGGCTTGCCCGACGAGATCGTCTGGCGTCAGCCGTTCCCCGGCCCAGGCCTTGGTGTGCGGATCATCGGCGAGGTCACTCCCGAGCTGGTGGGTATCTTGCAGCATGCCGACCTGATCGTTCGTGAGGAGATCGCCAAGGCGGGACTCGAACGCGAGATCTGGCAAGCCTTCGCCGTGCTGCCCGACATTCGCAGCGTTGGCGTTATGGGCGACGAACGCACTTACGCCCGGCCGGCAATCATTCGAGCGGTCACCAGCGAAGATGCGATGACCGCCGACTGGGCGCGGTTGCCCTATGACCTGCTCGAAACCATGTCGAGCCGGATTATCAACGAGGTCGACGGCATCAACCGGGTGGCCTACGACATCACCTCGAAACCGCCCGGCACCATCGAATGGGAATAGCCAGTGGCGGGTGAACTCGACCTGCTCGCCCGGGCCTCGGCGATGTTTGGCGAAACGGTAGCGAAGGTCACCGACGACGATCTTGACAAGGCCACCTTTGTCGAAGGCTGGGATGTTAAGGCCCTCATCGCCCACTTGGTTCTTGGCGACGCCGTCGTAACCGACGCATTGAGTGGCCGATCGGTCGAAGCGATCACCGAGTTCGATCCGGCCATCTTGGGTCCGAGTCCTCTTACCTCATGGCGCGGCACCGCGTTGGCGATGATCAAAGCGTTTGAGGGCGACGAGGTTATGGAGTCGATGTATTCCTACGCCGGCGCCGACCTGACTGGCCGTCAGCTGCTTGGCTTTCGGGTCAGCGACGCTCTGGTTCATGGGTTCGATCTGGCAACGGCGATCGGCCAGCCGGTCGGGATCGCTGACGATGCTGCTGAGTTTGCTCTGGAAACGTGGCTGCCGCTGTTGCAGTCGGTTGAGGACCCGACGTTCGTTGGCGATGGCCCGATCGAGCCGGCCGAAGATGCATCGTCGACCGTGCGCTTGCTGGCGTTGTTTGGACGAAGCGCCTGACGATTTTTGGCGACCGTCATCGTCGCTGAATTAGGTTCTGCTCATGGCACAACCACCTGAATATCCGATCCAAGTCGGAAGCATGCTCTATACGCTCGTCGACCCGAACAAGGGGCACGAGGTGGCATACAACCGTTGGTATGAACGCGACCATTTCTATGGCGGCTGCATGATCGGTCCGTGGTTGTTTGCCGGAAGCCGGTGGGTCGCCACTCGTGAACTCAAGGAAATGCGCTTCCCGCAAGACGAGTCGAACACGGTCACTGAGCCCTACGACCGCGGCACCTACGTGGCGGTGTACTGGGTACTCAAGGGCAAACACGACGAGCATTTCCAGTGGGGCGCCGGCCAGGTGAAGGAGCTCTACATGGATGGCCGCGGGTTCGCCGAGCGGACCCACGCTCACACCGTGCTCTACATGTACAACGGCACCGAGTATCGCGACGAAGATCCGGTTCCGGTCGAGCTCGCGCTTGACCATGGTTTTGCCGGACATGTGTCGGTGGCCATGGACCGCG
>CALHTF010000060.1 GCA_938038815.1 uncultured Acidimicrobiales bacterium | reverse complement strand
GAAGGATCTGGCCGGCGTGGCCGAACGCTGCGACTTACTCGAACCGCACTTCCCCACTATCCGCATGTTGCTGACCACGTCGTCGCTCCCCGGCGTAGCCGTCGACGACCTACTCGATGCGTACGCTGCCGCCTGGACGGCCCGGCGGATGGTTACCGGCGACGCAATCCTGCTGGGCGATGCCGAGGCCCGCGACAAAAGCGGCTTCCGGCTGACGATCTCGGCTTAGGCCGCCTTCTGGTTGTTCGTTGGCCGAGCATACAACGGCGGCCAAGAACATGAGGCGGCGCCCCGCTCGAGCGCCGTGCCCCACTGCCCTGTGGACCCAGCAAGGTCGTGGCGAATGTATCGACAGGATGAGTCCTGACGGGCCGGGTTATCCGCTCAAATCCCAGGCCGCTCGCAGCCGATCGGCCGTTGCCACCGCGTGGGCGTCATCGTCGTAGGGGTTGCGGGGCCAGAAGAACCCTCGCAATCCGTCCTTCTTGGTTCGCGGCACCACGTGTACATGAAGGTGCGGCACACTCTGGCTGACCGTGTTGTTCATCGCCACAAAGCTGCCTTGGGCCCCAAGTTCGTCGACCACGATCGCCGCCATCTTGCGAGTATCACCAAACAGCGGCTCAAGAAGTTCGGGTGGTAGGTCGGGCAGGGTCACGTGGTGAACCTTGGGGATCACCAACACATGGCCCGGAAACAGCGGTGTGTGGTCGAGAAAGCCCATCGTGTGTTCGGTTTCGAACACCACGTTGGCCTTGGCCTCGCCGGCGACGATCTGGCAAAAGACACACGGTTTCGAGTTCGCAGCCACCCGCCGAGCTTAACCAGGCGAGCCGAGCGCGGTTTGGCCGAACCCGCATCGTGTCGTAGCCACCCTCTAGGGTCATCAGTATCGACCTTCAGCCCACACTCCCTCCCCCGGCCCCGCGTGCCGAGGTGCGTTCACCAGCCGAAATGGCTGGTCCGCTCTATGGGCTCGACATCGAAACCGACACCTCCGAGAACGGACTCGATCCCGCCGTGGCCGCCGTTATCTCGGTGGCCGTAGTGAGCGACACCGACGAATGGGTGCTCGAGGGCGACGAGTCGTCGCTACTTTTGCGGCTCGATCTTCTGCTGCGAGAGCTCGAACCCGGCGTACTGGTGACCTGGAACGGCGCAGCGTTCGATATGCCGTTTTTGGCCGACCGGGCTCGCCGCAACGGCATAGAACTCGGGTTATCGCTTCGGCACGACCCAACGATCCTGAGCCGCAACGAACCGCTCGCCGGGCACCCTGGTTCGTATCGGGCGAGCTGGTACGGGCATCGCCACCTCGACGGGTACCGAGTCTTTCGTTCCGATGCCGGTGCAGTTCTGCGGTTGCCGTGCGGGCTCAAGCCGATGGCCAAGTTTGTGGGGCTCGACCCGGTCGAGGTCGACCGCGAGAACATTCACCTGCTCACCGATCACGAACGCCAGGCCTACGTAGCCAGCGACGCCCGGGTAACCCTCGAACTGGTACAACGCCGTTGGGAAACCGCAAAACGAGCCATCGACGCCTCACCCACCATCTAACCCCGAGTTCGGTTAGGCGAGGGGGAAGTATCCGGCTACTTCGTGGTGGGGGGTGTCGAGGTACACCTTGGCTTCGGGGGCGCTGCCGAAGCGGCCGTGGCTCCAGCGGACCTCGACATGGCCTTCGACGCTTTGGGGTTCGCCGGTTTCGATCTTCACCACATCGGCCCGCCAGCGCACCATTGGTTGGCCGACCGAGTCGCCCCAGACATCGAACCGTTTGATCTCGTAGTTGTCACGAAAGTCCCACGGAGTACCGACCCGGTACCGCAACGGCGAACCGTCTAGCGACGCCCCGAGCACAAAATACGGCGATGCCTGCAGACGCAACAGACGCCACAACATTTCCTCGCGGGCGCCCTTGGTGCTGAGCTGGTCGCGCCAGCGTTCGGCCGACGCTTGCGACACGGCGTTGACGAACCACTGGTACGGCTCGACCAACTCGTCGGGCCACGCTCGACCTTTCGGAAGAGCGTTCTTGAGCGTCGACCGGCCATCGCTATCGAGGTCGGTGGCCTGGTCGGGCAACTGCGTAAGTTCGCACAAGTTGCGCGAGGCGACATACAACTCTTGGTAGGCCTCCGGGGCCACGTCGACGAACCAGTCGATCGACCGGTCGACCTTGCGTTCGGCCAACAACCGGTCGAACACATGGCCCGGCGATGCGTTGAACAAGATGTTTGAGCCGTACTTGCAGCTGATGAGATAGACGTGATCGACCCGCAGATCGGCCGGGACTTGCTCGTAGCCCGGCGGTTTGTGCGGGCCTTTCCACTCGACGTTCCAGGGCACTCGTCCCCGCAGGCCATCGTCGGCTCGAGAAAAGGCCAGTCCGTTCTCCCACGCCGTTTCGAAGTCGGCCTCGAAGTTGCCTGCCGCCCGTTCGGCATCGAGACGGTCGAAGTGATCTTCGGTCACGTGGCTGATGAGTCGAGGCCGCACACCTAACGCATGGTCGAGTTCGCGGTACCCGAGCAACGCCAGGCCCGTGATGATCTCGGTGATCTCGGTTCGCAGCGATGGCACTGGTGGCTAGTTCTTCTCTTCGCGGTCTCGAAACAGTGGCGCGAACTGTAGCTGAGCCCCGATGAGGTTCGCCGGGAGCTGATCGTCGGAGAAGATATGGATGTGGGTGTACACGTCGACCACCGTGCCGGTGAAGTCGATCCAGTCCGACAAGGCGTCGGCCCACCGCTCGTCGAGCAACGCCTTGCGCAGCCCGGCGACCGCTCCTGGCCGCATGGCCGATGGGTCGGTTCGGGCCACCACCTCAAGGGCGAGCACCCGGGCCAACACGTCGACGTTTTCGGCCAGGTACACGTCGGGCGGATCGGTGTGCACCACAGCGTAGGCAACACCGGCCACCGCTAGAACCCTGCTTCGGCCAGCTCGTCGATGGTCCAGAACCCAGGCTGGGGTTCGAGTTCGCCGTTGGCGTAGGCCTTGAGACGCTCGAAGTCGACCGGGTCGTACAGTTCGATGACGTCGAAGACCGAGTTGGGGCCAACGGCCCGCAATGCCTTGTCGCCTTCGCTACCGGGACGGGGAAGGTTCGAGGTCAGCACGAGCACCCGAGCGTTTTGTTCGACGCTCTTGAGCACATGCAGCCGACCAAGCATCTTCCACAGCGTGTCGGTACGCATGAGGCCCGGACGTGAGGTGGTGAACGCACCCGACACGTCGACAAACCAGTCGGCCGAGCCGTCACCCGCGGTGGCCTTGAAGTTGAACTGCAGGCCGGCTTTGGAAACCTTGACCTTTTCGTCGAACAGGAATCCGGCCTCTTCGAGGCGAGCAGCCGCAATATCCTGGGCCTTCTTGCCGTGGCGAACGGCCCGAGACTGGAAGTGCTCTTGGCGCTCGTCGGGGCTGAGCTCTTGCATAACCTCGACCTGAAGTTCGAACGATTGCTGCTCGACCTCTTGGGCCTGCTGGATGCGCGATAGGCGTTCGCGTTCGGATTCGACCCGACGATTGGCCAGCTCGACGTAGTCGGGGTCGAGATCAAAGCCCACACCGATCCGGCCTCGACGGGCGGCGGCGACCAGGGTTGAACCCGAACCCATGAACGGGTCGACGACGATGTCGCCCTTGTAGGTATAGAGATCGATCAGCCGGTGAGGCAGTTCGACCGGGAAGGGGGCCGGGTGGCCAATACGGCGGGCGGACTCGGCATCGATCTCCCACACGTCGCGGGTTACATCGACAAACTCGTCGTTGGCGAGCGAGGACTCGTGGGGCAGCTCGCGGCGCTTGCGTTCGGCGACGGGCACCGCCCGGTCGAAGCGACCCTTACTGGCGATGATGACCCGTTCGGTGACGTCGCGAAGGACCGGGTTGCCCGCTTTGGCAAACGAGCCCCAGGCGCACGAACTCGACGCCGACTTACCCTTTTGCCAGATGACCTCGCCGCGAAGCAACAGTCCGAGTTGGTCCTGCAAGATGGTGATGACGTCGGCGGACAGGCTGCGATAGGGCTTGCGACCAAGGTTGGCCACGTTGACCGCAATTCGGCCGCCCGGTTCGAGCACCCGGACGCATTCGGCGAACACCTGATGCAACATGTCGAGGAAGTCGAGATAGGTCTCGGGAATGCCGGTTTCGCCAGCCTCGGGCGAGGTGACGGCGAGTTCGTACTCTTTGCCCACAAAGTACGGCGGCGACGTGACGACCAACGCCACGCTGTTATCGGGCAACTGGGTCATGTCGCGAGAATCGCCACAGATCGCCATGCCGTCGCCGAGCGCGGGCACGGGGCCGTGCAGGGTAGCGTCGTCGGAGACCTCGGGAGCCGAGAAGCGTTCGTAGAACGCTGAAGAGTCGTGGCTCTCGCGGCTTCCGGTGCCAAAGGCCCGAGTTTCGGTTGATTTTCTTGTGCTCACTGGGGAGTCCTACCTTCCTCGCTCGACAAGTCTACGGAGCGATAGGCAAGACCCTATGGAGAGGGTCTGACAAGCTACGCCGGATCGGCGCACCCATCGGAGGAAAATGGCGTATTGGCGAGGAAGTTCGGCACATTTTTCGCCGAATATTTCTCTTCTAGGACCGCCGCCGTCTCGGGAACGGCATCCACTGAAAGCACATGTTCAGCAACCAAACGTGCTCCGGCCGCACACAGGTGCAAACCGTCGGTCGAGCGGGTTTGTTGACTCGAACCTGCCACGGCGGTGACAAACCGGCCGCCGACGTCGAGAACGTCGCCCGCCCGGATCACCGTGTCGCCCAGATGGCCCTGTGACCGGCGGACAGCACCCACCCAACTCGCCGGGCCGTGCTGCGCATCGATGAGCCGGTTGATGTCGCGCACCCGCGGATTCAGATCGTCGTCGGCGATGTCGGGCATCAGTACCCAGACAAACGGCGTACGGTACGCACCGATCGCATTGCGCCAGGCGACGAGTTGGGTCCGATAGTCAGGGGAGAACGCCCGACCTCCCTTGTCGAGAAACGACATGGCGTCCCAGGTGCCGATCAGCGCCACGACCACATCGGGCTCAGCCGCTCGCACCGTTGCGCCCAACTGACGCAACGAATCGTCGGCCTGGTACCTCGCCCCGACCGACTGCACGTACTCGATCCGGTGCTCGCCTGGGTAGTGGTCGAGCGCGACGGCGACCTGCCCGGCCACCGAATCGCCCACCACCACGATGGTCAACGGTTGAGCGACGTCGACCTCGACGTTGCCGACCTTCGGGCGAGGCTCGGCCGACCCGGTGGGCGCGAAGAAGGTCAGAACGATCGCGACAACACCGACGAGCGCCGCAACGCGCCGACCTGGTTTCGAACTCGACCAACCCACTGGATTCTGAGAGTACATGGCCCGCTCACCTGCGGTAAGACTCCGGACTGGCAGGGTTTCGGTGACCGGCTGTCACACCCGCACGCCATAGTGGTCAACGGCATCACCACCCGGCCCGTTGGGGTGGTCTCTTATCCAGCACGACCCGGAGACCCCATGGCCGTTCACGACCCCACATTCTCTTCTTCTGAGGATTCGACCCCGCACGAACCCGAGTTGCTCGATGTTCTCGATCTACTCATCTCCCAGTTCGCCGAAGAACGACAGTTTTGCGACTCGCCCCCTCCCCCACTGTTGTTTGGGGTCGCGGTCGACAACGCCGAAGCGTCAATGACGCCGTCCTTTATCGACCTGATGATCCGCCCCTTGTGGAACGGCGATCCCGTCGACCAGATTGGCGAATTTCTCGCCCCTGCGCAGTGGAGAGGAATCGGCTTGGTCGCTGCCTCGACCGCCCACGTCGACCCACATTCGTTCGACATCACCATGGGGGTGGTGGTCGACCGCGACGGTGCAGCGTTGGTTCGGCTGGTGAGCTCCGACGGACAGTTCGAAAGGACGGCCCAAATCACTACCGATTCCGGTGAGGGTCAGTTGATCGACGCACTACGACGGGCCTTGGTCGACCACCAACCACCCGACTGCCAGCGGGTGAGCACCCGTTGACTACTCGTTGTCGACCGCAGGAAAGAACTGCCACAGCTCGGCCGCCACCCCAGAGGAAAACAGCTCGGCCATCGCGATGCGGGCCGGAGCGTCGAGGGTCACCCAGTCATAGATCGATCCGCCAATCGACCGGGTGTCGACCAACGAGCGACCGAAGCCGTCGAGGTCGCCCACCACCGCGAGCGGCTCCCCGCCGCTTTCGGCGCCTACCGCCGCGTCGACCGCCCCGATGCCACCGATGCCATGCACCAACGCATCGGGGTCGCCCAAGTGTTCGCGAAGCCGCTCGGTGCTTTCGGCGTTGTAGGTGTAGCCGTCTTTGTACCCCGACGACTCCGACCGGAACGACCAGTAGCTCATCGGCATCCACACGTCGTACAACGGAGCGATCTCCGCCCAAGGAAACTCGGGCCAGAAGTCGGTGTTCACCACGTCGGTCAGCACAGGGGGCAACACGATGGCGGCCAACGGTTCGTCGCCCACGTGGGCCCGAACCTGCTCGCTTAGGGTTACCAACCGGGCGCTTCGTTCGGCTGGCTCAAGTCCGTCTTGGTTGTATTCGATATCGACCCCTATGCCGTCGAACCGATGGCCAAGTACCTCGAAGTCGGCCATGGCCGCGATCTTGTCGGCGTCTTCGGTTTCCCACTTCGGCAAGTACCAGGCCACCACCGCCATGTCTCGTTCGTGGGCGGCCATCAACAGTTCGGCCAGCACCCACGGATCCTCGGTCGGTCCCGGCGAACGGTCGGCCCGGTGCGAGGCCTGGATATAGATGGTCTGTACCCCCAGGTCGGCCATCTCGGCGATGTCGTCGGCCGACACCGGCGGGTTCTCGCCGGCATAAGGAGGCGAGAAATCGAATCGGTCGACCCACGAACCAAGACCTACATAGGGTTCGAGCGACCGCTCGGGCCGAACCGCTTCGGTCACCTCGCCAGTAATCGTCTGGGGTGCAACGGCCGATACCACCGGGTCGACGGTGCGGTCACGGTCGCCGGCATAGGCCAGCAAGGCAAGCCCGCCCACCACGACCAGCAGGCCGCCACACACCCCCAACAACCAGGGCCAACGCCACCCCTGGCCCGACGCCGCATCGGCCATGCCGTGGTCGGACCCAGGCCGTTCGGCATCCAAGCTTGGGTCGGGCGGTGGGCCGCCAGCATCGTTCGACACGCGACGACGGTAGGCGCGCCGGCCAGCCAAGCGGTGGAGACCCGGGCGGAGTTCTGAGATATTGCTCGGCCGTGGCACAAGTAGGGCAGGACACCCTTGTAGCTTTGTTATGTGGCTGATTCTGGCGCGGGCGCGCCGCCTCCAATCGACCGGCGCAAGCTCCTTATGGGCTTGGGCTTTGGCGCGGCAAATGCCGCGCTTGTTCGCCAGCTCGGGGTAAGCGGAGCGGGTGCGATTCCGGCCACCGTTTCGACCTCCGACGAACGAGCCGCCGACACCGCTACCCCAGAGAAAGCCCCGTCGGTAACCAACCCGCCCTCGATCGATAACGTCGACCCGCCAGCGCCCGGACACTTGTACGACACCGTCATCCGGGGTGGCCGGGTCATCGACCCCGAAAGCGGATTCGACGCAATCGCCAATGTCGGTATCGACGGCGAGAAGATCACCGCCATCAGCTTCGACGAGCTGCAATCGAGCAACCCGACGATCGAAGCCGCCGGCCTCGTTGTTTCGCCGGGCTTCATCGACATCTTGAGCTACTCGCCCAACGGCTATGGCGAATGGTTCAAGATTCAAGATGGCGTGACCACCAACCTGTTGATGCACGGCGCCGATGCCTTCGGCGAAGACTTCTTCGCCAAGATTCCCGGGCTTGGCAACATGCCCGTGCACTACGGCGGCGCATCCGACAACGCCGTGGTACGCGAACGGGTCGGCGAGCTTGGCCCATACGAAGAACCCAACGCCGCCAAGATCGACCAGATCGTCGCCCGCACCCGCCGCGACCTCGAAGCGGGGCTCATCGGTATTCACATGCAGCCCGAATACACCCCAGGCGCCACCTCGGCCGAGGTGTTGGCGAACGCTCGGCTCGCCGCAGAACTCGGCGTGCCGCTGTGTGTGCACGCCCGGTACTCCGACAACCTCCCGCCCGGCACCCAAGCCGAGGCGATGACCGAAGTGGTTCGGGTCGCCGAACAAACCGGCGTGTGGATGCACGTCGAGCACATCAACAGCACCGGCGGAACCGGCCGCATGGCCGAGGCGCTCGGCACCCTTGAAGATGCTCGCTCGCAAGGGCACAAGATCACCGCATGTGTGTACCCGTACCAATTCTGGGCGACGTACTTGGCGTCTCCTCGGTACGACAACTGGCAAGAGAAGTACGGGATTTCCTACGGCGACCTGCAGATCGCCGGCACCAGCGAACGGTTGAACGAATCGACCTACGGACCCGCCCGGTCCGAGAACAAGCTCACCGCAGCGTTCACCATGAGCGAAGAAGATCTTGAGATCGCGTTGAGAACCCCGTGGGTCATGGTCGGCAGCGACGCGATCCTCGAACGGGCGCACAACAACCACCCTCGCAGCACGGGCTGCTTTGCTCGCACAATGGGCCGGTACGTGCGCGACCGCAACGCCATGGACTTGGTTTCGGCACTCGCCAAGGTCACGGTTCAACCGGCGCAACTGGTCGAGGCCGCCGCCCCCGCAATGCGGCGCAAGGGCCGGCTCCAAATGGGGGCCGATGCCGACATCACCATCTTCGATCTGAACACCATCTCGGATCAGTCGAGCATCGAAACCCCCCAGATCCCCTCCACCGGTGTGAGTTGGGTGCTGGTCAACGGCACCCCCGTACTCACCCCCGACGGGCTCGACGAAACGGTGTCTCCGGGAACCCCGATCACGTCTCGTCTATGACCCACATCCCCGAGAAGTACCGGCAACAGTCACGCCGGTCGGCCCCATCGGGCCCCGATCGCCAACTGCCGCTCGACCGGGTGGTCGGATGGGTCCTCTTCTTTGCGATTATCGCCCTGAGTGTCGCCGCCTTTGCCGTAAAGCCGGGCAGCGGTGGCATCGACGACGTCGCGGCCCGCGATGTCGGCGGACCGTTCGGCGACGCATCCGCCGTCACCCAAGCGGGCGGCGCCACGGAACCAGGCGACTCCTCGACGGCCGACGACTCGACCGACGACGGCTCGGCCCAGCCCACCGACCCGGGCGCCGAAGCCGATGCCGATGCCGGCAACGACGAAGCAGCCAGCCCGGCCGACACCACGATCACCGTGGCATTCACCGGCGACGTACTCGTGCACGAATCGGTCGCCGAGAGCGCCCGCACCGACTCGGGCTATGACTTCGCCCCGCAATTTGGCGACGTGGCGCCGATCCTCGAGGCCGCCGACCTCGCTATCTGTCACCTCGAAACGCCGATCTCGTCGGACAACTCGACCTTGGCCTACTACCCGACCTTCATCGTCCCGTCGCAGCTCGCCGACGGTATCGACCGTGCAGGGTTCCACGGCTGTTCGGTGGCCTCGAACCATTCGCTCGACGCCGGCGAAGCCGGGGTCAGAAGCACCACGACCGAACTCACCCGAGTCGCACTCGGATTTGCCGGCGTCGCTGGACCATCGGAGGTTCGTGGCCGGCTCACCAACTACACCGTCGACGGCACCACGATCGGCCACATTTCCTACACCTACGGCTTCAACGGACTCGAGCCCACCGGCCGCAATGCCGAACTCGCCAATGTGCTCGATCTCGAAACCATCGCCCGCGACGCCGCCGAAACCCGGGCCAACGGGGCCAACTTTGTGGTCGTGAGCGCCCACTGGGGCGACGAATTTTCGATTGGTTTGAGCGACTACCAGGCCACGTTGGGGCCCCAGATTGCCGACCTCGCCGATGTCGACTTGGTTATTGGCCATCACGCCCACGTGGTGCAGCAGGTGTCGCAGGTAAACGGCAAGTACGTGGCGTACGGACTCGGCAACTTCTTGAGCAACCAGGGCCCCGACCCCGACTCGTGTCCGTCGTGCCCGCCCGAGAGCCAAGACGGCGTGATCTTGTTGGTCGACATCGACTCCAACGGCGGAACACCCCAGGTCACCGGCGTTCGGGCCGTGCCCACCTGGGTCGACCGAGCCAACGGTCATGTCATCCGAGTGCTGCGCCAAGGCGACGATGGCGAGCGTGGCGCCTCCTATCAGCGAACCGCCGCCGCCCTGCGCGGCGACGGCGTCGATGTGACGATCGCCGAGTAAGCCACTCCCCGTCACCCAGGCCAGACGGGCCGCCCCACAAGCCGCCAAGGCTGACCGCAAACCGCTCCGATCTGGGGCTAACCTCGAACACTTTGCCGCCAAAACACTTGATCGTCACTTTGTCGTAACAGTCGCCAAAGTGGCAGAATGTTTAACCGGCCAAAATCGATTACTCCCCCTTACTACCTCTGCCCTGGAGCGTTATGACATTCAAAGCAGGCGACCGCGTTGTGTACCCACACCACGGAGCAGCCGTTGTCGAGAAGAAGGAAAAGAGGAAGGCCTTCGGCGAGGAGAAGGAATACCTCGTGCTGCGCATGGCGCACGGCGAAATGGTCTTGTCGGTTCCGGTCGACAAAGCCGAAGAGGTCGGCATGCGCTGGCCCATCAGCACCGAAGATGTCGAAGACCTCTTTGAGGTTCTCCAAAAGCGCGACGTTCGCGAACCCGCCAACTGGTCACGCCGGTTCAAGAACCACCAAGAGAAGCTCAAGTCGGGCGACGTATACCAGGTAGCTGAGGTTGTTCGTAACCTCGCCCTGCGCGACGCCGAAAAGGGACTTTCGGCCGGCGAGAAGTCGCTGTTCACCAAAGCCCGCAGCGTGCTCGTGTCGGAACTGAGCTTCGCCCTCAACGTCAGCGAAGAAGAAGCCCTCGAAAAGGTCGAAGGCGCGCTTACCTAAGCAGCCTTTCCATCAAGCGTTCTTCGACGACCCCGGTGCAACCAGCGCCGGGGTCGTCCCGTTTTGCCGATCGGTTCGGTTCTCGGTGCGCTACCTGCGCCTATGGGCGCGATTAGCGCACCCGGTTCGGGGGTTTTAGGTGTCGTCTCCGGCGCGGCCCATAAACATGATCCAGATCCCGCCGACCACAAAGAAGATCGAGGCGATCAACAAGATGCTGCCGACGATGCCGCCCACCAGTGGGAGACCATCGAGCACCGGCCGCAGAAAATAGGCAACGATTCCAACGATGATCAGCGTCACACCCGGTCGGGTCATGATGAACTTCATTGGTTGGGCCTCCGAATAACGTTTTGGCTGGTAACAATGATGCTACAACCCCATCGACCGGTGCCTACCGAGGATGTAGCAAACGTGGCCAAGCCAAAGACCCTTGCCAATATCAGCCCCGCAGCTTGGGAACACCCCACCGACCGGGCCGCATTGAGCGCTCTGCAACAGATCCCGGGCTTTGATTCGCTGCTTCGCAAGGTGGTGGGCACGTTCGGCGAGAAGAACATCCGCATGAGCTACCAGGCCGAGGCGATCAAGGTAGGCCCCGACCAGTACCCCGACATCCACAAGCTTTTGATCGAGGTCTGTCGGGTGCTCGATTTCGACCCGCCGCCGCTCTATATCTCCCAGACCCCCTTGGCGAACGCTGGCGCGGTGGGCATGGATAATCCGTTCATCGTGCTCAACTCATCGCTGGTCGAATTGTGTGCGCCGAAGCAGCTTGCGACAGTGATCGGCCACGAAGTTGGCCACATCATGAGCGACCATGCGCTGTACCGCACGTTGTTGTTCTTGTTGCTGAGCTTTGCCGGGTCGAACAGCCCGGTCATTGGCCAAGCGGCGCTGCCGATCACCCTCGCCTTGCAAGAATGGAGCCGCAAGGCCGAGGTGTCGTGCGACCGTGCCGGGTTGCTTGCCGTGCAAGAACTCGATGCCTCGCTCGGGCTCCTGGCGGTGATGGCGGGTGGAATTCGCGGCCGCACGGACGAGATCGACCTCGACGCCTTTGTGGCCCAGTCCGACGAATACCTCGACGCCGAGGGCCTCAACGCATACTTCAAGTTCATGGCGACCCTGGGTCGCAGCCATCCGTTCCCGGTGGTGCGAGTCGCCGAGCTTCGACGGTGGGTCGATAGCGGCGCCTACGACCACATCGTGGGTGGCAACTACCCGACAACCATGGATGACCGACCCGTTGGCGAGCATGTGGCCGACGCCGGCCGGAACTTCTCCGAGACCGCCTCGAAGGTCTTCACCGATACCGAAAAGTACGTCAACGGAGCTCTGCTCGGCATCGTGTCCCGAGCCGCCCGACTGCGCAACACCGACGACGAATAGCCCGGCGCCCTTCCTTTCTGGCCGCGATCCCCGTACTATCATCTGTGACGACGGTCACGTGACCGTCGGGGGAACCAGCACAGAAACGGGCAACGTCAGTGCCACAAGATGTACAACCAGAATCGCAGCCGTCGGGGCGCCAACACCGCATCGTGGTTGGCGTAGAAGGCTCGGGTGGAGCGCGAGCCGCGTTGCAGTGGGCAATCTGTGAAGCCCGCTACCGCAACGCAACGATCGAGGTGGTTACGGCGTACGCCCCGAGTTATGTCCCGGCCGCACCCGACGTGGGTTTCGTACCGCTGAATACGGGCGAGATTGTCCGCGAAGTCGAAAAGCTCCAGACCGCGGTGGTGGCGTCGCTGCAAGACCGCATCGACGCGGCGGGTATCACGGTTACCCAAACCATGGCCCGAGGCCGAGCCGCGGATGTCTTGGTCAAGATCGCCGAAGGGGCCGACATGTTGGTGGTCGGCAACCGAGGCCGCGGCGGATTCCGTGGGCTACGACTCGGATCGGTTAGCCATCAAATTGCCCAACAAGCCGACTGCCCGGTGATGATCGTGCGCACCGACCTCGAACCTGAGGACTGGGAGCCGCTCGACCTCACCGTCGATCAAACCAAGGCCGACGCCACCCTCTAGTCGACGAACCGCTGACTCAGGGTGGTGGTTCTCAAAGCGCTGACTCTGAGTCGTGGTTTCGGTTAGGCGGCGTCTAGTTCGGCTAGGCCTTCCGCGGCGCGCTTGGACATGGCTTCGAAGGCCACCTGAAGTCCGCCATCGAGCATGCGTAGTGGGCCGGTGAAGGTGAAGTCGGCCAACCGGTGCACAAAGGTGGTGTCGCCATTGCGCTTCACCAAGATCTCGTCTCGAGCGGTCACCCGCTTGCTGGAGGCCTCGAGCACCAACCGGTCGTTCGGGGCGTATTCGACCACTTCGTAGTCCAGGTCGAACTGACGACCGTAGAAGGTAAACACCACGGCGTACTTGGCGCCCAAACCCGGGCCGGTGCCCTCGGTCTGGGTGACCGACACGTACGACGGGTTCCATTCTGCGGCTTTGGTGTAGTCGGCGATCTCCGCGAAGACGTGTTCGGGAAGCCCCGCCAGTTCGGTGGTGGTTTCGAAAGCGGCCATAGGGCCCTATCGGCAGCATCACCGTTTTTGGTGAGGACTTAGCTCGGCCAACCCGGTTCGCCGAACGCGGTACGAAGGCCCATCTTCCCCGGGTTCATGATGCCCGACGGGTCGAGGGCGTCCTTGATTGCTTGGTACACAACAAACCCATCGCCGAGGGCGTCGGCCACAAACCGCGACCGGTTGAGCCCCACACCATGATGATGGCTAAGCGCGCCGCCGTTCGCCAGCACCGCACGGGTACCCGCCTCCCAAATCGCTCGGTAGTAGTCGTCTCGGGTCTGACCGTCGACCGCTTTGCCGCCGAAGGTGAAGTACAAACAGGCACCGTCGCGATAGGCGTGTGACTGGTGAGCCGACACCGCAAACGTTCGGTCGATCGCTCCCATCGCGGCGATGGTCTCTTCGTAGATCGTGTCGAGGGTCGACCACGGCCCAGCCACCTCCATCGTGTCGACCACGAGCCCACCCGAAATCAACGACTCGAGCGCCGACACGTCGTTGCGGTGGCCCATCCACTTCTCGACAAACCCCGCATCGCTGGCCCGGCCGGTAGAACACGCTTGCTCTACGACTGCCATGTTGGCGTTTACGAGCAGTTCGTCGCCTTCGTCGAATACCAACAACAAGTTGTCGGTGTCGCCGGTGCCGTAACCCCGGTCGCTTTCGATGGCGTCGTACAACCGCAGCACCGCAGGGTCGGCGCCCCGGCGCAAAATCATGCGACACGCTTCGAGTCCGGCGGAGAACGAATCGAAGAGGTACGCACCGCTGGCCGAATGTTCGGGTCGAGGGCTCGCCTTGAGCGTGACCTCGGTGATCACGCCGAGTGTGCCCTCGCTGCCGATGAACACCTGCGTCAGGTCGGGACCAACCGCCGATCGGGGTTGACCACCAGTGGTGATCACTCGTCCGTCGGCGAGCACCACCTCAAGGCCAGCCACCAAGTCTTCGATCTTGCCGTACTTGTTCGAGAACTGCCCGGCGCCTCGACACGCCACCCAACCACCGACGGTCGCTAAGGCCATCGATTGCGGCCAGTGCCCAACGGTGAGTCCGTGCTTGTCTTGAAGTTCGGCCTCAAAGTGATCGCCGTAGGTACCCGGACGAACCCGCACTTGCAGTGATTCGTCGTCGACCTCCACGATGCCGGTCAGCCCGTTGAGATCGAGCGTGAGTCCTCCATGAACCGGCACCACTCCCCCGCACACCCCGCTTCGCCCGCCCGCAGGGGTCACCGGAATTCCGTGCTCCGAGCAGATGGCCATCAACGCCGAAACCTCGGCCGTGGTCGCCGGATGAGCCACCGCGGCAGCCCGGGCAGGAACTTCGCCCTCGGTCGCCCACACCATGGCCAACGGCCACCAGTCGCGACCGAACTCAGCGGTGAGGTCGTCGCTCGTCTCGACCGCACAGACCTCGAGCATCGCTGAAACCGCCGCTTCGGCGAGCGGTTTGGCCGTGTGAAGACGCGAGGATGCAGTGGCTGCCCCTCCGGCGATTGCGATCGGTGGGGTGGGTGCGGCCGGTCCTAAATCCACGGGTACTACTTCTTCCTATTGCAGAGGGCTATGGGTTGTTCAGCGGTCGGCTACCGACCAAGCGGGCTGGCCACCGACTCGTCGGAGATCGACGAGCGAAAGGCGGCGACCTCGGTCGCAGTCCGTTCGCTCGACCAGCCAAGCTCGGGGCCGATGAGGGCGGCGACCGATTCGGCCGCCGCGGCGGTGTTCGCTGCACCACGGAACTTGGCTTGGGTGCGACGAACAAGGACATCGTCGAGGTTCTGCGCCATCTCCGCACGTACGGCGTGCACCGCCTCGGCCTTCACGAATGAAAGCCCATCGACCAGCGCTTCGCCCAGGGTCGGATCGTCGGCAATGAGTCCTTCGACCGTTGAAGCCTCGGTACCGAAGCGCGACTGAAGGTGACTGGGAGACTCGGGAGCCTTGTCCGGCGAACCCACAAGCCGGTGCTTCGAGGTCTTTGATCGGCGGGGACGCAACCCCAACATCTCGACGGTTTCGTCGATGCCGTCGGCGGCCATCGCTCGGTACGTGGTGAGCTTGCCGCCGGTAACCGACACCATTCCGTATCGGCTCGCAACCACCGAGTGCCGGCGCGATAGGTCGGCGGTACGGGCGCTGGAGGCCTGTTTGACCAACGGTCGAAGTCC
This sequence comes from uncultured Acidimicrobiales bacterium, assembly GCA_938038815.1. GTDB lineage: Bacteria > Actinomycetota > Acidimicrobiia > Acidimicrobiales > SHLQ01 > CALLQB01. The sequence continues at coordinate 7,182 of CALHTF010000060.1, read as the reverse complement.
GGCCCACGTGCCCACCACATGATCGGGATTCAGCTCGACCGTGAACCACCGGTTGAAGCCGCCGAGCAGGTAGTCGACATCCTCCGCGGTGCAGGTGGGCGTGTCGAGGGAGCCATCGAAATCGGTGTCGGTCGTGCCGAGGTAGGCATGTTCACCCCACGGCACCACGAACATCGAACGCTTGTCTTTGGTGGCGATTCCTGAAACGGCGACCGTGTTGCGCACCAGGTCGAGCGGCACCGTGAGGTGCACGCCTTTTGCCGGACGCATCGTGTCGGATTCTTCTCCGCTGGCGAACCCGAGCAAATCGTCAGACCACACACCGGTTGCGTTGACCACCGCCTTGGTCGCAATGGTGAACTGCTCGTCGTCTGCTCGTACCTTGACGCCGCGGATGCGCTCGTTGGCGCCTCGTTGAAACCCGGTGACTTCGGCGTAGTTCGCCACCACCGCCCCTTCAGCCGCTGCGGTGCGAGCCAACCCGAGGGTGAGGCGGGCGTCGTCGGTGAGAGCGTCGTAGTAGATATAGGCACCGCCCAACTTGGTTGGGTCGAGCGTTGGGACCATCTCGAGCGCCTCGTCGGTGTCGATTCGCTCGTGGAGCTTGCCGATGCGAGCACCGCCGGTGAGGTCGTAGGTCCACAGCGCTGATCCGAAAGCCCGCGACAACTTCTTGGGGATCACCCCGCCCGAACCAAACAGCGGGATGAGGTGCGGCACGATCTTGACGAGGTGGGCGGCGTTTCGCAGCAGGCGTTGGCGTTCGGCGAGCGCCTCGTACACCAGACCAATTTCGCCTTGTTGCAGGTAGCGCAGGCCACCGTGCACCATCTTTGACGACTTCGAGCTCGTACCCGATGCAAAATCGCCCCGATCGATCAGCGCGACCTTGAGGCCCCGCAACGCGGCGTCGAGCGCGCATCCAGCACCGGTGATACCTGCACCCACCACCACAATGTCGAAGGACTCCTCGCCGAGTCGGCGCAGGTTGGTTGAGCGATCGAAAGTGGTCACGCTTCGACACTAACCGCTAGAAACTGTCGGTCCAGGAGACCAAACGGCTAGAAATACGGGGTGAAACAAACCTTCCGTAGCGTCTTGTTTGCACCGGGAAACAAACCCGATGTGCTCCGTAAGCTGCCCCGCTCCGAACCCGACGTGGCAGTTCTCGACCTTGAAGACGCCGTTCCGAACGATCAAAAGGTCCAAGCCAGACTCTGCACGGCGGAAGTTGGCGCCGAACTTGCCCCGCTCGTAGCGACCTATGTTCGGGTCAACGCGGTGCCGAGCAGTCACTTCGCTCTCGACTTCGCCGGCGTACCAAACAGCGCAGCTGGCGTGGCGGTACCCAAGGTCGAAACCATCGACCAACTCGACGAAGTGGCAGCCCAGCTCGATGCCCACGGACTCTCCGGACTCGACGTCATGGCCGGCATCGAAACCGCAGCCGGAGTGGCGAGGAGCCAGGAGCTTCTGGGCCACCCGCGGGTCGCGTCGGTCTACTTTGGCGCCGAAGACTTCATCGCCGATATGGGCGGGGTCCGGTCGGCCGAGAACACCGAGGTATTGTTTGCCCGAAGTGCCGTTGTGCTCGCCGCCCGCGTGCACGGCGTAGCCTCCATCGACCAGATCGTGGCCGACTTCGGCGACGACGACCGCTTTCGTCGAGAAGCCCAAACCGCCAAGGGGCTTGGGTTCGTCGGCAAGTTGTGCATCCATCCACGCCAGGTCGCTCTCGCCAACACCGCCTTCACCGCAACCGAAGCCGAGATCGCCCATGCCCACCGGTTGGTCGCCGCCTATGACGCGGCCGTGGCAGAAGGTTCGGCCTCGATCGCCTTCGATGGCCAGATGATCGACGAAGCGCTGGTGCGCCGGTCGCGAGCGATCGTCGCCCGCCACCCGAAAGCCTAAGGAGCCCTCCTTCATGAGTAACGCTGCACCCCATACCGGAAAGTGGTTCGAAGAACTCCCGGCTGGCCTCACGGTCCAGCACGCCTTGCGCCGCACGGTCACCGAAACCGACAACCTGTTGTTCACCACGATGACCCACAATCCGCAGCCGCTGCACCTCGATGCCGAGTACGCAAGCTCGACCGAATTTGGTCAGATCCTGGTCAACTCGATGTACACGTTGGCGCTGGTGGTCGGGGTGAGCGTCGCCGAAACAACCCACGGCACCACGGTCGCCAATCTTGGGTTCGGCGAGGTCCGGTTCCCAAACCCGGTATTCATCGGCGACACGCTGCGGGTCGAAACCGAAGTACTCGAGGCACGCGACTCATCGAGCCGGCCGACCAATGGCATCGTGGTCTTTGAACATCGAGCCTTTAACCAGCGCGACGACATGGTCTGCCAGGCCCAACGGTCGGCGCTTATGAAACGCCAGCCCAGCTAGGGCCAGGCCTTGTCTGCGAGCTCGGCCCGCAGCTCGTGCTTGAGGATTTTCATCGTTGCGTTGCGAGGCAGCGGCGAAACAAATTCAAGTTGCTCGGGGATCTTCTGATTCATCAGCCCGGCCTCGCGGCAGGCAGCAACCATGTCGTCGAAGGTGAAGGCCTCGGCGTCAGGCGCTAACTCGACCACCGCACATACCCGCTCGCCCCGGTCGGGATCGGCCAACCCAATCGCCGCGACGGCACCAACGGCGGGGTGCGCATACAGCACATCTTCGATCTCTTTGGCCGAGATGTTCTCGCCTTTGCGGATGATGACGTCTTTCAGGCGGCCGGTGAGCGTGATGTGCCCGTCGGCTCGTTTGATGCCGAGGTCGCCGGTGCGGAACCGACCGGCGTCGTCGAACGCATCAGCCATCAGCGACTCGTCGGTGTACCCGCGGAACAGCATTGGACCGGCAACCCGAACCTCGCCTTCGGCGCCGGGTGCGACCTCGTTACCGTCGTCGCCGACGATGGTCACCTCACAGCCGACCACCGAGTGTCCCTCGGTGTGGGCCAACTGCTCATCGGTGTCATGGGGCGACCCCTGAGCGATCATCGGGCACTCGGTCATGCCGTATCCGTGCGAGACGGGAATGCCCATCTCGGCTTTGACCTCGAAGTACACCTCGGGAGGCTTCGGGGCGCCGCCGCCCGACAACAATCGCAGACTCGGGATCAGTGGTTCGTCGGGGTTCTTGCGTTGCTCGCCGAGGAACATGGTGTAGAACGCGGTGCTGCCGCCGGCCATGGTGGCCTTGTGGGTTCGGAGTGCCTCGATGACATCGTCGAGGATGAACTTTTCGATCAGCACGGCCGGGAAACCCGAGGTCAACATGGTGACCATATAGTCGGGGCCGCCGATGTGAGCGTAGGGGAACCCAATCGAACCAATGTCGGACGCGCCCATGTCGAGCGCCGCCGCCAGGCCGACGCCGCCGGCGATAAGGGTGGCGTCGGTATGTTGGACGCCCTTTGGATCGCTGGTGGTTCCGGAGGTGTAATACACCCAGCGAACCGGTGCGTCGTCGGCCGACGCCGGGGCGGTCCACGCCGGCAGCGACGCCGGGTCGCCTTCGGGTAGATCGTCGTAGGCGTCGATCACCTTGGGCGGGTTGTCGAGTTTGGCGGCGATGTTATTGACCATCGCGGTGTAGTCGAACCCGCCCCACTCGCCCGGTACCAGCACGACCTCGGCCGACGTCTGGGCGACACAGAACGACACCTCCTTCTCGCGGTAAATATGGATGATCGGGTTCTGCACGGCACCGAGACGCGACAGCGCGAACGAAGCCACCACAGTTTCGATCCGGGTGGGCAGGATCCAGGTCACCGGAGTTCCTTCGCCAACGCCGATATCGGCGAGGCCGGCGGCAACCCGTTCGGCCCACGATTTACATTCCGCGAACGTGACCGTTCGACCGTCGGCCGAGTCGATCAGCATCGGCCGATCGGGGGTCCGCTCAACCCGCTCGCAAAGTAGCCCCCAGAAACTGTGTTCACCTGTGATATCGCTGGTCATATTTCAAATCTAGGGGCCGTCCGATCTAGGGCGAAATCCCCAGGTAGTCGCAGACGATTGGCATGACGGCATATCGGTTTTGACTGCTAAAGCGAGGGGGCAGGAAGCGCCGATAGATGTCGTATGGGAAACGCGTCTGGGCCTACCCAGATGGATTACAAGAAAGCAACGGATGACTCCCAAGAGTGGGATGGTCGTCCGGCTGTTGCGCGCCTCATTCGTCTCGTTCTTTGGGTGCTCCCGCTCATTGGTTCGCTGCTCTTTGGTTTCTGGGCATCCCGCCACTACCCACCCGATCGCCTCGGCCTCAACCGTTGGGCGTGGTGGTTCGGTCTAGCCGTTCTTGCGACCGCGATTATGCGCCTGCTCGAGGCCCTCACGAAGCGCATCACCCCGCTGGCCATGTTGATGAAGCTGAGCTTGATCTTCCCCGACCAGGCGCCCAACCGATTCTCGATGGCGTTGCGCAACGGAACCACCACCAAGACGAAGAAACGCCTGCGGGCAATCCAAGATGGCGGCGGTGCGCTCGAGGGCGACGACAGCGTTGCGGCCCAAATGCTCGATCTGATCGGCTTGCTGTCCAAGCATGACAAGATGACCCGTGGTCACGCGGAGCGGGTACGTGGTTACACCGACTTGTTGGCCGAAGAACTCGAGCTCAACGAAGAGGATGCCGGCAAGCTTCGCTGGGCGGCGCTGCTGCACGACATGGGCAAGCTTGAAGTTCCTTCGGAGATCTTGAACAAGCCCGGCCGCCCCGACGATGAGGAGTGGGCGATTCTGCAAGGTCACCCGGCGGCGGCGCGCAAACACCTGGCGCCGATCGCCGAATGGCTGGGCGAGTGGCGCCACGCCGCCGACGGCCACCACGAACGCTGGGACGGCAAGGGCTACCCCGACGGCCTCGCCGGCAAAGACATCCCATACTCGGCCCGAATCGTCGCCGTGGCCGACGCCTACGACGTCATGACCAGCACCCGGTCGTACAAGAAGGCCCTGCCGCCCGAGGTCGCCCGTGAAGAAATCGCCGCCAACGCCGGCACCCAGTTCGACCCGACGGTCGCAAGGGCGTTTTTGAATATCGGTCTCGGCGACCTACGCCGAGCAACCGGCCCCCTCGCCTGGTTGGCCAGCTTGCCCGGCGTTCGCCACGTGCCCTTAGGCAACGCTCCGGTCATCGGTCAGGTCGCGACCACCGCTGCTGCGGTGGTAACCGCCGTCGTCGGCGCCAACTACGAAGCACCTCCCCAGATTGAAGAACCCCCGGTTGCCTTCGCCGAACCAACCCCAGCCGAGTTCTCCGATGCGCAGGGGATCTCCGGCAACGAAGACTCGCTGATTTCGGGCCAGATCAGCTCGACCGGCGACGGTGAGCTCACGATCACGATCGTGCGCCAACCCAACAGTGGCGACGTCAGTCTGAATGGCAACGATGCCACCCCCGACGAGACCACGTTCGATTACACCTACGCTCCCGACCCCGACTTCGTCGGCGACGACTCGTTCGATGTAGAGGTCTGCGGAAGTGCGCCCGATAGCTGCGTGACCACCACGATTCCGGTCAAGGTCAACGGGGTCAACGATCGCCCAACGAGCTACGACCAAACAACCACGCTCGCCGAGGCCGGCACCATCATCTTGCCGCTCGACGCACCGGCGATCTCGGCTGAGTTCGGTGGCACGGCGGTAAACGGCGCAATCGAAGTTCCCGGCCGGGGCGTGATCGCCCAAACCAGCGACGGGCCCACCACACTTCTACAAGCCGCCGACATCGATGGCGATGCGCTCACCATTCAAATCGACGGCCCGTCGGTTACCAACGGAACCGCGACCACGAACGGCCGGGCGATCAGCTTCGTCCACGACGGCTCAGAAACGACCCCCGCATCGCTCACCTACTCGGTGACCGACGGACAGGAGTGGTCGATCCCGGCGACGGTGACGTTCACCATCAACCCGATCAACGACCCGCCCGAAGCGAACGACGACAAGGTCTCCGCGGCCATCGCCACCGACTCGGTGATCGACGGCGCCGACCTGATCGCGAACGACACCGACCCCGAGGGCGACACACTCACGGTCATCTCGGCGAGCGGAGCCAAGAACGGAACGGTGACCGTCTCGGGTGGCAACGTCACCTACACCCACGATGGCTCGGCGACACTGACCGACTCGTTTTCCTACACCGTCGCTGACGGGCTTGGCGGAACCAGCACGGCCACGGTCGACTTGGCTCTCTTCCTCCCCTCCGGTGTGCTGACACCAACCACCACCCAGCCGAGGACCACGACAACCACAACAACTACGACCCTGCCGAACGGCGCCCCGACGGTGAACGGCAATCAGTCGTTCGCCATCGGTGAAACCGCGGCACCGGGCTCACCTGTCGGTACCGTTGCCGCAACCGATCCGGAAGGCGACGCCCTCAGCTTTGCGATCACCGGCGGAACCGGCGAGAACCTCTTTGTGATCGACCCGGATACCGGTGAACTCACCCTGGCTCCCTCGGCGTCGCTCGACTTTGAGAACGCGGGCGTGCATACCGTAGAGATCACCGTCACCGATGCCAGCGGCAACACCACTGTGACGACCTTTACCATCGTCGTCGAAGACACCAACGAAGCCCCGATGGTCGCGCCGACGGTCGCCGGATCGATCACCGAAAATGCACCGGCTGGCACGCTCATCACCTCGGTGGTGGGCATCGACCCCGATGCGGGCGATTCGCTCACCTACTCGACCAACGCCCTGGGCTTTGCCATCGACCCGGTCACCGGCGAAATCACTAACACGGTGCCCTTCGATTCTGACGCCGGGCCGGCCACCTACACCTTCGACGTCACCGTTACCGATGCTGCTGGGCTGACCGACACGACCGAAGTCACCATCACGGTCAATGGGCTAAACGAAACACCGACCAGCCCCGCAACCGCCACCGGCACCCTCGACGAAAACGCAGCAGCAGGAACCCCCATCCTCACCACAACCGCAACCGACCCCGACGGCGACACCCTCACCTGGTCCACCACCTCCACCGACTTCGCCATCAACCCCACCACCGGCGAAATCACCAACACGGTGCCCTTCGACCACGAAACCAACCCCACCACCCACACCTTCGACGTCACCGCAACCGACCCCGACGGCCTCACCACCACCACCGCCGTCACCATCACCATCAACGACCTCAACGAAGCACCCACCAGCCCCGCAACTACC
>CALHTF010000059.1 GCA_938038815.1 uncultured Acidimicrobiales bacterium | reverse complement strand
TCGGTTGCGCCGCTGCCGATCAGCGGACCAACTTCAGCGGTCGGCCAGCGCTGGCGAATGTTGTGTCGGTTCTCCAGCGGCGAAGCCGTCGGAACCGGCTGGCTCGATCTTCGTTAGCTTTGGGGGGCCATGCGTTTGCCGACTTCGGAAACGCCCATCACCAGGGCGAAGGCCAGGACACAAAACACGATCGGCCAAAGTGCCGTGTCGCCGGTCGGCAAGTCGAGGCCAACGCCACTGACCGACTCGCCCTCTTCTTCGCTGATGATGCCCACGCCGTTGGGCCATGGCCAAAGCACGCGCATCGATCCGACCATCAGTCCGATCAGTATGGCCATCAGTTCGTCGTGGTTCTGATCGAGGACCTTGTGCAGGAAGGTCGAGAACAAGGCCAAGCCGACCGTTGCCCCGAGGCCAAAGACCAGGATCTCGACGATGGCCCGGTCGTGGATTACACCCAGCACCGTGGCGTACATGCCCATCATCAACAACAGGAATGAGCCGCTGATGCCGGGCAGGATCATGGCGCAGATGGCGATCGCTCCGGCGCCGAAGTAGATGGGCAGCGATGGGTCGTTGACCGGGCCGTTCTGAAATCCGAGGACCCAGAACATGAACAGGCCCACGGCCACGATGATTGCCATGTGCTTTGCTTCGGGAGCCTTCATGAGCCCCCAGGCGATGATGATCGATGCCAAAACCAGACCCATGAATAGTCCGGCCATTGCTTCGGGGTAGTCCTTGAGCGCCCCTTCGATCAGCGAGCTCAGCAATCCAACGGCCAACAGCACGCCGACACCGAGCGGCAAGATGAACGCCCAGTTGATGGCGAGGAACTGGTCCTTGAACCCTTTCACGTCGCCCTTGGCGAGCCGGCCGAGGGCGCGTGCGCCGTCCTTCACGGTGTCGAGGAGTTCGTGGTAGATCCCAAAGATCAGGGCGATCGTGCCGCCAGAAACTCCAGGCACGATGTCGGCGGCCCCCATGGTGAAACCACGGAGGAATTGGGCGACAGGTTTGGGCAGCATCAGGTGCAGGCTACCGTCGCACCATGTTGTTGCGAGCGAATGACAACGAACTCGACGTCGTGGTTCATGGTTCGGGCGATGGTGTACCTGTGCTGTTGCTGTCCGATGCAGACGCGCCAGCGATTCGTTGGCCGCAACCACTGATCGAGCTGCTCGTCGAAGCTGGGTTCCAGGTGGTGACCTTCGATCACCGCGACTGTGGCGCGAGCTCGCGGCCCGAAACCGACTACACCCTGGTCGACATGGCGGCCGATGCGATGATCATCCGTAACGAGTTGGTGGGCCAAGGCGCTATCAGCGGCCGACCGATTCACTTGGTGGGGATGGGGATGGGCGGAACGATCGCCATGTTGATGGCGCTGGCGGAACCGACGATGATCGCCTCGATGGTTCTCGTGGGCGCCACGGCAGGCCGGACCGACGAGTCGCTGCCCGACCCGAACCCCGACCTGGTCAATGCGATGGTCGATCGGCACTTTCGGCCAGCCCCGCAGAGCCGCGAGGACAAGGTCGCGTGGTTGGTCGAGCAGGCGCAACTGTTTGCGGGCACGCGCTACGGGTTCGACGAGTGGGAAGCGGTTTCGGCGGCTACCGATGAAGTCGAACGGTTCTGGAATCCCGAAAGCGGGCATGGCAATGCGGTGGTCTCCACCGAGTCGATCCGTGACGTGCTGGGCGAGATCGCGGCTCCCACCCTGGTGATCCACGGCGATGTCGATCCGGTCTTCCCGGTGGGCCATGGTGAGGTGTTGGCGAATGAGCTTGCGGCGAGCGAACTCGTGATCGTGCACGGACTCGGCCACGAGTTTCCGGCCGCGTTGGTGGTTGAGCTTGGTGACCGAGTGGTGCAACACATTCAAACCGCCAGCTAGAACAGCGTTCTTTTGTTACCCCCTTGACGAACCCACCTGGTGAATTATAGTGACCGTAGTCACAGGTAGTGACTAACGTCACATAGTGCTATGAGGGTCCATTTCTGCTCACGGTGTGACGCGACGGGAGGTATCAGCGATGAATACCAAACAACGGCTTCACGAAAGAAGTCCACCCGCTAGGTAACTCGCTGCGTCTTCTCGGACGAGTCCCGGCGTGTTTTCGCACCGACAGACCCCGTACGGCGGTGGCCACTTTGGCCGAGACCTAGGGTGACCGGGAGAACTCCAGGAGACCGATTCTGAGAGGTCGCAGCAACGGAACACGGACGCATCTGAGGTTCAGCGGATACGTCTCGTGCTACAGAAGGTTCGATTCATGACGTAAGGCATGGGTCGGACCTTCTTCCTTTTTCGTCTCTTTTTGAGTTTTTCCTTGCATCGGAGCGCGTCGCGGGAGTAGACAAGTTTTCAAGTCGGCGGAATCGACTGGCACAAATTACGGCCCTTTTGGAGGTCAGTCATGGAAGTACTCTCGTTTCACCTTTTTCGGAAAAAGGCGGGCCTTGTTCTGCTCGTCGTCCTTGCGATCGTGGCTTCGGCCTGCGATTACGGCAGCACGGCGACCCAGCTCACCGTTGTCATAGCAGAGGAGGACGGGTTCTTCTCCGACGGCGACGAACCCTACGTCATGATCGTTCAGTGGCGAGCGACGCCAGGAGTCGCTGGGTCGACTGAGGTTTCACTGCTCGACGAAGTCGGTGAACCGCTTTCCCCGGGGGCCTATGACGGAGCAGTGTTGCCTATTCCGGCGGCCAATGGTGAGGTCACGTTTGCTGACGTTGTTCCGGTTGGACTTCAGCAACTGCAGGCCGGGCTGGTGCCCGAGGTTATGGGGGCGGTCGTTGTGGCGATGGAGGAAGATGCCAGTGCCAAATCCGTGACGAACCAGGTCTTCGTTGACCTTGCCGCAGCAGTGCAGGCGGAGGTCGCCGCGCGAATCGAGCCGATGACCTTCTCCAATACTGCGAACCAAGCGGCGGTTAGCGCGGCGATTGCGACAACGACAGCCGACGTCTTAACCTCGGTGCAGCCGGCCTTCGACGCCGCATACGACACTTGGTTGAGTTCGTTCGGTGATCCCGATGACCTTGTGGGGATTGGGCATGCGGTCTACGTGGCCTCAGCAGGTTCATTCTCCGACGTAATGAACGCGGCGTTGCTCGCGGGTCTTCCCGAGAATGCGATAAGCGGCGCATGGACTACCACCCTCGATCCAATTCCTGGACAACTTTCGTTCGGAAATGGCCTGGCGACCTATACGGTCGACATTGTTGGGGTCCCCACGCTCTGACCATTCGGCAGCTGTAGCGACGCTCGGTTCAACCGGGCCGCTCGCCGAAGAAGGCTCGTTCGCGCGGGCCGTGCTGTCGACCCATTGGCAACATCCGCCCCTTTAGAATCGACAACCTCACCAGCATCCGCCGGTTTGGGGTTCGGGGATGTAAGGCTTCAGGGACTTCCTCATTGTCCCCAATGTCCCCAAGTCGCACACAAGCCTCAACTACTGGTTTTGTGCACCCCCACCACGGAGAGCTCCCCCACATGAGCAAGGACGTCGATCAATCCGACATCACGACCGCTGAACCGGTCGCTACACCCAAGGTCGATTCCCCGCCGCAGTCGACTGGCGAAATCCACCAACCGGTCGTCGTTGCGAAAAAGAGCGACGCCGACGGCATGCCCGAACAGCAGCATCGAGCCTTCGAGCAGCGTTACGGCAACTCCGATCTCGACGATTGGGCTTGGTACGAAGACCCCGATCCGGCAACCCGCCTGCAAACCGATCGCCTGATCGACCGCGGCATCGACCGCCTGCTCGAGCTCACCAAGTCCGAAGCCAAGGACTGGAAGGTCCTCATCACGTGCGGCGGCGTTGGCGGCGAAGCGACCTACCTTCGCAACAAGGGCTTCACCAACATCACCAACTCGGACTTCAGCTCCGAGGCGATCGAGATCGCAAAGCGTCGCGAACCCACCATCAAGTCGATCGTGATCAACGCGGAGGCCATCGACGCCGAGGACGGCGAGTACGACTTAGTGATCGTGCGCGCCGGTCTCCATCACTTGCCACGACCCGTTCTCGGCATGAACGAGATGCTTCGGGTGGCCAGCAAGGCCGTGGTGGCCCTCGAGCCGAACGAAGGGGTCATCGCCAAGGTGCTGGGCCAAGAGTTCGAGGTCGAGGAAGGCGAGATCAACTACGTCTTCCGGTGGACCGAAGAGCTGCTCGAACAAGTGGTCAAGAGCCAATTGCTCGAAGACCCGGTGCACATCGAAAACGTGCGCAGCGTGCACCATCACAAGGTGTGGGTGCTGGCCGAGAAGATCTGCAAAGGCGACAAAGCCAAGATGCACAAGCTGATCAAGTCGGTCTACAAGGTCGGAGCCCCGCTGCTCGACCGGGTCGGCAACGCGTTCATCGGCATCGTCGTGAAAGACCCTGACATACCCCACACCGCTCGCGACGAAGCGCCAGCGGCGCCATAGCCCGTCGACCGGAAAGTAAGAACGCGGGGTCAGACCCCGCGTTCTTACTTTTTGGGGTTAGGCGGTCACGAACTGATCCTGGGAGTCGCCGATCGCTCGGCGGTCGGCCCGGACCGCGAACAGCCCTACCACTACGGTGAGGCCGGCCATCACGACAAACACTTGGCGAAGTCCAATGGCGTCGGCGAGCGCTCCGAACGCCAGCGCGGCCATGCCACCGGCCGAGAACGACAACATCAACAAGCTCTGAAGCCGCCCGTGGAAGTCGGGATCGGCCCGCATGAGGGTGCTGGCCATGCTGAGGGTCTGGAACCCGGTAACCGTCATACCCATGACCAAGACCGCCGGGGCCACGAACCAGATGGTCGGGGCAGCGGCGAGAGCAACCAAACCAACCGCAGCTACAAAGGGCGCGGCGAGGCGCCACTTGCGGGTAACTGCCGGGTCGCTCTGTCGCGCAACAGCCAGTGCCGAGATCAACCCGCCAGCGGCGTTGAACGACAACAAGATGCCGAGCCAGTTGGCGTCGCGATCAAAGGTCGACTCGACGATGCGGGGCAGGAAGCTCACAAAGCTGAAGGCGGTAAACACCACGAACAGCGTGAACGAAATGAGCATCCGTAGATCGTCGCGTTCGCGGGCATAGGCGAGCCCGTCGAGCAGTTCTCGCAGCGGCGAACGTCCCGACGGTTCGGGCGCCGGCTTTCGGGTAAGGAGCAGGACTGGAATCGCGCCGAGTGCCAACAGCACCGACGCCAGCAGATACGAGCCCCCGATGCCGACCGTTTCGTTCGACAACAACAAGCCCGCAAGCGCTGGCCCAAAAACCATGGTGCCGCTGACCGTGAGTTGCGACAGCGCCAAGGCGTTGCGGATCATCGACGATTCGACCTGCTCGCTGATGATCGAGATACGAACCGGTCCCATAAAGGCGAACCCGGCCCCATTGCCGAAGGCGGCGAGCAGCAGCATCCAGAACTCGATGAGGTCGGTGATGACCAGCACACCCATGGCGGCCGTGATCGCCACAAAGAACCCGTGGATGGCCACGAGGAGCTGGCGCTTCGGCAAGCGGTCGGCGGCCACGCCCGCGATCGGTGTCCAAACGATGAGTCCGATGGCAAAGGCACCCATCACGCCGCCGAGCGCAGCGTTTGAATCGGTCAGTTGTACCGCGAGCCAGCCTCGGACGGTGTTGGCGATGCCGACGGCGAGGAACGTGGCTGCGCCGGCGAACCACACCAACCGGAAGTCACGAATCTTTAGCGACGCGAACGTGCCTGCGGCGGGTGGAGTTTGCGGCGCGGCAGACACAGTGCTTCGACGGTACTTGTGTCGTTACGCCCAACCCAAAGGCTGGTGATCTACCAGTCGATCTCGACGACCTTCATCATCCGATCGGCGACGGGGTCAACGTCGGCGCTCCGTTCCAAGAAGGCATTGTAGGCGAGGTGTTGCAGGCCAATGTGCAGCAAACACACCCGGAGGCGATCGCCAAAGTTCGGCACCGGGTCGGACCCGAGGGCATCCCACCGGGCTCGCAGTTCGGCGATGACGGGCTGTTCATCGATGTCGTCGTCGAACCATGGGCTCCAGAAACACAGCAGTCCGAGGTCATAGAGGTGGTCGCCGAACAAGGAAATGCCCCAGTCAAAAACCCCGGTGATGTGGCCGTGGGTAGTGAACACGTTGCGGTGGTAGAGGTCGTTGTGAACGAGCGACCGCGGCACATTTTCGACGATGATCTCGCCAAGGAGTCGGTAGCCGTCGGCGAACCGGCTGGCCGCCCTTGGGTAGTTCTCCAGCTTGTCTTTCCATCCGTGCACTCGGGTGCCGGGAGGATCGTCGGCGACCTTGAGGAGGTAGTCGGCCCATGTGGGGCAAGGCGCCTGGCCGTCGACCCACGGGCCCCAGCCGACACAGCCGGTGATATCGGCGGTGCGTAGGGCCTCGAGCAGGTCGACTAGCGGTGCAACCAGCGAACCCCAGTCCGGCGAGTGTTCAAGAGGCGTGCCGAACACCCGGTCGGAGATGGCGAAGCAGTGATCGTCGTGCCGCCCGACCTTATGGACGGCCGGAACCGGAAGTCCGGGCTGGGCGAAGCGGCCGGCGAACTCGTCCTTCTTGAAGTCCTCGATGTGGCGTCCGATGCGAACAACCAGGGATCGCTCGTGGTCAGCGAAGCCAAAACAGTCCGACCATTGTCCGCTGCCCAACAGCACAACGTTGGTTGGCGCGTAGTCCAACGAAATCAATAGGTTCTCCGCCTGGCGGGGTGTCCAATCGGTCGCTTGTTCGTACGGTGTCACCGGAACATCTTGGCGGACCCGGCGATGTGACGGATGGGAATATCGGAAACGTTGCTCCAGCTGCAACACTGAGAGAACATGACCGCCCCGAACCCGCCGGCCGCCAAGCCTCAACGCCTCAAGGCGACGGCCGCCCTCCGAGTCCCGGAGTTCCGCCGGTTCTGGTTTGCCGCACTTGTGTCGAGCAGCGGCTCGTGGTTGCAGGGCATCGCGAGTCCGTTTGTGATGTTTCAGCTCACCGACTCGGGCGCCTGGGTCGGTGCTGGCGTGTTCGCCATGATGCTTCCGATGGCGACTGTCGGGCCGCTGGCGGGGCCATTCGCCGATCGAATCTCTCGCCGCAAGATCTTGCTGTTCACCCAGAGCATCTTGTCGTTGCTGGCGGTCGGGTTCGCATTGATGTGGTGGACGGGGGTCCGCGATCCGTGGGCGTACCTCGGCCTCACCGTTGTGTACGGCACGGTCAACGGGTTCAACATGCCGGCTTGGCAAGCCTTTGTGGCCGACCTGGTGCCCCGCGACCTGTTGAAGAACGCCATCACCCTCAACTCGACCCAGTTCAATGCCGCCCGAGCCCTCGGGCCGAGTATCGGCGGCGTGGTGCTGGCGACCCTTGGGCCAGGGTGGGCGTTCTTCGGTAACGCGTGTTCGTTCCTCGTCGTCGTCCTGGTGCTGTGGACCCTTCCGGCGAAGACCCCGGCGGGCAACCGCTCGGAGTCGCCGTTGACGCAGTTTGTCGAGGGCTGGCGCTACGCGAAGTCGAGGCGGGGGATCATCACAGCGTTCATCGCCGCGGCTGCGGTGGGCCTCTTTGGCGGAACGTTGGCTCAGGTACACCTTGTGCTGTTCGCCGAGCGGGTGTTCATGGTCAACGAGTTTCAGTTTGGACTGCTCGTGTCAGCCTTTGGGATTGGAGCGGTCGCGGTCGTCCCCTGGCTCGCCTCGGTGGGTCCGACGCTGCGATCGTCGAGGCTTCTCGTAACCGCCATCGTCATGTACGGCATTGGTGAATTGGTGTTGGTGTCGTCGTCCACCTACTGGATCGGCGTCCTGGGCGTGTTCATCGCCGGCGCATCCCACATCACGATGGCCACCACCACTAACAGTTCGGTGCAGCTCATGGTCGAAGAGCGGATGCGAGGCCGTGTGATGTCGCTCTATCTGGTGGTGCTTACGCTGGCCATGCCGTTGGGCGCCCTGGTGCAGGGTCCGCTGGCCGACACCTTTGGCCCGCGGGTCGTTGTTGGGACGATGGGTACCTTGTTGCTCGCAACCGCCGCACTGTTGCATTTCGGTCGCTGGGCGACAACCTTCGACGAAGCTTGAGGTCGGTACGCCGGTCCAATGCGCCCGAGTTCGAAACGCGAAATTTGGGCTATCGGTGCGGGTGTTCTACCCACTACTGTTGGATCATGATTAGGCGGGCGGCGAAGCGGTGGATCGACATTTGTGTCGCCTCGGTTGTCCTAGTGCTCGCTTCTCCGGTGCTCGCGATCGCCGTTGTACTCGTGTGGCTAGATGTCGGTTCGCCGGTGATCTTTCGACAAGTCCGCATAGGACGACATGGCGTGCCGTTCGAGATTCTGAAATTGCGAACCATGCGTGACGGTCTGGGAGATGATGCCGCCCGGACGACTCGAATCGGTTCGTTTCTTCGGTCGACGAGCATCGATGAGCTCCCGCAACTGATCAACGTGTTGCGCGGCGAGATGAGCTTGGTCGGCCCCCGGCCCTTGCTTCCCGAATACCTCGAACTCTATTCGCCTCGCCAGGCCCGACGGCACGACGTTCGCCCTGGCATCAGTGGCCTTGCTCAGGTCTCGGGCCGAAACGAACTCGGCTGGTCCGACCGCCTTGAGGTCGATGCCCAGTACGTCGACGACCCAACCCTGGTCCTCGATCTTCGTATCCTGGCCGCCACGGTTCGCCAAGTGGTCGGGCGAAGCGGCATCACCAACGCTGGTGCACCGATGCAGCGGTTCAGCGGAGAGGTTGCGCGGGAACACCCACCACGGTGACACCGGGAGCCACGTCGCTCGTCACCACCGCGCCTGATCCAACGATGGCTGAGTCGCCGATCGTTATGCCTTGTAACACGACTGCGCCGGATCCGATCAGCACCGTGTCGCCGAGAGCGGTCTCGCCGCCGATGGCCGCGTTTGGCCCAATGGTCACCGACGACCCGAGTCGAACGTCGTGGCCGACCGAGGCGTTGTAGTTCACCAGTAGGTGACGCCCGGCAACGACCCGTCGCGACATCGTGGCGTTCGCCATCACGACCGAACCAGCACCGATCTCGGTCGTGCGAGCAACCGAAGCGGTGGGATGAACGACCGGAGCCGCAGGACACAAGCCGAGTGTGTCGAGGCGGCGGGCGATGCTGGCTCGAGGCTTGGAGTAGCCGACGCCAACGATGTAGGACACCTCGTGCACGCCGTGCTCCCGCTGAGCCTCGGTTGCCAAATCTCGCGCATCATCGATCGTGCCGAGCAGCGCGAGCCCGCACTCGGTTAGGTGGTCGAGATCCGGTGATCCGTCGTCGAGCGCGCCAAACACCGGCCGACCCGCTTCGGCCAACAGGTCGGCGACCTCGCGCCCATACCCACCGGCGCCGGCGATCAGCACTGCGGTGGAGTAGTGGTTCGCCACGTCCGCCGTCGAGGTCAACATAAGGAAACCCGATCCGCTTCCTTCTAGAGCACTTCGCCTGCGAAGTCGTGACCGCGCACCAGAGATTTGGTATCGAATACCACCGGGGCACACGCACTGATCACCTCTGGGTCGAACTCTGGGTGATCGACCAGAACCACCACCAGGTCCGCCGCCTCGAGCGCTTCGGGCCCAAAGTCAACGAATGGCGCATCGAGTGCTTCTCGCTGGCCGTCGGGCAAGTGCGGATCGCAGAAGGTCAGCTGCGCGCCGAGTGCCTTGAGCCGTTTCGCCACGACCAATGATGGCGACTCGCGCCAATCGGAGGTGCCGGCCTTGTAGGTCATCCCGAGCAGCAGGATCTTCGATCCGCGCACGGAGCGTTCCCGCTCGTTGAGCATCGATGAGATCCGCCGCACGACATAGTCGGGCATGTGCTGGTTGACATCGTTGGCCAACTCGACGAAGCGGAAGGTCTGGCCAAGATCTTGGCGGACTCGCCACGAGAGATACGACGGGTCGATCGGCAGACAGTGTCCACCGACCCCCGGGCCCGGACGGAATGCGGTGAACCCGAACGGCTTGGTATCGGCCGCATCGATGGCCGCCCAGATATCCACGCCCAGCTGTCCGGCGAACATCGCGAGTTCGTTTACCAGGGCGATGTTCACGTGGCGATAGGTGTTCTCGAGAATCTTTACCAACTCCGCAGTTTCACACGAGTCGACAAGAACGGTCTGTTGGACAATCGTCGAGTAGAAGGCATCTGCCACCCGGGCGCTGTTCTCGTTGCAGCCAGCGACCACCTTTGGCGTGTTGACCAGGTTCCACGTGGGGTTGCCCGGGTCGATACGTTCGGGTGAGTAGCCGAGGAAGAAGTCGGCGCCCGCTCGTAGCCCGGACTTTTCGAGAATTCCCGCCAAGTACTCGTTCGTCGTACCTGGGTAGGTGGTGCTCTCCAGCACCACCAGCGCGCCTGAACGCAGCACTCGGGCCAACGCTTCGCCGGCCGATCCGACATAGGAGAGGTCGGGGACACCGTCGGTGAGCGGGGTCGGTACGGTGATTATGGCCACATCGAATCCGGCCAGATCGCCCAGTTCGGTCGACACCCGGTAGCCGCCCGCTAACGCGGTACGAAGTCGCTCGCCATCGATGTCCTCGACATAGGAGACGCCCGCCGCCAGCGATTCCGCTCGCTTCGCGTCGACCTCGTACCCCACGACGTCGAAGCCTTGCTCGGTGGCTTCCATCGCAACGGGCAGTCCGACATATCCCTGGCCGATCACGACGATTCGCGCCGTGCGATTTTCGATCCGGTTCAACAATTCCGTCAGTGGCTCGTACACGACTCGCTCGTCGATTTCTCGACGGTGTCGCATCCCGTTCGTTCGGCGGTCTATGTCCGCCCGTTCCTGGGGCGACATCCGAATTTCCTCATACGAGGTAACGCCTTGCATATTTTTCCGCCTTTATTGGTTGATTCCCGCCGACCCGTATGGGTCGTCAAGAGCATTTGTTAAACATCGTTGACAACGTATGGAACACGTCGGTTCACCTTGCGACCTGCACCCGAGCGAGAACCTCAGCGGTGGAAGCCAAATCTTCTTCATCGCGGGGCGAATCGAGAATCAGTGTCCGGTGACCGGCCTCCCAGTAGGTGCGAAGGTGCGGGACCACCTCGTCGTAGCTCCCGACGAGGTACGGACAGAACGTGTCGTAGTTCTGGAAAGGACCCAGCCAGTAGCAATTGCCTTCGCTGGCTGATTCGTCGGCCAGTTGCGACAACGTCGAGTGCCAGTGCGAGTCGGACTTGGTCATGGCCATTTCGTGGAGAATCTGGCCTCGACGATTGGGTGGAAAGCGGTCATGGGCCACCCGCCAAGCTTCGGCCGAGTTTTCCCGGGCGATGATACCCAGGCGGATTCCCGTGGCTGTTCCGGCGAGCACATCGGTGGTCTCTTGGCCTGCCGGTTCGGGATATTGAATTGCCGTTGCCCCCAAAGCAGTTGCGGTTGCCAGACCAGCTGGTGAGGATCCCGACATCAACAGCCCGGGACGCAGCTCGTCGGGAATTTCGGGTGCAAGTTTGAGCGCGTTGGTCGTGTACCACTCGCCATCGCAGCTGACCGTTTCGCCCGAGGTGAGACCAAGAACGATTTGGGTGAACTCCTGTAGTCGTTCGTAGCGTTGGTCGTGGGGGGTCTCGTCGCCAATGGCCTGGAGATCACCTTTGAATCCACCGGCGATCATGTTGAGGTACAAGCGTCGTTCGTAGAGGTGGCTCATCGTGGCCAACATCTTGGCGACACTGTACGGCGGCATCGCCGCCGGTTGGACGGCTACGAGTGGGGCAAGGGTAGTGGTGGCTCGGAGGATCTCCGCCGAGACCAGCCACGGGTCGACGAGCGAGTGGTCGTAGTAGACCAGTACCCCGTCGTAGCCGTAGCTATCGCACCATCGAGCCGATTGGCGCACCCGGTCGAGGTACACCTTTTGATCTACCGCCGAGGACTGCGGGCAGGTCGAGAAGGTCTCGAACCGTTCGTTCTTTGGGTTGGTCATCGATCCGCCTTTGCTTCCACCAGATCGCCGCGTGTTGTATCCGGTAACTCGAGGTGCTGTCTCGCAGGTTTCGCTTCGGTCGTTTCGGTGAGCGAGATCCAACGATCGGCGGCGGCCACCGCATCGACCGGGCCCACCCGGACGGTGCCCGGCGGCTCGTTGGTCATGTGGCCTACCTCGACCGAATGCAACTCGTGCCAGTGGTCGCCTACGAGCGCATGAGGTGGCCGCCAAGGGCTCGGGAACGGCCGGAAGTCACACGCCCGCACGTAAGCCTCGATATCGGCCGCCGTTCGGTTCCAATCCACGATTCCGGCGGACGGCTGTTGGCGACCGAAGTACCGACGCCGTAAGAGGTCTTGAGCCAACGAAGGGACCGCAGACGGGTCGTTTTCGAGTTGGGTGATGAGCGACTGAATCAGCCGCAATCCCCGAAGGCTGCACTCCGCAGAAAGCGTCAAGCCGGTTGCGGCCGGACCGATCGGGAACCGGTCCTCGTAGCTGATGTCGCCGGCGTCGAAGTCGGCCGTCATTTTGTGCAACGTCACGCCATGGGAGGCCCAGCGCAGAGTGATGGCCCAGCTGGGGACATTGGCTCCGGCGGCTTCGGGGAGTGCGCCGGGGTGCAGATTCCACGCACCGGTCGGGAAGAGATTGAGAACATCCGGCGAAACCTTCGTGAGGGAATGGATGTTGAGGAACACGTCGGGTTCGATC
Source organism: uncultured Acidimicrobiales bacterium (assembly GCA_938038815.1). Lineage (GTDB taxonomy): Bacteria > Actinomycetota > Acidimicrobiia > Acidimicrobiales > SHLQ01 > CALLQB01. The sequence goes on along the minus strand of CALHTF010000059.1, from coordinate 91,692 downwards.
GCCGCGATGTTGGAGATCAGCTCGCGGCCGTTGAGTTTGCGAGCATCGAGACACCCGATCTCGTGCGAGCTGGCCAGGGCCGCCAAGGAACTTTCTTCGCCGTTCGATGGGGCTGCCACCGCGACGAGCTCATGGCTCGATCGAAGAACGAGATTTGCGACCCGAGGGCCGATCGCCTCGTCGGCCGCCAGGACGATCCGCAGGCCCGTCATTTCGGCACCGCCCATACCGGGTTGATCAGTGTTTCGCCCTCCATGCTGGTCAGCCATGATCGACCTTGCCTGAACGTTTCGAGCACCCGAGGGTTCTTGGCGTGCACGGCTACGGTCGCCGAGTTCGTGGTGACGACACAACCCAGTCCTTCGACGTCGTAGAACAGATTGGGTGGTAGTCGCCCAGCGGCGGAGATGTGTTCGGTGTCGGCGATGTCGTGCAAGAGATGGATGAACGCCATCCGTTGCACGGCCTTGTTGGCAACAAACTGCACAACTTCAGCCCGGTCATCGGTGCGCAGCAACACGATGTACCACGCAACGAGGTCGCCGCGCTTCGAGAACAGCCCCCGACGAAGAAGGTCGCAGTTTGGATAGGTTCGCTCGAGTAGATCCCATTCGTGTTTGAGATGCACCCCGTCATCGAATACGGGATGAAGATCGGCCGACCAAAGCAGCGAACTTCCGACCTCCACGACATTCTCGATGGTGAGCTCGCGGCTGGTGAGGCCCGCCGGCCGCTCGGGGAGTTCCGGAGACAACCGGTTTCGTACCAAAGCCGGCATGACCGTGTCGACGAGGGGCTCGATGCGGCGCAGCGACGGCGCCCCGGCTTTGCGAGCTAACCGCTTCGAGAGTTCCGCCGCCGGCTGCATGCGTCGGGTCCAGCGCAGGGAATAGGCAGGGAACGGAACGAAGCCCGCTGCTTCGGCGGCCTTGCGTCCCGAACTATTCGATCGGTCGATATAGGTGGCGTCCTGGGGCCCGTCGGTGATAGCCCGCAGAAGGTGAATGCCGGCTAACGACGAGCGGGAGCCATCCCGAACCGCTAGATGCGACGTTGTCGCGACCCAGATCCGCTCGCCATCGAGCATGACCGGCCGGCAGATATTCAGAACGAAACCAACGACGTCACCCTGATCTTCAAAAACCATCGAGGGCGCCGCGTGGTCGGCGTACTGGTGATCGAGGATCATAGAAAGCAACGGCGGTGAATACGCCTGGCGGACCTGGTCCTCGGTGGCGCCGCCGCGACCGAACACCTCGAGGTGCAACTGCGCTAGGGCAGGTCCGTCATCGATGTTGAGCTCTCGAACCCCGCCCATCGTCAGCGCTCTCCGTCGTGCAGCAGCGTATTGAATGCCTTGGCGATCCGGACCGGCGTGCGGAGATCCTCGAGATCGAGGTCTTTGGGCGCAAGCCGCTGTCCGGTGGTTTCCTCGACGGTCAAAAGCAACTCGACGAACATCAACGAGTCGAGCTGCCCGGACTCGACCAGGTCTTGGTCAGGATCCTCGACCAGCAAGAACAGACGGTTTTCAAGAATGTCGATGACCTCGTCGACCGATAGGCCCGTCATGACTTGGCCTCCGTCGCAGGTGCCTCAAACATCGAACGCAAGGCCGGTCGGTCAACTTTGCCGTTTACGTTGGTCGGCAATTCGTCGAGCTGTAGCCAGCGGTGCGGGAGCATGTAGCGGGGCACGAGTTTGGCGAGCTCTTTGGCCAACACGGCGGGCCGTTGTGGCGTGGCGGCTGTGAACGCCGCGCAGATGGCCGACCCGGTGAGCTCGGCGACGTCGATCGCCACGATCGCCGACGTGTCGATCGCGTCCACGGTTTCGAGCGCCGCCTCGATCTCGCCCAATTCGATGCGATGGCCGCGACTCTTGATCTGGGTATCCGCTCGGCCGACGAACACAAACTGCTGGTCGTTTTGGCGGAGTGCCAGATCGCCGGTGTAGTACAAACGGCGGCCCTCGATGAGGTCGGTTCGGAAAACGGTTGCCGTTTTTTCTGGGTCCTGCCAGTAACCAGGGCTGAGGCCGACCCCTTCGATGTACAGGTCACCTATCTCGTTATCGGCCGCCTCCGAACCGTCTTTGCGGAGAACATGGAGCCGCTCACCGTCACACGCAACCCCTATCGGAACGGCAGCTGTCGGATCGGATGGAAGTGCGGGGACGCGGTACCAGCTGCTGGCAATCGTCGCCTCGGTCGGACCGTAGAGATTGGTGAACTCCACACCGGGGAGGGCGTTCATCAGGCCGATGAGCGTGGGGGTGGGGAGCACCTCGCCACACCACAGCACCCGGCGGAGCGCCGGAAAGTCGGTCTCAGACAGCGACCCCAGCCGCAACAGATGGTGGAGCGCCGTCGGTACCGAAAACCATTGGGTGATACCGCGGTCTCGAATCCATTCGGCGAGGTTGACCGGGTTGATGTTGAGGCCGGCCGACACCGGATGCAGCGTGGCTCCGGCGGCGAACGTCGCGTAGATGTCCATCGTCGATAGGTCGAAGTGGAGAGGGGAGTGCCCGGACAACTGGTCATTGGCCGTGTACCCGAAATGGTCGACCACCCAGTCCACGTAGGCCATGACGTTGTCGTGGGTGATCTGCACCCCCTTGGGGACACCGGTTGACCCAGACGTGAACAACACATGGGCGAGGTCGCCACCATCGATCGCCGGTCGAACGAGCGGCGGTACTTCGTCGAGACCTGGGAGGTCGGCTGCGGTAAACGCCGGCTCCGACGGCCACACGACCTCGCCGGCTTTGGCCAACGTGCCGACCACGGCGTCCGGGTTCGCTTCTCGTGCTGCGACGACGATGTTCTCTCCACCTGGGTGGGCGATTACCACCGCTGGTTGGCACGCCTCGAGAATGAGTTGAATCCGCGCCGCCGGTGAATCGGGGTCGAGCGGAACATAGGGCGCACCTACCTTGGTGCTGGCGATCATGGCGGCGATGGCCAGTGCGCCCTTGGGCATACAGATCGCCACCCGGTCGCCTTCTCGAACCCCCCGAGCGCGTAACAGCGCGGCGATCTGATTCGACTGGTCGCGCAGCTGCTCATAGCTGACCGAGCGCTCGTCGTCTCGCACCGCAATCGCGTCGGGTCGAGTCATCGCCCAACGATCTACGTCTTCAAAAAGTAATCTTCCCACCGCAGCCCGCCTATTCCCGCCGTTCCCGCCTTGCACTTGTCACCGGAGATCTACTGCTCAATCCCAATGACCAGCCGTCACATTACCACCACCCGCAATGAACAGAAAGTGGTCGCTGCTTGAGCACATCATTTTGCCGGTCTGCGTGGTCGGAGCCGCACGTCGAGGGCCCGTGCCGCACGAACCTGTTGCGACCTGAGTTGGCCGACGGTCGACGCCTTCGCAAGCTCAAAGGTTGCCAGCGTTTGTGACCCGTTGGCCCACCGTTGTTTGTACGGCTGGTCGCCCCGACCGAAGTCAAAGACGTCGATGCCAGCCTCCATGCCGTCCTGCACCAATCGATGATGAAGTAGCTGCCCAGGGGAGAACTCCCGGAATGCCGGATCAAAAGCGCCCTTGAACATCACCAATCGGTTCTCGATCGCCAGATCGAGTTCCACGGCGACCGGCGCATCGTCGGCCAACAAAACGAGCAGCCGCACCCAACCTGAGTCGTCGAGGGCGCGGATCGCATCGAGTAAGAAGGCCTCCTGCTCGGCGGCGGCGAACAGACCCCGTAGGTCGTCTTCTCGACCTTCCCAGCGGAGGCGATGCACCGTCGTCAGCTCGTCGAGTCCCTGCTCGAGGTCCGCCTTGGTTCGGTAGACGAACTCGACCTGTTCGTGGGCCTCGCCAAGTCGACGCAGGCGTTGGCGCACTTTGTGTTTCTTCGTGAGGCGCCCGAAATTGAAATCCTCTCGAATATCGGCTCGAAGGCAGATGCCTTCCAACTCGCGTTCGACAACCGCCAGTCCAGGCCGTTCACGAATCGCGCGCCGCCAGGGTTCGATGAATGGATCGTCGGTTCCGATTCGCGAGACCAACACGGTGGCGACTTGACCCGAATCGAGCTGCTCGACGAAGTGCCCGGCCAGGGCATCGGCCACCTCGTCGGTCCGGCGCACGACGATGAATCCGCCGTAGTCGCCGGCCTCGGGGCTCATTCGTTCGAGGACGACTGGTCCAACGAGTCCGCCGATTCGGCGTCGCTGCATCGGCGCGATCGCCACGATGCCGTCGGTGTCGCGAACCACCACCACATGAGGGGTCCGGCGACCGGAAACGCCGAAGTGGCGCCACCAGGTCGTCGTCCACTCCCAGGTGAGAAACACGTTCGGCTGGGGCGCCGACAAACATGCCGCGGTCCACTCGGAACGTAGCGCGACCATCTCATTCGTTTCGGTGATGACCTCGAGGCTCAACCGGTCGCGTACCCGGTCAGCTTCGTCCGCCCATCTTGCTTGTCCCGCCGCCAAACTCAATTTTCCTCCGCCGTATTCATTCCTGCGGGGTGTTACCCGCAGTTCTCATCTTTGCACGTACCCGACTCGGGCAGCGAAATTTTTTCGCGCCGATCGTTCTGGTTGACGCGTGAGGACATGGGTTAATATCTCCGCCATGACGGAAGCCGCGGTGGGTGGTGCTTCGTCAACCGGCGGAGTACAGCTGTGTTTTCCCATCGTGGATTAATCGAGGTTGGCGTTATCGCTGCCTCCATCTACGAAGGGTTCGATTGTGAATACAGCTCAAGAGCGCACGGCGGTGCTCGTCACGGGAGGTGCCGGATTCATCGGCGCCAATCTGTGTCGAACGCTTTTGGCAACCGGCGAGTACGACATCACGGTGGTCGACAACTTGTCGACTGGCTATCGCTCCAACCTTGACGGCCTCGATGTCCGCTTTCTGGAAGGCAGTATTCTTGATCGCGATCTGTTAGCCGAGGCGACTCCGGAAGGTGGCCGGGTGGTGCACCTTGCCGCCCTCGGCTCGGTCCCAAGGTCGGTCGCCGACCCCTTGGCGTCGCACGAGGTCAACTCGACGGGAACGTTGAACACCTTGGAAGCGGCGCGACACGCAGGCGTCACCCAGGTGATCCTCGCCTCGTCGTCTTCGGTCTACGGCGACAACGAAGCGCCGGCGAAACATGAGCTGTTGCCGGTGGCTCCGAAGAGTCCCTACGGCGCGACAAAGCTCTTCACCGAGTCGGCGGCTCTTGCCCACCAGCGCACCTACGGGATGGGGGTATTGGCCTTCCGGTTCTTCAACGTATTCGGTCCGCTGCAGGCCGCCGGTCACGCCTACGCAGCAGTGATCCCATCGTTCATCGACCGAGCGATTAACGATCAGCCGGTCATCGTGCACGGCGACGGAAGACAAAGCCGCGACTTCACCTACGTGGCGTCGGTGTGCGAAACCATCCTCGACGCCCTCCGGCGGTCGGTCACCTTCGATGGCCCGGTCAACCTGGCTCATGGCGGGCGATTTAGTTTGCTGGAGATCATCGAATTGATCTCGGCCGAGCTCGACCAACCGATCGAGCGTGACCACGTTGAGTCCCGACCGGGCGATATCAAACACTCAAAGGCCGACCCGACGCGTCTTCAAGCATTGTTTCCCGAGGTCACCCCCGTTGATGTGGCTTGCGGAATTGGTCATACGGTCTCGTGGTTCCGGTCGATCCAGAATGGCTCATAGTTCGGAGGCGGCCTTCGTTATCTCGATCGACACCGAGATGGCTTGGGGGTTGGTGCACCGCCCGGAGCAGACCTACCGCTACGAACAGGAGCGGGCCGACCTCGATCGGCTGCTCGACCTGTTCGACCACCACAACATCCCGGCTACGTGGGCGGTCGTCGGTCATCTTTTCCTGTCGAGCTGCCGTCCCGTCGATGGGGTCAAACACCCCGAGATCGTGCGCCCCGAGTACGACTGGTTCCACGGGGATTGGTTTGCCGATGACCCCTGTAGCTCGGTCGACGCGGATCCGATCTGGTACGGCCCCGACGTTGTCGAGTCGATCCGAACGGCGACCGCTAGGCACGAGATTGCGTCGCACGGCTTCTCACACATCATCGCTGGCGATCCTGGCTGTAGCCGCGAGAGCTTTGCGTCGGAGGTGCAGGCATCGCTCGACGCCGCAGCTTCGGTTGGCGCCACGCTGCGCTCGATGGTTCACCCTCGAAACCGGATCGGCCACGTCGATGTACTAGCCGAGCAGGGATTCGTTGCCTATCGAGGGCGCCGCGATGTGGTCGCGCCCTCCGGGCTTGGTGACCGCGTGGTCGACATGGTCACCGGTTCCGAGCGCACCACGGTTCGTCCGCTTTACGAGGACGGAATATGGAACCTTCCCGCCACGGTGCTGTTCGACGTCGATGCTCGGCCCCGCACCTGGCGACTCTGGATCCGCCAGATGGAACGACGCCTCGACCAGGCAGTGGCCAATGGCTCGCTGTTTCACCTGTGGTTCCACCCCCACAACCTCCGTGATCGACCAGAGGCGTCATTTGCGGCGCTCGACCGGATCTGCGCGGCGGCCGCCCGCCACCGAAGCGCCGGGCGACTCAAAACCTTGACGATGGGGTCGCTCGCCGATCAGCTCAATGAGCAGATGAGGAACCAGCGGCAACCTGTGTCCGCCCAGCTTCGGACAGATAATGGCGATACGTGACGTGATCGAGAAATCCGGTCCGCACACCGATCCGTTCCATTCGATGCCACAGGTTCCAGTCGCTTGGTTCTTTTCGTTTCCAACAGGTGAGCGAGTACGGCATGAATCGCAGCTCGGAACGGAACATCACCGAGCCGTGAGCGACATCGCCGCGGGCCAGGGGCTGTTTCCCGACGCTTGTCCAAACACCGGGCTCGGTTTCGTCCTCGGCTTTGCTGTAGATCATCTCGAGTCGACGCTCGTGGGCGGCCGACAGCAGAACCTCTACATGGTCGGGGGTGAGTTCGTCGTCGTCGTCGCACGGAGCGATCCATCGGCCTTTGGCGAGTTGGTTGCCCACATTCATTGGATGAGCGCCCGCAACTTTGCGCCGCAAGTGGGCGATAGGCGGATAGTTGCCTCGCTCGGCCAGATTCACAAAGCGGACCCGCGGGTCGAGAACCTCGCCCATCGCCTGCACCGTGTCCTCGGCACAACAATCGCCGACCACCACGATGTCGAGGTGCTGATAGGTCTGTTCCAAGGCCGAACGTACCGCTCGGTCCACGACGGTTCTTCCGGTGCCATAGGTGGCGATGCGAATCGTCACCAGTGGTTCAGGTTCGGCGTCGTAGCAGACGTCGCGACCAGCGCGGATCCAACTGAGCGTTCGACGCTCGTCGCTGATTTGAATCTCCTGTTTGACGCGCTCGGACGCCGCCAAAATGGGCGCCTTGATCTTCATCGGCGCGCGTGTCGCCAATCCCGCCATCTGCACTCTCCTCTTCCCCGCCGTGCGAAGTGCACGCCGCCGCTTACCAGGCTAGTCGCGAGTGTGCTTCGGTGACCGAAACGGATGAGCTGGCCAGCCGCCTTGAACGGCTCGACCCCGACGCCATTTTCGTGGACTACTTCGAGACGGTTGTGCGCCGTTCGGTTTCGGGAAAGCAACTCAAGGTGGCGGGCGCCCGGTTCGTCAGCGAGCGCTATAAAGGATGCTTCTCCCCAGCGGAGGCCCTGGCCTGCCGGCTCGATGCCGAGGCTGAGCTGCGTTCGGCGTGTTCATCCACCGGTGCCGACGATGAGCATCGACTCGATGACTTGGCGATCCGGTGGCGAGAGCTTCTGGTCGACCGGCACGGGTTCGACTCGACCCTGGACGCCGAGTCGTTCGCCGAACTCGCCGTTGAGATCGAGATGCGACTTGAGCTGGCGGCCCAAGAGTTGGCGGTGGACCTGGTTGCGGTGCTCCGCAAGGCCGCGCCGCACAGTCGTGTGGTGTTGGTGAGCGACTTCCACATACCGCATCCCTGGTTTGCTCGAATGCTCGAGCATCACGCAATCGATGACCTCTTCGATGAGGTGGTCGTGTCGTGCGACCACGGGCTGAACAAGGCGAGCGGTCGGCTCTATCCCGTGGCTCTCGGACTGGTCGATGCCGCTGATCCGACGGTTTTGATGGTGGGCGACAACCCGCACTCGGATCAAAAGATGGCCGAGAAACACGGCCTCGAAACCTATCTACTCGCACCGGCCGAACCGCCAACCTCGTCGCTTCGCCTACGTCTCGAGCGCCGATGGGAGAGCTCGCACATCGCCCGGCGGGCCCACGTGCGGCACGTGGTGAAAGCCGAGCACGAGAGCCCCGGCGGCTTTGGCGAGTTGGCGGTTTCGCTCTACGCGTTCGTCGAACGGCTCCACGCAGAAGGTAGGGCCAACGGAGTCGAACGTTTCCTGTTTCTTGCTCGCGAGGGCAAATTCCTCAAGGAAGTATTCGAGCTCTACCAAGACCTTGCACCCAAGGCATCGGGGGCCCGGATCGACACGAGCTATCTGATGGTTTCGCGGCGCTCGACCCTGCTACCAGCTTGTGGGCCGCTCGCTGAAGAGCAGTTCGCAGGCGTCGTTGCCCAGTATCCGAACATGTCCAACCGAGACGTGCTGTCGAGCCTCGGTATCGACACCGAAGGGTTGGGTCTCGACCAGAGCGTCCTCGACCGCCCGCTCGACCTCGAGGTGCTTCGCAGCAGCGATCACGTGAGCCAGGTGTTCGAGCGTGAACGCCTCGAACAACGCGAGTTGCTGGGCGCCCTGATCGATGAGTGCGCCGCGGGGTCGACCGGGCCACTTCATATCGTCGACGTCGGGTGGAAGGGCACCATGCAGGATCATCTGCAAGCGGTGGTTGGCGCTTCGCGTCCGGTGATCGGCCACTACATCGGGCTCACTAGCGCGGGGTCGAGCACGACAGCGGAGCGCTACGGCCTGCTATTCGATGAAGCCCATCCCGCCTCGACCCATCGAATTTTCCGACACTTCAAATCGATCTTTGAGATTCTGCTTCAAGCGGACCATGGCAGCGTCAAACGCTATCGACCAGGGGTTGGCGGGGTCGACGCGGTGCTCGAAGATCACGCGGTCGAACGAGAGATGTTCCATCGGCTGGTAGCACCGGTGCAGGACGAGATCCGACGGGCGTTTGTGTCGCTCTGTCGAGCCGATGCGGTCGCTACTGTTGGCATCGTCGCCGACCCCGACGAGGTCGCTCGCGCTCATGCCCGCATGCTCTTCTTCCCAACCGAGGAGGAACGCTCCTTGATGGCTCAGATGGTGCACTACGAAAACTTCGGCACCATGGAGTTTGTCCAACTGGCAGACCAGGGCGCCGACGTTTCGATGCAGGGCCGAGTCGATTCACTCGTAAGGATCGCTCGGCGGCCGAGCACGATCTTCGAAAATGGATGGCCACCGCTCTTTCTGGCGGGCCAGGGACTCGGGGGACTCGTCCCAGTGCTCGGTGTATATCGCCAGATCCGAGAGGTTGTCGTTCCCCGCTGTGTCCGCCGCATCCGAGACCTTGCCATCTAGGGCGAGGCCGTCGAGATCACGAGAGTCACCGCCGATGGCATCGGAACGGGTACGCACGGCACGGTCGTAGGGCACGCACAACACCATGGCGGCCACCGGGAACAACTGCGTTCGTTGCCGGGCGAGGATTCCGAAGTTCCCGATCGACGAAAAAGTGAACGCGAAGATGATGGTGTACGCCAACGCAAAACCGATGAAGGGCACCTTGACCATCAACGCCGGTAACCGAGCCAGTCGGAAAATATTGGTCACGAACAGGCCCAACAACACCGTGCCCTCAAGCGACGTAATGGCGGTGACCGCGCTGTTGGTCTCGAACAGAAAGGGACGGAACAACACGGTGAGCACGGCCCATGGAAGGCCGGCGACTCCGGTAGCACGACCCCCAGAAAACTGACTTCCGCCTTGGCCGGTTCGTCGCGAGGTTTCATCGAGGATGCTCTCGACCGTGAAGTTGTCGGTGAACGAGAAGAACGCCTGCATACGGCTCATGAGTACGCCGGCGGTGACCACCAAAAGGAGGAGCCCAAATACCTTCTTGACCGTCGATCCTGATTGACCGTCCGAGCGCCGCAAGATCACCGCCACACCGATGCCAACACCCGCAATGGCAGCCACATGCGGTCGTATCACGCCCATTCCGACGAAGGATGCGAGGATTGCGCTGTATCCCAACGACAGGTGGCGTAACACCCTGGCGAGGCCGTACGCGCACAGGCCCAACATGGTGATCATCCACGCCTCCTTGCCGATCGACGATGGCCAAAACACCATCGACGGCAGGGCAAAGACCAGAACCGAGTACCGGCGGTGGAGCCCGTCGGGCACGGCGATACGAAACGCTCGGTAGAACAGGTACTGCCCCCAGAACGACATGAACGCGAACACGACGAATCCGCCGAGCATCGACGGGCCGATCACCGTATAAACCGCGCCGGTCAGCAGTCGGATGAACATCGTGCCGCTGATTTCGGGAACCGCCTCGGTGAACAGGGGGCCCGAAAAAACGAACTGGCGAAACTCGCTCGAGATACCCGTCCCGTAGTCGGAATAGGACTGGGAATCACCGGTTCCGAGGAACCAAACGTTGGCGTAAAAGCGGGCGAACGCCCCGGCCAGCTTGAACGCCAGGCCGGCGATGACGATTTGTCGGATAACGAGATCCGGTTCGTGCGCCCGCAACATTCGAGTCAAGAGCGGCACGCTGAGCATGAACAGAAGCGGCGCAAGGGCAAATCCGGCCCACTCGCTGTAATCGGTGGTTGCAACGGCGCGAAGGATGAACACGAGGTACGCCGCCCCGAGGACGAAGCCGCCAAAGATTGCGACGTGGTACCGGCTTTCGGTGCCATAGTCCTCTGGTCGGCTGATCGGCGGGGCCGCTCGCCGCGGGAAAACTTCAGACTCGGCGATATTGGTGCTGTCGGTCATACGCCCTGGCCTTCGCGAAGCCGATCGTTTGGGCTACTCGTTAGGGCGTTGAGATACATCTCGCTCATGGTGGTGGCGGCGTTGCGCAGATCGAGACCCTCGGCGGTTCGCCGGGCGTTCACTCCGCACCGGTCGGCAAGTTCATGATCGGTGATCATGGTGTGAAGGGCCGACCGGAGCCCGTCGATATCGGACGTCTCCACCATCAGGCCGTTGTAGCGGTCGACGAGTATCTCCCCGATCCCGCCTGCGTTGGTAGCAACACAGGCCAATCCTTCGGCCATCGCCTCGACGAGGGCGATCGGAAACCCCTCAAAGTTCGAACTCAGACAGAAAACATCGAACAGCGGCAGGATCTCAAAGACGTCGTCTCGGCTTCCTAGAAAGTAAATCCGCTCGGCCACGCCGAGTTCGACCGCCCGGCGCCGAAGCTGCTCGTCGAGCGGGCCAGCTCCGACGAGTGCCACGTGGGCCGACTCGAGAGAGTCGTGTTCGGCGCCGGGCGGTACGAGTGTTTGCAGCAGGGCTTCGTGGTTCTTCTTCGGCGTGAAGTTCGCGACGTTTCCGATAATCACGGCGTCGGGTGGAAGCCCGAGTGCAGTTCGCTTCGCTCGACGTTCCTTGACGGTGACCCGTTGCTGAGGCCGGAGCACCGTGCCGTGGCGAATGGTTGTTGTGGTTGGCAACCTTGGGACCCACGAAGGTGGGTCGATCGAGCCGGCCACCGCATCGGACACCGCAACCACCGAGGTGTTCCGACCGTAGGTGAGGGCATTTAGCCAGCGGGTTGCCGGGTGGTATCGGTCCCACATGTTGTGTTCGGTGTGCACCAACCGCGGGCGGCTACTTCCCATGGTTGCGAAGCGCGCGGCGATAGCCGGGACGGGCGCGTGCGTGTGCACGACGTCGTAGTCGCCCTCATCGAGCAAGGCTCGGAGTCGGCCAATCCACACGGGCAGCCGTTCGCCGGCCACGCCGAGGCAGTACACCTTTGATCCCATCGCTTCGATCGTGTCGTGAAAGGCGTCCTTGTGGGGAAGCACGTACGCGACGTCGATCTCAAACTGGGTGCGGTCGAACAATGAGTACAGGTCGACCAGTAAGCGCTCGACGCCACCGCGTCCGAGTCCCTTGGTTAGCCAGAGGCAGCGCACCTGCTCCGCCTTAGCGAGGCGACGCAGCGAACTCGTCGTCCCGGTCGAGCTCTGGCAGTTCGGCGGTGGACGCAGTGTCGGAATCGACCTCGTCGTCCTCGACCGAAAGGGCCATCGCTTCTGCGAGATCGGGTACCGGCGGACGGATCATACGCTTGATGCGGCCGCGAATACGCTGGGAGATCGTCGCCTCGCCATATCGCCTGAGCGATCGGCTCCTGGCGATCTCGGGGGTAGACCCAACGAGCACCGCACCAACGGTCGCCATATTGAGTCGCTGGGTGGTTTCGTCAAGCCACCGGCTCTCGTCGATGGTGGTTCGACCGGCACGAGTTACCACGAGCACGCTGTCGACAAAGCGGCTTAGCTCCGTGACGTCGTTTCCGATGAGCATCGGTGGACTGTCGACGATGACCAGGGTGTAGTCGGCCCGGGCGTCTTCGAACAGCTTCCCGCATCTGCCCAACAATTCTCCGGGATTGGTTCGTCCGGTGCCATGGAGCAACAGGTCGAGCCGATCGATTCCCGAGGGTTGGGTGTAGTGGTCCAAGTGAAGAGCGTCGGGCTGCGCGATCGCGTCGCTTAGTCCCGCCCCAACGACAACGTCGAAGGACTTGTGAAGCATCGGCTTTCGGAGATCGGCGCTCACCAGCAGCGTGTTGATACCGGCTTCGGCAGCCGCGACCGCCAGGTTGACTGCCGTGGTCGACTTACCCGTGCCCTCCGATGGCGACACCACGAGGAGCACCGAGCCTTCGTCTCTCGCTCGCCCGGATTTTGTGGCCGGGCCGGTGAGTCGGCTGACCGCTGAGCGCAGCTGACGGAAAGCCTCGGCGGCCGGGTGTGAAGGCTGATCGATAAGGACGGGTTTCCTGGTCCGTCGAAGCTTGCGGGGCAGCTCCGGGATCTCAACGAGTACCGGGAGCCGCAGCGCGTTCTCGGTGTCGCGTCGGTCGTAGAGTTTGGGGTCGAAGCGGTGAAGCCCGAGCGACAAACCAATCCCAAGAAGGCTGGCGAGAGCTACCGCTACCGCTAGTCGCCCGCGGTAACCAAGTGGATCAGCGGGTCCTGGTTGTTCTTTGATCGTTGCCGAACCGACCACCTCAAGGGGGTTCAATTCGGCGTCGGTAAGCGCGTCCAAGGCTTCGATGTCTGCCAACACGATGTTCAGGGCACCCAAACGAGCGCTGATCGTTGTCTCGAGGATCCGATCGGCTGGAATGCCGCGCTCCACTTGTGACTCGGGCTGTAGCCCAGTGATGAAGTCGAGGCGTTCCTGCATGTCGCCCACTTCTCGGACCAACAACCTTTCGCGGGCGGCCAGCGTCGCAAGCGACGAGTCTCGTTCGTCGATCCGCCGTTGACGGCCGTACTCGGTGATGTGTCGCGCGAAGGCGTCGATTGTCTGGCCTACCTGGGCCTGGGAATCCATGCCGACCACGGCCAAGGTGATCGTTCCGATCTCGGGCTCAGCGAACGCGCTAGCCCGGTCGGCCACGATCTCGGCGGTGGTCGCCTCGCCCTCGTCAAAGTAGTCCTGCCCAAGATCGTTGGCTACCAACTCGCTGATCGCCGCAGTCTCGTTGGCAACATAGGAATAGAGCAGCACCGACGTTGGTGAGCCGGTATCTCGAACCGCCAGCGTGAGCGAACCGGAGTACGTCGTGGCTGCGCTGGTTGGTGCGCCGATCATCCAAACCGCGCCGATACCAAGAAAGATCATCGCCGCAACGATCCACCATCGTCGCCGAAGGATCTCCAAATAGTCGCGAAACTTCACTGAATTGCCCGCCTTTCGCGCCGCCTTTATGCGCCGCTCTTCCGCCGAATACCGCCGCTACTGATGTAGCCCGAACGCACATCCGAGTACGGAGCACGTTCAAATTTTACAGTACCCTACCAGGTGACACCGAGATGGTTCAACGTATCTAAAGGCGGCGGCGATATGACGGCAAGCGATCGGGTGCGGCGCGGTTTGCGTCGAACGGTTCAGCAAACGGTGAAGTGTGCCGCTGCCGGGTTCGACAAGCTCCGGCCTCCTGCCCGAGGGCTCGTCGTGCTCGAGTATCACCGAATTGGTGGCGGCACCGAACTTGAACTCGACGTTGCACCGTCGGTGTTTGCCGAGCAGATGGCGTGGCTCGGCGAGAGCGGCCGAGCGGTGACTCTCGACGACGGATTGGGTCAACTTGGGACATCGTTTCCCCCGAACTCGGACCCGGTCGTAGTGACCTTCGATGACGGGACTGCGGATTTTATGGATCACGCCCTTCCCGTTCTCGTGGACCATCAGGTCCCCGCCACCTATTACATCGCAACCGAGTTCGTCGAACAGCAACGCCCGTTTGATCACGATGGCGTTCCGTTGTCGTGGGCCGCCCTCGCCGAGATGATCTCGACAGGACTCGTTACCGTCGGCTCCCACACGCACTCCCATGCGGTCCTCGACAAAGTCGACGCCGCGACCGCCGCGAGCGAACTCGACCGGGCGGCCGGACTCATCGAAGATCGACTCGGAGTGCCCGCCGACCATTTCGCCTATCCCAAGGGTGTTCTCGGCAGCAGCGAGGTCGAGCAGTTGATCCGGTCACGGCATAGGAGTGCCGCGATCGTGCACGCGGGCCAGAACCCGTACGGATCGACGAACCCGTTCCGACTCGAGCGATCGCCCGTACAACGCAGCGATGGGTTTGGCTTCTTCCGTAACAAGCTCGATGGCGGAATGCGTCTCGAGGGACAGCTGCGGACGCGAATGAACTCGCGCCGGTACCGCGACCGGCAGAACTGACCAACGGTGGTCAGCTGACGCCCAATTCGGCGTAGGCATCGAGCAAACGAGCGATCACATCACGCTCATCGAACTCGCGCTCGGCCTTCGCCCGACCGGCTGCTCCGAACGCTCGCCGCAACGCAGCGTCATGCAGAAGTTCAGACAGCGCATCGGCAAGGGGTTCGACGGTCATTCTGGGAACGAGGCGTCCACTCGCACCGTCGTCGACTACTTGTCGACATCCGCGAATGTCGGTGGCCACGATCGGGAGTCCCGTCGCTGCCGCCTCCATGGCGGCTCGGGGTACTCCTTCCCGATACGACGGCAGCACAAAAACATCTGAAGCGCGCAGCAAACGATCGACGTCGTCTCGATGGCTCAGAAGCTGAACCCCGTCGGCTTTGGCGCGGGCGATGACGTCGCGGGGGAGGGCATCGGCTTTCTGGGGATCGTCGATTCCCACCACGAGCAGGTGAGGCAAGGGCAAACCGTTTCGTTCGGCGTTGGTTCGGACACTGGGCCAGGAAGAAAAGAGTTCGTTGAACCCCTTCTCGGAGACCAACCGGCCAACCGCGATCGCCACCGCTGCATCTTCGGTGAGGCCCAGTTCGCGGCGGACGTCCCGGCGGTCCTCGTCAGACGGTGAGAATCGACGCACATCGATACCGTTGCCGAGATGCCTCACCCGATCACCAGGAAGGTGCGGCCAAGAACGCATGAGCTCGACATCCTCGATGCTCTGCACCAGTTCGAGGTGAGAGAACGTGGCGGCCAAACCTTCGAGTCCGTAGACGGCCGCTCGTCTCTGGAAGGAATCGTCGTCGGTCGCATAGAGGCCATGGACGGTGTTGACCACCCGCGGCACACCGAGCACACGCGCGAGGATCCGCCCGTAGATGCCGGGCTTTGGGTTGTGCGTATGCACGAGGTCGGGTTGTTCGTCTCGAACCACCGTGCAAAAGGAGCTGATTGCCCGGCGGTCGGCCCGCAGATCGAACCCTCTGGTCGAGCCGTCGATGACCCGGTGACGAATGCCCTGGTTCTGCAGCTGCGCCACCTCGGGGCCGTCGGCGCTAACGGCGACCACCTCGTGCCCTGCATCGCGTAACGCAAGCAGTTGGGGGCGCAAGAGCAACTGATGACTCATGGCGATTGTGGTGAGATGCAAAATCTTCATGTCGGCCCTCCGCTCCGGGGCGAGTTTTGCCCATTGTGGCCGCCGTGGTCGTTCGATTCCGAATCCGACGACCGATCCAACACTCGGCAACGTTGGCACTTGTGATGGGAGAACCCACCTACCTAGACTGAACCAACTAGGCGGATAGCGTGTTGCGGAACACGAAACAGAACAGGCGGGAAATAGTGGCGGAGGCTATTGACGTTGGACGTGTGGGTCCTTCGGGAGCGATCGACGGGTCGAGTACCGAGCGCCTGACGCTCGCGCCAAAGAACGTTGCCGTTCCACCGCCCACAGTAAGCAAGCCCCCGGGCGGCCCGCCGGCGTTGTCGGTCGACGGGTTGTGCAAGACGTTCTTGCCGTCGCCGCCGCTGCTGCGCCTCTTGCTGAAGTCGGCGATCAAAGAGCCAGTTGTGGCGCTCGACCAGGTCAGTTTCGAGCTCGATCGGGGCCAGACGTGTGTGATCGTCGGCCCGAACGGAGCTGGCAAAAGCACGTTGTTTCGGATTCTCACCGGACTCACGACCGCCACCAGTGGCACCGCGAGAGTCTTGGGGCGAGACGTTGACGAAGGGCGCTTGGTCCGGTCGACGATCGGCTACATGCCCGCCGAAGACCGCAACCTCATGCTGCGCCACACCTGTGCACAGAACCTTGAGTTCCGCGGGAAGCTCCAGAATATTCCGCGCGGCGAGCTGGCCGGGCGGGTCGAGATGGCACTTGACCAGGTCGGAATCTTGTCCTCTCGCGACTCGGCGGCCACCTCGTTATCGACAGGTATGAAGGCTCGGCTGCAACTGGCGGCCGCGTTGCTTCATCAACCCCAAGTGCTCATCCTCGACGAACCAACCTCGACCGTCGACCCGATCGGAGCTCACGAAATCTTGTGCCTGATCGAAGGGTTGTCGGCGCAGCACGGAATGTCGATCGTGCTGAGCTCGCACCGGTTGGAGGAGATCGATGCTCTAGAGGACAACGTCGTCTTCCTCGACCACGGTCGGATGATCCACAACGGGAACCTCGCCGAGCTCCGAAAGATTTGGGAGGCACCCCGGTACCGCATCGAGTTCGCCGCCGGCGTGGATGTCCTGTCTCTCGGACGGCGACTCGATGCCGAGCCCTTCTTCGAGGTCGACATCGTCGGCGATGTGCTCGAGGTCGCCACCGCTGAACCAATCGGAACCGTTCTGGCCTACCTCGGCTATTCCACCTCCGCCGTTACCTCCTTCGAACGAGTCGCCATGCCGTTGCGACTGCTGTTCCACAAGTTGGTATCGGGAGAGATCGAGGGACTCCAATGAACGTGGCCGATCCAATGCTGAGGGCCCGGCGGGTCACCGGAGCATTCGTGTGGCTGGGCGTCACCGAGACCTTTGCCTACCCGCTGGTCATCTTGCTGAACAACATCATCGGGCCAGCGATCCTGCCCGTTATCTACCTGTTCGTCGCTCGGCTGGTCGACTCCACGGCGGCGGTCGGTTTCGACTACTACACCTTTGTCATCATCGGGTTCTTTGTGAACTCGGCGCTTGCGGGCGGCTTGTCTTCGTTCAGTACTGCGCTCGACTCCGCAATCCAGCAGGGCAGGTTCGAGACGTTCCTGGTGCAGCCGATCAGCTGGTATTCGCTTCCGTTCGCCCTCGCGGCGTGGCCCATTACGCTAAGTGTCATCAACGGCACGATCACCGGCGTGTTCGGGCTGGCCCTTGGCGCGCAGATCCGTTGGACGAATCTGCCCGAGGCCCTTCTCGTCCTGGCGCTCGGCGTTGCGGCGTCTCACGCCATCGGCACCCTTGCAGCCAGCGTACGACTCTTGTCGAAGAAGGCCGATCCGGTGGTCGCCGTCTACAACCTGTTTGCGTCGATTCTGTCGGGGGCGCTGTTTCCGATCGCCATGCTGCCGTGGTGGCTGCGGCCGCTGTCGTATCTGTTGCCGCACACCTATGTGATCAGTGCTGTTCGGCGGCTTCTCATGGTCGAGGGCGACGTGCTCACCGGGCCGTCGCTTGCGGTGTCGCTCTTGGTGCTGTTGCTCGGCACCATCGTTCTCTACGGGGCGAGCCTGGCCGCGTTCAAACGCACCCTTGACTTCGGGCGGCGGTACGGCGTCTTGGGAGGTTACTGAGTGGACGAATTGGCCGACGTCGACGTGTTGCAGGTGATCACGACCACGATTCGCCGCGGTGCGGAGCGGTTCGCTGTGGCGCTCGAGCCCGAGCTGGAGGCCCGTGGATTCTCCGTGCGGACCGTAGCCCTGTGCCCGGGTTCGGGGCCCGGACTCGATGTCGCCACGCTCGGGTCAAGTCGATTGGGCGGGCCAACCTTGCGCGCGCTTCGCAAGCAGGCATCGACAGCTCAGGTCGTTATCGCCCACGGATCGACCACGCTTCCCGCAACCGCGCTCGCCACCGTTGGTCATTCGACCCCGTTCGTGTATCGAAACATTGGCGATCCGTACTTCTGGATGAATTCGGTCCGTCGTCGTGCCACCTCACGATGGTGCCTTGGTCGGGCCAGCGCGGTGGTGTCGCTGACCGAGGAGACGAAGCGGCGCCTGGTCGAGGTGGTAAAGATTCCCGCCGATCGAGTTACGGCGATTCCCCGGGGCGTTGCTGCCGAGGATTTTCCGCCCCGCGATTCTGGTAGTCGCGCCGAGATGCGCGACGAGCTCGGGCTCGACAACGACGCAATGCTGGCGATTTGTCTCGGCGCGATGAGTCCGGAAAAGGCGATCGACGACGCAGTCTTGATGCTCGAGCATCTCCCGCCTCGCTGGAATCTGGCGCTGGTCGGCGATGGCCCAACGCGTCGAGAGGTCGCCGAAGCCGCCGCGTTGGTGGGGCCAGGACGCGTGTCGATTCTCGGCGAGCGTTCCGATCCCGAGCGGGTGCTGGCCGGCGGCGACGTGTTAGTTCTGCCCAGCCTGACCGAAGGCCTTCCGGGGGTGGTGATCGAGGCAGCGATGGTCGGCCTCCCAGCGGTGGCGACCAGGGTGGGCTTCATCGAGGAGATCGTCACCGAAGGGCTGACCGGTTACCTCGTAGATCCAGGGGACCCCAAGGCGTTGGCCAGCTCGCTCCTCACGGCCGAACCCAACCTGGTGCAGATGGGTCATCGAGCTCAACAACAGGTCGGGGAGAAATACAGTCTTCAGTCGGTAGCTGATGCGTGGGCGAAGGTGCTGACGCCGTTCGTGGACGGTTGCTCATGAGTCAGCGACCAGAGATAAGCGTCGTGCTGTGCACCTACAACCGCGGCGACCGCATCGAGAGCGCGGTCGCGTCGGTCCTGGCGCAAACCTTCGATGACTTTGAACTCGTCGTGGTCAACGATGGCTCGGCCGACGACACCGCTGAACGGCTAGCCAGCATTCGCAACCCGCGAGTGCGGGTGATCAATCGACCAAATGGTGGTCTCTCCGCTGCTCGAAACACCGGCATCGAAAACAGCTGGGGTCGGTTTCTTGTGTTCCTCGATGACGACGATCCGGTCGAGCCGGGTTGGCTCGCCGGGCTCCACGCGGGGATCGGCCCGCAAACCGGCATTAGTTCCTGTGCCTGCACCGCAATCGATGAGCACGGCCAAAATCCCTTGTTCTACGGGGGCTTGCAGCATCCGCTGTATCCCGGCGTGGTGGGCACCTTTCTCGCTGGAACCTTCGCTATCGACGCCGATGTCGTCCGCGAGGCCGGCGGCTACGCGGAAGACCTTCGGGTAAGCCACCAGTCGGAGTTGCTGCTTCGGACCTTGCCCATGCTCGCTTCGCGAGGACAAACCTCCTCGTACACCGACCAGGCACTCATTACGATCGAGCGTCGGTCGCCCGCCAATCGGCCCCTCAGCCAGCCGGCCGATCTACTTCACGGCGCCGAGTACATCCTTGAGCATCACACGCCCACCCTGGCACGAATTCCGTCGGTGCTCGCCGACTACCGATCGATCGCGGGCGTGAACGCCGCCAAGTGCGGTGACTACGGGCGGGCGCGGAAGCACTTGGGGCGGGCGGCCCGGTTGGATCCGACCGACTCCCGTCGTTGGCTTCGGTTGGCGGCCTCGTGGGTACCGCCGGTTGGCCGGCGCCGCTGGCCGGCGGTCGTTGGCATCGCCCGATGAGTCCGCCGCTTCGGGTCTTGCTGGTGCTCGACAGCTTGGCGCCCGGGGGTGCCGAACATTCCACCGTGGCCATCCTCCCGTTCCTCATCGAACGTGGAATCCAGCCTGAGGTCGCGGTGCTCCACGACAGGCCAGGGCTGTCGGCCGAGGTCGTGGGGCTCGGTGTCCCGCTTCACGACTTGTCCTACCAGCACACCCGCGTCGGCTGGATTCTGGCGCTCCACGATCTCATCCGCGACCGCTCGCCCCATGTTGTTCATACGTCGCTTTTCGACGCGGACATCTGCGGTCGAATAGCCGCCTTTGTGTGTCGTACACCGGTGGTGTCGACCCTCCCAACCGAACGGTACGGCCCTGACCAGATCGAAGACGACTCGATCCCGAGGCTCCGACTTCGACTCGCTCAAACGCTCGATGCCTGCACGGCGCGACTCACCACGCGACTTCATGCGGTCTCCCATCACGTGGCCAAGACAATGTCTCGGAACCTGGCGTACCCCGACAGCAGGATCGAAGTGGTACATCGAGGTCGTCAACGTTCGCTGATGTCGACCGTTGACGACCGAACTCAGTCGGCTGTGCGGTTGCAGCTCGGGATCGGCGACCGGCCGTTGGTCCTCGCCATTGGGCGGCACGAGCGCCCGAAGGGTCTCGATCGCTTGCTCGAAGCATTTGCCACCGTGCACGAACAGGTCCCCGACGCAGTGTTGGTAATCGCTGGAGGTACGGGCAAGGCGACCAACCTCTTGGAGTCGATCATCGAGCGAACCGGATTGGGCGACTCGGTACATCTACTCGGCTACCGAACCGACACGAAGGTGTTGCTGGCCGCGGCTCAGGTGTTTGTGCTGCCTTCGCGTCGAGAAGGCCTCCCGGGCGTCCTCCTCGAGGCGATGGCGGTCGGTTGCCCGGCCGTGGCGAGCGACCTTCCTCAGGTGAAAGAAGTCGTATCGGACGCCGAGGCTCTTTTGGTCAATGCCGCCGAGCCTGACGAGCTCGCTAGCGCGATCCTTGATGTGTTGGGCGACCCTCGATCAGCACACGAGCGCTCGGTGCTGGCCCAGCGCCGGTTCTCTGAACGGTTCACCATTAGTCGCAGTGCCGACGAGATGTTCGAGTTCTATCACCGAGCGTTGGTGAAGTCGGCGGTTCGGTCCGGACGCCCGGAGCTGTGATCGACGCTCCCCGGTCCGACGCCCCGCCCGTCGGCGCGGGGTTCTTGTTACTGACCGTGTGGCTCGTTGTCACGGCGTTTACTCGGCCCACGCTGTCGGCCTCGTTTTCTTCGCTCACGCTCGCCGACCGGCAGCCGTCGGTGGTGTTCGCGGCGGCCACCGCCTTGATCGTCGCCCTCTCGGCCGCCGTGTGGGGAATCCGGAACGCCGATGTCGGGGCTCGTCGTGATGTCTCGATGATCCTGTGTGGTGCGGTGGTTGGGTTGTACCTCTGTGTTCCCGAAACCGACCTGCTTCGGCTCTTGGTACTTCCGACCGTTCTCGCTGGCGCACTGATCTGGTTCGCCAAGCTTGCACCCTTTGGCCTGGTGACCACGGCGGCCATCGCCGGTCTGCTCGCCTGGGTCACGGTTGCCGACGCGTCGTTTCGTGGGTCGTCGTGGGTGGCGGCTGCGGCGTGCGTTTCGGCGATGGCCCTAGCTCCCATAGCGTTCGGTTTTGGCGAGACCCGGCCACCCGTGCGGCTTGGGGTCTATGCGATAGCGATCGTTTGCTGGTCGCGCCTGGCTGGTGGGCAGGCGAGTGTCCTTGCTGCGACGGCAGGGGCAGTGCTGATACTGGCCGCCGTGATAGGAGCGTTGTGGATCACCCCAACGATCGGCTCGCAGCGATGAGCCCGCTGGGGGACTAGTTCGAGCGAGCGACGGCGGGGTCGTTGCGAACAAATGGCCGGTCCGCGACCCCGGCAGGCGGGTACAGCTGACTCTGTGGAATGTACTCGGGAACCGATTCGCCGGGCCGTAGCCACATCAGGTCGGCAAAGAAATGCAGCTGATCGGTCGCCAGTCGGTTGCCGACCTCGAGCCGAATTTGGTAGCGCTGCCCGGCTCGGAAACTGAGGAACCCGGAGTCGGTCAACGGCTTGTTCCAGCTATTCACGACGAGTTTGCCGTCGACCCAGAGGCGCACCATTTCGCCCTGGGGAATCAACCGGTGCTGACCCGTCTGTTGGGCCTCGATAGAGCCGGTCCAGCGGGCGCCGGTTCGACTCGAATTGATGGTGTGGTAGATCGGGTCTTGAGTTTCGAAGAACTCGATGTAGGGGTCGATCGACTCAAAGTGCTTTTTCTTCAGGCGGAGGTCGTCGAAGTACTCAGCCAACAATCCCGTGCCGTTGCCCCACTTCGTAGGAGCAAACGGGGCAATAGCGACCGACCAGGCGTTCCAGGCCTCTCGGAAATCCGCACCGTTGTCGCGGTTCTGGTCGGCGGGCCGGAGGCGCCAGGCGTTGTTGTTCTTCTGCACCCGGATCCACGATTGTCCGTCGCCGTCCGCACCGACCGCCGTGCCGTTTTCGAGAAAGAACTTTGGTGTTGGGCCATTTCTGATCGCTACGTCGATGAAGTCAAGCTTCTTGTCGTTTGCCCCTTCATGAAGCCATACCGCCGGTTGTTTCTGGCCGGCTCGTCCCCGCAGCTTCACGTTTCGGACGGTGATGGGCCAGGTACCCGGCACGGCGCCCTCGCGGATCGCAATGTTTGGACCTGGACTGGTATCGGCGCCATCGATGACGCCGTTTTCCACCACCAGACCGGCCGGCTTGGACAGGTCTTGGTGCGGTTGCCGCGAGACGGCGAGTAGTTCGAGCCCCGACTCGCCGTAGCCGAAGATGTCGAAGTCTTTGAGGTGGTAGTTGTTCGTATAGGCCCCAAGTCGAATCGCTATCTCATCGACGTGGTAGACGGCGAAGTCGCTCAACACGTGGTTTTCTTGGGTGTTCTGCCAGATTCTTATGCCGTTGCCGCGCAGGTTGTGGGCGATATTGCCGGAGAACTCCCAGCTTCCGGTATCGCCGTTTTCCCACTCGTAACCTCCGCTGTTGGCGACCACGATCGACCCGACGGCGACCGAGTCGCGAACTTCGACGTTGTCGCCGGTGGCCAGAAAGTACACGCCGTCCTCGGACTTGATCTTGGCGCCGATGGTGCGGTCAAAAAGGATGTCGTTGCTTCGTTCTTGCTGGTCCCACCAGTAGGCGGTACTCCCGCCGCCAAAGGCAACCGTGTCGCGAAAGGTAATGCCGTGGCTCATATGGGGAACGAAGCCTTTGAAACCGAAGTTACGCATGACAACACCCTCGACCAGCATGCCGTTGCTGCCGTTGCCGCTGTGGTGGATATGCAGTCCGTAGCGACCATCGACCTGCCCGCTAACCGACCAGCCGCCGTCTCGAATCTTGCCGGGACCGCTGTTGACGATCTCGACGTACTTCAGTCGTGAGGGTTTTGTCGACCGGATGAAGATGTGCGCTTTGTTCGAGGAGTTGATGCCGCCGATGATCACCGACCGGGTCAGGTTCATCACCTCGGCGGTCCAGGTTTTGTTCACCTTTGGGTGATCATCGACCGTCCGTCGTCCCAGGGTGATCCGGTTGCCCTTGATCGAGCGGATCTTGGTGCGGTGGAACCCGTCGTAGCTTTCGGCGAGTTCGCTGTCGCCGTGAGGCATGGTCGGCGCAATGGCGATCCGATCGCCAACCTGCCAACCCGACGCGTCCTCAACGGTGATCTTCCTCTTGCCCTCGGAGATGCCGTGGGTCACCCGGGACCAGCCTCGCCGTGGTTGTCCTTCGGCGAGGAGTTGACCGTCCTCCATGACCCAGAGGCCAACGTCGGAGTCGATGACGTCGAGCCCGCCCCCGACAAAGGCTTCCTGATCGACATCTACGAACCGGAGCTGGTGCACCTGATCGTCGGCGTAGCCCATCTTGAGCGTGCCGGCAACGATGACATTCCTGTTGCTTCGCAGCACTGCGCTTTTCTCGGCTGAGTACTCGAGCACTCCAGAAACGTCGAGGCCGAACACCTTGGCCGACGTGTCGAGCGAAACCGTGTGGCCCGCCAAGATCTGAACATGAGCCCATGCTGGCGGGACCTTGCCACCGCGCCATGTGTTGGGGTCAGTCCATGCTCCTGAGGTCGCCGAGGTAACCGAGCTGGTTGCCTGGGCTGGCGAAAGGTCGGTCGACGCTTCGGCGACCGACGATGAGGTGACCGGGCCGCCGCTCGACCACGCCGCAGACGCAATGGCTATCAGGGTGGCGAAACCAACCACCACAACTCCGGTAGCTCGTGCCCGTGAGTTATCGAGCCATCGTTGAAGACCCGCCAGTCGTGAGAAATGACCATCCATGGTGCTGTCCTTTCGGCCCCGCCAAGAGCGCCACGAAGGCCAGAGTACCCGACTCAACGCCAAAACCGGACTGCATCGAGTACCCATTCGTTCGTGGGGCAAGGCACTTTTCTCCAGATGTGAAGTGCGGTAGGGTGACCCCAGTACTCCTACGGCGGGCGTACAAAACGAGGAGAACCATGGGCGGGATAGGACTTACTAGACGACTGTCGTTGTCGCGCGCGGGGCGATTTACTGCCCACGCGCTGCAGACACGACTTGCGTTGCTTTTGCTCGATGCGGTGATGATCACCGGGATCTACACGATCTTGGTCGTCATGCGTTTCGATGCTCGGATTCCGACCGGGTACTGGACGGGATTTGGGTGGTTCGTGGCCGTCGGGTTGGTGGTGCACCTCAGCATCAATGCGTCCTTTGGCCTGTACTCCGCAGTTTGGAGCCTCGCTTCCTCGTCGGAGGCTCGCCGAGTCCTCAGCGCCGGTTCGTTGTCGCTCGTCGTGATGACCGTTGTGGCCTTCGCCGACCGGTCGGCGGTGCCCTTGAGCTTGCCGGTGGTCGGCGGGGTGTTTGTCACCGGGGCGTGTGGACTGCTTCGATTCCAGTCACGCCTGTTCGTCCAGCGACGGTCTCTCGAGGCGAAAAAGGAAGAGGCGCTTACTCGGGTTGCGGTTATCGGTGCGGGCGCTGCGGGCGCTCAGGTCGTGCGAAGTATGTTGGAGGACGAAGGCCATACCTATGCGCCGGTGCTCTTCCTCGATGACGACGTGCGCAAGGTTGGCAAACGGATCCTCGGGCTGCCGGTCCATGGCCCGGTCTCTCGAATCGCCGAATTTGCCGACGACATCGATTCGGTTTTGATCGCCCTCCCGACCGCCGACAGCTCCACCGTCCGGCGCATGACTCGCTTGGTAGAGGATGCATCGCTGCCGCTCAAGCTGGTACCCCATATTCGCGAACTCCTCGCCGACGACGACGGTGAAAAGAGCGTTTCGGTCCGTGATGTTCGTGATCTTCAGATCGACGACCTTCTCGGCCGTCCCGAGGTCACAACCGATCTCGATGCGGTGCGGTCGATGATCAAGGGCCGGTGTGTCGTGGTTACCGGCGGCGGTGGATCGATAGGCAGTGAGATCGCCCGACAGATCTCCGAATTCGAACCCGGGCGGTTACTGCTGCTCGACTGCGACGAGACGCACCTGCACGACGCGCGGGCAAAGATCGACCCGTCGGTGGGGGCTGAGTCGATCCTGGTGAACGTTCGCGACCGAGCCCGGGTGCTCCGGATCTTCGAATCGGTTCGACCCGAACTGGTGTTGCACGCTGCGGCGCTCAAACACGTGCCGGTGCTCGAGGACTATGCCGACGAGGCGTTCAAGACCAACATCGCCGGTACCGACGCCGTATTTGAGGCGGCGGCCGCGGTCGGCACCGACCGCCTCGTCTTCATTTCGACCGATAAGGCGGTGAACCCTTCGTCGGTCATGGGCGCCACCAAGTGGTTCGGCGAGCAACTCCTGCTCGACCGAGCACCCGAGGGATCAAACTGGAGCTGCGTGCGGTTCGGCAACGTGCTGGGCAGCAGGGGCAGCGTACTGCCGACCTTCGAACGCCAAATTCGCATGGGCGGTCCCGTGACGGTTACCGATCCGCGGATGACACGCTTCTTCATGTCGGTACAAGAGGCCGTGCAGTTGGTGCTTCAGGCGGCGACGATGACCGATGGCCGGAACATTTTCATGCTCGACATGGGCGAACCGGCAAGCATCATGCACCTTGCGGAGCAGATGATCCGTTTGACGGGCCAGGAGCCGGGTGTCGACATCGATATCGAGATAACCGGAATGCGGGTCGGCGAAAAACTTCACGAGGAGCTTCGTTCGAGCAACGAGGACGTTCGCTTAACGGCGCATCCTGCGGTTCGGGAGCTGCTTCCGAAGCGGCTGGAAAGCAAGACCCTTTCCGCGCTGATCCATACCCTGAGTCGAGCCGTTGTTGCCGAAGCACCAAACGACGAACTGGCCGTTCTGATTCGGACGTTGGCCAAGATCGGACAACAACCAACCGACCAAATCCAACCGCACCTACAACCTCACTAGGCATCGGCGTGGGAACTTGATAAGACGGTCAGATGCACAGGATTGACGAACGCGAGGCAAACGCTGGCCAGACGGTGCTTGTTCTTGCGCCTCATGCCGATGACGAAACACTCGGTTGCGGAGGCACCATTGCCCGACTCGCTTCGGAAGGATCAGATGTCGTGGTGGCTGTGCTGACCGGCCACGGTGCGGTCCACCCACACCCGATTTACGATCAGTCGGTGTTTGATCGGGTGCGCGACGAAGCCAAGCGGGCCCACGCCTGCCTTGGTGTGCGCGAAACGATCTACCGCGAACTTCCGGCCGCCCAGCTTCCGGAGGTCCCGATGCATGAGTTGAATCGGGTCGTCCATGAGGTCTTCGCCGAGGTCGAACCGCAGACGGTGTTCGTCCCGTTTCCTTTCGACCTTCACGAGGATCATCGACGAGTCTTCGCAGCGGCTTCGGTTGCTTGGCGACCAACAACAGCGATGGGTCGACGTATCGAGGCGGTGTATGCCTACGAGACGCCATCGGAAACCCATTGGAACGCTCACACCATCGAGCCGGGGTTCTCGCCAAATGTGTGGATGGATATCAGCGACCACCTCTCGACCAAGCTCGAAGCGTTTTCGTGTTTCGAGAGTCAGGTGCAAGAGCCACCGGCGGCTCGGTCGCTCGTCGCTCTTGAGTCACTGGCTCGTTGGCGGGGCTCGCAGGTGCACGTCGATGCGGCCGAGGCGTTTGTCCTTGTGCGCGCGGTGCGCTGAGCGTTAGAAAAGTTCGAGCGACCCGAGCGACAGACCCAACGTGGGCGGTGCGGGGAGCAGCGGGTTGGCCAAGGGACGCCAGGTAAGTACTGGCCCGGATCGCGGAAGGGGCACCAGACCGTGGGTTGTGGCGGTGGTCGCCGCGGTGGCGAGCGCCACATCGGTTTCGGTCGCCGCAAGGAGTTGACCGATCGCCGAGCGAACTCGACGTTCGGTCTGATGGGCAGGCACCAAGGTCTCGAGAATCGAGAGCTGGCGAAGCGGGCCTCGTTTTCGAATTCGGAAAATGATCAGTCCGTCGGCGATGGTGTCGCCCAGCATCATGATTCGACACTCGAGTGGAGCAAAGCTGGTGCGCCATTGGAGGTAGGACAGGCGCGGGTTCGTGTGGACGAGCTCGCAGTCAGCACATGACCGCGTGAGTGCTTCGAGATCGTCGACTCGAGATGGTTCGAACAGGACTCTGGGATGCTCGCCAACCGTGGTCGGTTCTCCCCATTTCTCCGCTGCGGTGCGGCTCTTCGCCATCGTCGTGAGGGCCAGGGGTGATCGCGGTCGCACGACGATGGGGACGCGCCCGACAATCTGCCAACCCATCTTGAGGTACCCGGGCCGGCTTTGGTCGTTGGGGGTGTTGAAGACCGCGGCGACGCCGTTGGACTTCGAGGCTTCGATCGCCGCTTTGGTGAGGCGAGTGAAGATACCTTGCCCCTGGTGGGTGGGAGCGGTTGCGGTGTCGACTGCCCGGACCATCGACAGCACGGAGCCGCCGGCGAGCGACAGCTCCCAACGCATGAGAGCTCGAACTCCGACAATGCGGCCGGCGTCGGTTGCGAGCCAAATGGGCGACTCGCCGAACGGGTTTTCGAAGTGTTTCCAGCGGAAGAATGCCTCGTTGGGATCCGAGTCGGACCAACCGAGAGCCGACGTGCACACCTCGATTACTTCGCTCACATCGCCCGCCGTCGCTTCACGAACGACCAGCTCACTGGTGATCGGTGTGGCAGTCATTTGTTGATCGAGTAGACCGAGCCGACCGGGCGTTCAGCGTCGATTGCGTGGGTGAGTTCGACGGTGATCCGTTCGAGCTCGCTGGAGTTGAGCATCTGGCCGCTGGGGAGGCACAACGACCGCGCAAAGTACCCTTCGGCGACCGTTCCGCCAATGGCCTCGGCCTGTCCGAAGACCGGCTGAAGATGCATTGGTTTCCATCCTCGCCGGGCTTCGATTCCGGCGTGATCGAGTCGGTCGGCCACTGCCTGGGGCCGAACTCCTTCGGGAAGGAGCGCAACTTGGAGCCAGTTGTTTGGTGCTTCGGTGACACCATCGGGCATCCATCCGAGTTCGGGCAATGCGGCGCGGTAAAAGTCGCGTACCCGCCGCCGCTTGGAGACCCGGTCGGCCAGGGTTGCGAGTTGGCTTCGACCAAGGGCGGCCAAGATATTCGACATGCGATAGTTGAACCCGATCTCGGCATGTTCATAGTGAGCGACTGGCTCACGCGCTTGGGACGCCAGTTTCGCCGCGTGTCGGACTCGTTCGGTCGGCCCTAGTAGCGCGCCGCCGCCGCTCGTGGTGATGATCTTGTTGCCGTTGAAGCTGATGGCAGCCAGGTCGCCGTGGGTACCAGCCGCTCGGCCATTCGAACGGGCGCCCAATGATTCTGCGGCGTCCTGCACGATGGGGATGCCGTAGGGCTCACAGACCGCGGCGATCGCGGCGTAGTTCGCACATACCCCGTACAGATCGACTGGCATGACGGCAGCTGGAAGCCGCCCCGACGCGGCCCGCTCCTGGAGAAAATCATGAAGGAGCGCAGGGTCGAGCATTCCGGTGGCTTCGTCGACATCGCAGAACACCGGGTTAGCTCCCGCGTGGCGGACCGCGAACGCTGATGCGGCGAACGTTGCGGTCTGCACGACCACGTCGTCGCCCGGTTGCACGCCCGACACCAACAGTGCGAGATGCAAAGAGGCGGTGCCGGAGCTGGTGGCCAGAACCGCCTCGGCTCCCGTGGTTGCCGCGAGTTCGTCCTCAAAGGCGCCCAGTTCGCCGCCCGCTGGAGCGATCCATCCCGATGCGAGGGCTCGCACCACTGCGTGGACATCGTCGACGCCCGCCTCGGGTGGACTTAAAAGAATACGAGGGACCTCTGGTGTCCAACCCGCTGGTGGCTCGCTTCCGGGGGGCTTGACCAGCCCGCCCAAAACGTCAGCACTACCGTTACCCGCCTGAGTATTTGTCATTTTCCCGCCGTTCTTTTCTGGTGCGTACATTACCACCGCATCGGTGGTTGGTACGAGAAAAATTCAGCGTTGCGAACCGCGGGTCGCTTTGGCGGCCCAGGTGCGCCAGCGTTTGGGCGGAGGGGTTAACCCTGGCCGGAGAGCTTGCGGTTCTTGATCTTGGACTTCACGTAGTCCTTGTTCATCATCGCAATGAAGTCGAGGCTGATCTCTTTGGGGCACGCCTCGTGGCACTCGCCGTGGTTGGTGCACGAACCGAAGTATTCCTCCATGGTCTCGACCATGTTCTCGGTACGCTGCCAGCGCTCGGCCTGGCCCTGGGGCAGCAGGTTCATGTGCATAACCTTGGCGGCGGTAAACAGCTGGGCGGCCGAGTTCGGGCACGCGGCAACACACGCGCCACAACCAATGCAGGCTGCGGCATCCATAGCGGCGTCGGCGGCCGGCTTAGGGACCGGGGTGAGGTTGGCGTCGGACGCACTACCGGTAGGGGCGGTGATGTAACCGCCCGCTTCCTGAATAGCGTCGAGCGGCGACCGGTCGACCGCAAGGTCGCGAATGATCGGGAACGATGCGGCACGCCACGGCTCGATGGTGATGTGGTCGCCGTCGTTGTAGCTACGCATGTGCAGCTGACAGGTGGCGGTGGCCTTCTCGGGGCCGTGTGCTCGGCCATCGATCATCAGGTTGCAGGTACCGCAAATTCCTTCGCGACAGTCGCTCTCGAACACGATTGGCGGGGTGCCATCTTCGATGAGTCGTTCGTTGACGACATCGAGCATTTCGAGGAACGACATGTCCTCGCTGATGCCCGGAGCTTCGTAGGTTTGGAAACCACCGGTCTGGCCTGGTTCTTGACGCCAAACCTTCAGCGTCAGAGTCATCGTCTTTTCGGAGTGGGTCTTTTCCATGATGATTCCTACTTGTAGCTGCGCTGGGTGAGCGGAACGGTGTCAAAGGTGAGCTCTTCACGATGCTCGTTCTGGGCCGAGTCTTCGCCCGTCCACTCCCACGCCGTGACGTGTTTGAAGTTCTCGTCGTCGCGCTTGGCTTCGCCCTCTTCGGTCTGGTGCTCGGAGCGGAAGTGACCGCCCGCTGACTCTTCACGCACGAGTGCGTCGCGAGCCTTGACCTTGGCGAGGCCGAAGAAGTCGGCCACGCGGCCGGCCTTTTCGAGCGACTGGTTGAGGGTGTCGGCACTGCCGAGAACCCGAACGTTCTTATGGAACTCTTCTTCGAGCGAGCTGATTTCGCTGATGGCCTTTTCGAGACCGTTCTTGTCGCGCTCCATGCCGATGTAATCCCACACCAGCTTGCCGAGTTCGCGGTGATAGTGGTCGACCGACTTGGTGCCGTTGATCGACAGCCAGCGGTTGGTGCGGTCGGTTACGTCGGCTTGCGCCTCCGCGAACACCGGGTCGCTGGTGGGCACCGGCGCGGATCCGAGCTTTTCGGCCAGGTAGTTACCAATGGTGTACGGCAGAACGAAGTAGCCGTCGGCCAAGCCCTGCATCAGTGCCGACGCACCGAGGCGGTTGGCGCCGTGATCGGAGAAGTTGGCTTCGCCGATCGCATAACAACCGGGGATGGTGGTGCTGAGGTGGTAGTCGACCCACAGGCCGCCCATCGTGTAGTGGGTGGCGGGGTAGATACGCATCGGCTGCTTGTACGGGTTCTCGCCCGTGATCCGCTGGTACATGTCGAACAAGTTGCCGTACTTGGCCCGAATCGTGTCTTCGCCGTCGCGAGCGATGGCCGCCGCAAAGTCGAGGTACACACCGTTTTTGAGCGAACCCACACCCTTGCCGGCATCGACCACGGTCTTGGCGTTACGAGACGCAACGTCGCGAGGCACGAGGTTACCGAAGGCCGGGTACTTGCGTTCGAGGTAGTAGTCGCGCTCGTCCTCGGGAATGTCGGCAGCGGCGCGGGTCTCGTCGAAGTTGTTGGGGACCCAGATGCGGCCGTCGTTACGTAGCGACTCCGACATGAGGGTCAGCTTCGACTGGAACGGGTCGCTCGAGGGGATACAGGTCGGGTGGATCTGGGTGTAACACGGGTTGGCGAAGAAGGCGCCCTTGCGGTGCGCACGCCAGGTGGCCGTGGTGTTGCACATCATGGCGTTGGTCGACAGGTAGTAGACGTTGCCGTAACCACCGGTCGCCAACACCACCGCGTGGGCCGAGTGGGTGCTGATCTCGCCGGTGATGAGGTCGCGGCAAACAATGCCGCACGCTTCGCCGTCCTTGGTGACCAGTTCGAGCATCTCTTGGCGGTTGAAGAGTTCGACGCCGCCTTCGTTCACCTGACGCATAAGCGCCGAGTACGCACCGAGCAGCAGCTGCTGGCCGGTCTGGCCACGGGCGTAGAAGGTACGACTTACCTGTGCGCCACCGAACGAGCGGTTGGCGAGCAAGCCGCCGTACTCGCGGGCGAAGGGCACACCTTGGGCGGCGGCTTGGTCGATGATGTTGACCGACACTTCGGCGAGGCGATGCACGTTGGCCTCGCGTGAGCGGTAGTCGCCGCCCTTGACCGTGTCGTAGAACAACCGGTGCACGCTGTCGCCATCGTTCTGGTAGTTCTTCGCCGCGTTGATGCCACCCTGGGCGGCAATGCTGTGCGCCCGGCGGGGTGAATCGTGGAAGGTGAACGCCTTCACCTTGTAGCCGAGTTCGCCCATGGTCGCCGCCGCCGAGGCACCGGCCAGACCGGTACCGACCACGATGACCTCAAACTTGCGTTTGTTGGCCGGGTTGACCAGCTTCATGTCGAACTTGTGGTTGGTCCACTTGTCGGCAATCGGTCCGTCGGGGACCTTGCTGTCGAGGACGTCGCTATAACCGCTCATAGTTTTTTGAACTTTCGGTAGTTCGTTGCGAGAAGAGAATGATTCGATCGTGACCGATCGGAGGCTTAGTGGCCCGACTCAGCGAGCTGTTCTTCGAGACACTCGAGAACTTCTTCGGCGTACGGATCGCACTTGCGGTTGTCCTCGTCGGTCAGTCCGGCGGCCGACAAGATCGGGAACGACAGATTGCCGACCAAGATGAGTCCCGCGAGGCCAGCGGCAAAACCACGGCGAGCTGCGTTGTATTTCGGGTTGTTGATACCCAGGCTCTGGAACATGCTCCAGGCGCCGTGGAAGATGTGAAGCGCCAGCGCAATGTTGGCGATGATGTAGATGATCAGCACCGCAGGTCGGGCGAACGATGCGGCGAGGTTGTGGTACGGATCGCCGTGAACGAACTTGTCGCCGAGCCACCAACCCCAGGTCAGGTCGGCGAGGTGAAACAGGACGTACAGCAAGATGATCGGGCCGGTCCAGCGCATGGTGCGGCTGGCGAAGTTGGCGGCGATGTAGTCGCGGCCGCCGGCGTAGGACCCGGGCGATGCCTTGATGTTCATCGAGTTGAGCGTTACCGCAGCCCAAATGTGAATGGCGAACATGGCGATGAGGCCGAGGCGCAGCACCCACACGACCGTGCCGCGGGGGAGGAGTCCCTGGAACATGGTGCGGAGCGATTCGGCGTACTCGGCCATGACCGCCGGGCCTTCGTACACGTGCAGGTTGCCGACCATGTGGGCAACGACGAAGCCGATAAGCCCAATGCCGGTGAGCGCCATGAGCCACTTTTTGCCAATGGCCGTTTGGCCGAGGCTCAGTGGGAAAGGCAGCGGCTTGACCGGCTTGCGTAGCGGCGCAGGACGTTGCGTTCCGCCTGGTTTCGACAGGGTTTGAGCCATGTATGGCATCCTCCGGAATGACGACGGCTACAAAACATTGCACCCGTCTTACTCGGTCGGTTATCGACCGCAGGTTTCAAGCTAATAGCGGGTCACTTCAGAGGCTAAACCGTGCGGGCCCAGGCGAGTTGCATGCCGGTGTTCCGTCCACGGTGCCTGAGGTGCGTTACAGCGAGCTGCCGTAGCGGTTGGTGACGGTTACGTCGGTGCCGGTGAGTTCGAGGTCGAGGGTTACGTCGCCGATTCCCGAGGGAACCTGCCAGCGGACTTCGCCTACCCGAACCACGGTGTCGGCTTCGATTTCGCCTTCCCACCGGTACTCGAAACTGCCGGTCGGGTCGTGCAGGGTCGCTCGCACGACGGCGTTACCAGCGGCGGTTTGGAGATCGTTCACCACGTGCACGCCGAGGGTCACCGTAGTACCGGGAACCGGGTCGTACGGGAACGGGTCGGCGGTGACGATCACCGGGCGGCACGCATCGACCAACGACTGGTACGCCGGTTTGGGTCGGCGGTCGTCGCCGAGCAGCGACGTGCTGATCGCCGGCTGCGAGTCGTTGAGGTGGTGCACACTGAAGCCGCCGGTCGGTCGGTATTTGAGTCGCCGCAGCGTTTCGATCTGGGTCTTGACCACAAACGCTTGGTAAAGCCGGGTGGCTTCGGCCCACTCATCGAAGGTTTCAAACATCGACGGCGGAATCCGGTGCAACATGACGTTGCGGTCGAGTCCGTGCTGAGCGGCGATGGCGTCCCAGTTGAGGTTTGGCCAACGTTCGGGTTCGCAGAAGTCGGCGCTCACCGGAACGCTCTGGGCGCCGAACTCCGACACGAACCGCATCGGTCGGGCCATCACCGCCGCGGCGGCCGCCATGTCGGTGGCGTCGCCCACGCCATGCCAGCCGTACCAAAGATGGCTGTCGGTTCCGTCGAGCAGCGGCAGATGGGGCGGCACACCCGAGTGAGCGATGATCGGACGTGATGGATCGTTCTTGGCGATCGCTCGTTTGATGGTCCGGTCGAGGACGGTGCGGTTCCAGCCGGGCCGATTCGACTTCACCAACGAGGGAGCCGGCACCGAGTTATCGCGGCCATCGGGTTCGTTGTGGCCGCACCAGGTGAACACCGACGGGTGATGCCCCAGAAGGTCGACCATCTCGCGCGCCTGGCGACCCGCTTGGCCCCGAACGCTTCGGTCGTACCCCTGATGCATCGGGAAGTCTTGCCAGATCAACAGCCCGAGCTCGTCGGCCGCTGCGTACAGCTCGGGTCGGGCGATGTGCGAATGGACCCGAACCATGTCGAGGCCGGCGTCCTTGGCGGCGGTCATGTCGCCCTCCACTTGTTCGACCGTTGCGTCGGCCAAACCGCGGGTGGTCGGCGCCAAGTTGATGCCCTTGAGGAAGAGTCGGGTTCCGTTGATCGACGTGACCCAGTTGTCGGTGCGAACCGACCGGAAGCCGGTGCGACGGGTTCGTTGATCGCTCAGCTCGCCGTCGTCGAGTCGGAGTTCGACGTGTACGTCGTGAAGGGTTTGCTCGCCGAGCGAATGCGGCCACCACAGCTCGGGGTCGGTGATGCTTACCGTCCACTCGACCCGGTTCTCGCCAGCGGCCAAGGGTTGGGGATGTTCGTGTTGAACGCCGGCGACTTCGGTGGCGAACACCACCTCGCGGGCTGTTTCGGAATCGACCACCGCTCGGATGGCGAGGGTGGCCGAGTGCTCGGACGCCTCGGTGCAGATGACCCGGAAGAACCGAATCGCCACCGGCCCCGTCGTGGAGACATGCACCGGTTGCCAGATGCCGCCCGGATTCCAGTCGGGGTCGATGTAGTCAGCGTGTTGAAACGCGCCGGTCAGATTCCGTTTGGCCTGTTTGTCCTTCTGGGGCCAGCAATTCACTTCGACCGCTAGTTCGTGCGTGTCGCGCACCACCAGTTGATCGGTGATCTCAAAGGTGTGCGGAAAGAAGTAGCCCGAGGTATCGCCGAGGTAGCTGCCGTTGAGGAAGACATCGGCGTCGTAGAAGATGCCGTCGAATCGCAACCAGGTGCGTACCTGATCGTCGGCGATCGCCAGCTTTGGTAGGCCGGAAGCATCGGCAGGGGAGTCGAGGCTGAACGAGGTGCGGTAGAAGATCGGCCCGTCGGCGTCAGCGAACGAGGCGTCGGACCGCCAGTGGCCGGGCACCTGGGTCTGCGCCCAATGCGAATCATCGAAGTCGACATCGGCAAACGAACGCCGTAGATCGTCGTCGCCGACAAACGCCCGCCATGGTCCAGGTAACTGCACCGCCCGAAACTACCAAGCAATCGACCACTACCCCCGAGACGGGCTGTTTCGGTTCGGTATGGTTGGGCATGGCCGAGGATCTCAACGAACCCGACAGCACCGCCGACCGCCCAGCGACGCCCGAGGAGCGACTCGCCGACGTTGTGCCCATTTCTCGTGGCCGCAAACCAAACGTTGCACCTGGGGATCGACCAAAGGTGCGCCACGCGATCGGCGATGTGCTCCGCTCGGAGCGCACCGAGCAGGACCGGACCCTGCACGAAGTCGCCACCGATGCGGCGGTCTCCCTTCCGTACCTGTCCGAGATCGAACGGGGCCGCAAAGAGGTTTCGTCCGATCTGCTCGAGTCGGTGTGCGACGCCCTCGGTGTCGAGGTGGCCGACGTTCTGCGTCGCGCCGCCGACCGCCTAGAGATCGGGATGGATCGCGGTCCGCAACTCCGACTCGCCGCCTGACCCCGCCGACGCAAACACACTGTCGATCACGCCGTAGTCGACCGCTTCGAGGCTGCGAAGCACCAGCGCTCGGTCGGTGTCGCGCCGAATCTGTTCCACCGGCCGGCCGAGATGGTTGGCCAGGATCGTTTCGCTCTCCGAGCGCACTCGGGCGAGTTCGTCGGCCTCGATCGCCAGGTCGCTAATCGACCCTCGTCGACCTTCGGTCTGAGGTTGCTGGAGCAAGATGCGAGCGTGCGGGAGCGCTGCTCGTTTGCCTGCTGTTCCCGCCGCCAACAAAAGTGCGGCGGTGGAACCAGCTTGGCCAATACACAGCGTGGCGATGTCGGGCCGGGCGAACTGCATCGTGTCGTAGATGGCGAGCGCGGCGCTCTGACTTCCGCCCGGCGAGTTGATGTAGAGCGAGATGTCGCGGTCGGCCGACTCGGCGGTCAGGTGAAGGAGTTGGGCGATCACCACATTGGCCACCCCGTCGTCGATCGGGGTGCCGATGAAGATGATGCGTTCGCTCAACAGTCGGCTGTAAATGTCGGACACCCGTTCGCCCCGGGCGGTGGTTTCGACCACGGTCGGGATCGTGTAGCTGCTCACGAGGCGACGCCGAACGATCCGGTCAGCCCGACGGTGCGGCTGAGCGGCCGAGGCACGATGTCGTCCATCGATTCGACGATCCGGTCGATGAAGCCGTACGCAAGCGCCTGCTCGGCATCAAACCACCGGTCGCGGCCCACATCTTGTTCGATTTCGGCGATCGGTTTGTTGCAATGGCGGGCGATGATCGCTCGCAGCCGGTCGAGCGTGGCCACCAGGTTTGCCGCCTGAATTTCAACATCGGCCGCCCAGCCACCGAGCCCGGCCGAACCTTCGTGCATCACCACCTGAGCGTGGGGCAGCGCCAGTCGTTTTCCAGGCGCTCCGGCGCACAACAAGACCTGCCCCATGCTGGCCGCGAAGCCGACGGCGATAGTGGCCACATCGTTCGGGATGAGTTGCATGGTGTCGTACACCGCAAGGCCCGCCATCACCGATCCGCCGGGCGAGTTGATCACCAACGCAATGTCGCTTTCGGGATCGACCAGCGACAGATGCAGCAGTTGGGCGGTCACCCGGTT
The DNA here is from genome assembly GCA_938038815.1 of uncultured Acidimicrobiales bacterium. Classification (GTDB taxonomy): domain Bacteria; phylum Actinomycetota; class Acidimicrobiia; order Acidimicrobiales; family SHLQ01; genus CALLQB01. Next base: position 54,487 of record CALHTF010000059.1, on the reverse strand, counting down.
GGCGCTTTCGTCGCTGACCTCCTCGCCGAGCCAAATGACCCGACGGTCGAGGAGATGTTCTTGCGGGTTGGTTCCTGAGCCGTTCATCTTCGCAGTGTGACCGCTTCGCCAAGGTTCGGTGCCCGTTTCTGCCAGAGGCAGAACGCTCAGGATGACCGTCCGGACCGTTCTGCGCTTTTGAGGTGGCGCGACTAGGTTCGACGGACATGTCGACCAAACCCTCTGTTTCCACCCTGGCTGAGCTACGCGCTTCTGGCTGGGAGTCGCTCTCGGTCAAAGAAGAACTGCGCCGTAACGCCATCGCCCGGGTCCGGGCCGGCGAACCGTTGGTCCCCGCGGTGATGGGCTACGAAGACACCGTTCTGCCTCAGCTCGAGAATGCCCTGCTGGCCGGTCACGACGTGATCTTCCTCGGCGAACGAGGTCAGGCCAAGACCCGAATGATTCGGGCGCTTACGGATCTGCTCGAAGAGTGGATGCCGATCGTCGCCGGCTCAGAGATCTACGACGACCCGTACAACCCGAGCTCGAAGTACGCCCGCGACCTGATCGAAGAACACGGCGACGAAACCCAGATCGACTGGATCCACCGCGACCAGCGATACGGCGAGAAGCTCGCCACCCCCGATACCTCGATCGCCGACCTCATCGGTGAGGTCGACCCGATCAAGGTTGCCGAAGGTCGTTATCTGTCCGACGAGCTCACCCTGCACTACGGCCTGGTGCCCCGCACCAACCGGGGCATCTTTGCCATCAACGAACTTCCCGACCTGTCCGAGCGCATCCAGGTGGGTCTGCTCAACGTGCTCGAAGAACGCGACGTGCAGGTGCGTGGTTACAAGGTGCGCTTGCCGATCGATGTCATGTTGGTCGCCTCGGCCAACCCGGAGGACTACACCAACCGTGGTCGACTCATCACGCCGCTGAAGGATCGTTTCGGTAGTCAGATACGCACGCACTATCCGCTCGACGTCGAGACCGAAATGGCGATCGTCGATCAAGAAGCCGTGCTCGCTAGCCCCGACGATGTCGACGTGACCGTGCCCGACTTCATGGCCGAGATTGTCTCGACCGTCAGCCAACTCGCTCGCCAGAGCAGCAGCATCAACCAACGTTCGGGTGTGTCGGTGCGGCTCACCGTGACCAACTTCGAGACCATGGTGGCGAACGCCACCCGCCGGTCGCTTCGCTTGGGCGAAGACAAGGTCGTGCCTCGCATCTCCGACCTTGGCGCCCTTGCGGCGTCGACCTCGGGCAAGGTCGAGATCGAGTCGCTCGACTCCGACCGCGAAGGCGAAGTCCTCGAGCACCTCATCAACAGCGCCGTGCTCATCGTGTTCCGCGAGAGCGTGCCGGGCGAGACCCACCGTGGCATCCTCGATTCGTTTGAGTCGGGTGCGGTGGTCGAAACCGGTCAGGCGCTGTCGTCGTCCGATATCGCCGGACGCCTATCGGAGATCCCTGCGATGGACAAAGCGGTCGCCGCGGTTCTCGATGGCGAGGAAGACACCAAGAACCCAACCGTGGTCGCCAGCGCGGTTGAGTTCATCCTCGAGGGCCTGCACCTCAGCAAGCGGCTCAACAAAAACCAAGGCAGCTACGAAGCCCGAGAATCCGCCAGCTAGGAAAGCGAGAGTCACGGCGCCGAGGTCAACCCCCAACGGGGCCAGGCCCCGACCTCTAGGCCAGGAATGGGGTGTAGCGGCCGGTGGTGTGCGACGGGGCAAAGAACCAGCACTCGAGGGCGTAGCGCGGTTCGGTGAGACCTGGGCCGAGGTAGGTCCGGTGCAGCAGGCGTTCGTCGAAGATGAGGGCGTCGCCGGGTGCGAACTCGGGACGCACAATCGGCGTCTCTTTGGCTAACTCCTCGACCACCTCGAAGGGGACCGCTGCTTTGGCAAGCTCGGGTTTGAGTGGCATGAACTCAGTCATCCGTTTCGGCACGATCTCCAGACCCGATGCGGGCAAGTCGCCGCCGCAGTGGCTGAGCGCCACCCACACGTTCATCGTGCGGACGGTGTCGTCGAGGAACGAGCCGTCCTGGTGCCAGGCGGTAATCCGCTGCTCAGGAGCCACGCAGCGCAGCGTCGACTTCTGCAGTGAGAACACCGGTCGTTCGCCGAAGTGCGCAGCGAACGCATCGACCACGCCAACGTCGTGGAGCGCCGACAGAACATGCTCGGTCGTGGCCGGGCAGTCGGCGAGCCAGGTACCGCCGTTGCGTTCGACTCGCTCGCGAAACGGAAGGTCGTCGGGGCTCTCGACGTCGAAGCGGTGGTACCACTCGTCGCCGCCGGTATCGCGCTCGCGAGCTTCGTGCGCTTGTTGTAAGGCATGAAGGGCGTCGGCGGCCTGTTGGTCGTCAAACAGGTTGCGCACCAGCAGTAGGCCACGGTTGGCAACCGCTCCGCCGATGGTCGCCACATCGAGTTGGTCGCGGGTGATCTCGGGAATCGGACCACAGTCGGCACCAAACGGATCCTCATACTGCGGCGGCCAGTCGGCTCGCCCCTCGGTGGTTCGCAGCGATTCACCAGCCTGGTATCGGAGATCGCGGAGCCGCACCTTGGTTTCCGCAGACGGTCGTTCGGCATCGAGCGCGGCGAGTAGGTCGACCGCTTCGACCAGTTCGGCGGCGGCGATATGGTGCTCGACCTCGTGCAGATTCACGCAGCTAATAGTGGCCGACCGACACCGAAAAGCGAATCGCGCCGCTAGCCGAGTGCCTCGACGAGGCCTTCGAAGCTGGGCTTTGGGGTGCGGTCGCGGGTGAACAGGCCACGGGGTTGCTCGAACCCAGAGTCGAAGGAGTAGCCGTCGATGGCGGTGTCGTGGAAGTAGCCCCGCAGGTCGATTCCATCATCGAGAACGCCTACGAGTTGCTCGGCGGTTTCGCGAACGAGGTCGGTACGCCACTGGTCGTCGTCGGTGCTGAGGCCGTGGGCCGAGATGACGAGGGGTTTGCCTTTGAGGCGTTCGGCGACTGCCCGGAACGCCTCAAAGCTGGCCTCGGTGTGCGGCCCATAACCGGTCGCGTCGACCCGGGTCCCGGGCCACGGTCCGAGGGTGTTGTCGGCCTCGACGGCGATTGGGTGGTCGAGGTTGATGCCGATGTAGTCGAACGCGCCGACCCAATCTTCGTGTTCGCGAGACGGCTTGCCGGGCACGGCGAACTCGCCCTCCTGGATTGCCTGAACCCACGACGTTTGGAGGAAGTCGGTCCACCGAGTGGCGTATTCCTGCGCCTCGTCGCGCAGTGCCTTGATCGCCGGCAAACCGAACACCGCCATCACGGGCTGGTCGCCGCCCTTGAGCAGCTTCCAGGCCGTCAGCTTTGCTTCGAGGGCGCCGTGAACGGCGTCGATCAAGGCTTCAGAGTTTTCGGTTATCGCCGGTGGTCGAGATCCGAGATGAAACCCTCGCATCGCCCAGCCGACCGGGTCGTCGATCGGGCACCAGCCGGCCGCCCGTCCGTCGAGTAGTTCGGCCACCACGTCGACGTGGCGGGGCCAGAAGTAATTGCGGGCTCGGTGGTCGCGAAACCCACCTTCGTCCTCGGCGAACCATCCCGGAAGCGACGTGTTGTGCATCGTGGCCCACGGGCTCAGCCCGGCTTCGACCGCCGCGTCGAACATCGCCTGGTAGTGCTCGAAGGCGTCGGGGTCGTGTACGCCCGGGTGCGGCTCGAGTCGCGCCCACTCGACCGTCAGTCGAACGTGTCGCAACCCGGTGCTGGCGAGGAGCTGAAAGTCCTCGTGGTAGTTGGTGGCGAAGTTGTTGCCATCGGCTGACGGCTCGGCCTTGCCTCGGCTCTCAAAACGCGACCAGTCGGCCGAACGGTGCACCCCTTCGGTCCCGACCGACGACATGGTGGTGCCCCACCAAAAATCCTCGGGGAAGGTCATGGCAGCCGGACCGAACTAGGCGTACTGGTGGGTGCCCTGGTCGAGCACGACGGTGTCGTCGACGCAGGTTTGGTACACCGCTTCGCCGTTGCCGAGGTCCCAGATCTTGACGTCGAGTTGCTGGCCGGGCATGACGGGGGTGGAGAACCGGCCGGCCATTGCCTTGAACCGAGCCGGGTCGCTGCCGCACATGGCGTGAAGCAACGCCCGACCGGTGAATCCGTAGGTGCAGAGTCCGTGCAGGATCGGCTTCGGGAAGCCGGCCATCTCGGAGAACTTCGGGTCGGCGTGCAGCGGGTTGCGGTCGCCGTTGAGTCGGTACAGCAGCGCTTGATCGGTGCGGGTTTGGTAGCTGACCACATGGTCGGGGTCGCGGTCGGGTGCCTCCCACGACGCCTTCGGCCCGCTGTCGCCGCCCCACCCGCCTTCGCCTCGGATAAACAGTGCGGCGCTGGTGGTCCAGAGCGGCGCGCCGTCCATCGTGACTTCGTTTTCGAGTACCACCAGTGCGGCCTTGCCCTTGTCGAAGACGTCTTTGACCTTGGTGGTGTTGGTCGCGGTACCCGCAACCGGGATTGGCTGGTGCAGGGTGATCGATTGTTCGCCGTGCACCAACATGGCGAGGTTGAAGTCGCCAAAGTCGGGGCTCTTGCCGGCGCCTTGGCCGAGCACGACACCCATGGTGGGGAGCGCCTTTTGCTCGACGTCCATCGTGTTTTCGGTGGTGAACTCCAGCTCGAACCCGGTCGGATCCGAGGCGCCGGCGCCCACGCCCAGCGCATAAAGCAACGAAGCGGTCGAGTCCCAGCTGAACTCGCCTGGTTCTCCAACAAGGCCTGCGGCATCGGGCTTAATCGGCATGGGGCGTCTCTTTCTCTCAAATGTCGCGAACGTGTCCGGCGAGTGTGTCACACCCCAGTGGTTGGATGAAACGACAAGAACGAGCCGCGGCGATTGCGGCCATCACACACCGTTGGAGGACAACACAATGTGGAACTGGGAAGTAGCGATGAAGACGGGCGACACGGTTACCGTCGAGGGCGCCGACACCTACCAGCCAGAAGGTCCGCTCACCACGTTCTTCTGCTCGGGGTCGAGTCGCCAGTCGCTCGATAGTTGGTCGACTCGGGTTGCCTCGTACCGCACCGCCGACATCGTGGCGGTCGAGCGGGTATCGGCCGAGTCGGTGGCGCTCAATGTGGCCGACGACGACCTGGTGATCGACCTTCGCGAGCCGGTGTTGGCCAGTCCGCTATAGCGAGGGCGCCTACCCGGGCTACATTCGCCCTATGGCACAACGTCGTCGCAAAGCTCGAGCATCAACCGCGTCGGCGTTTACCTACTCCCAATGGGACGGCACCCAGGTTGGGTTCGAGCTCAAAGCCGACGACCTGTTCGGCGAGATGACCGACGACTTGCTCTACCACGGCGACCTCAATGCGGCGATCCGCCGGATGATGCAAGACGGCTTTGAAAACGACGAAGGCCAACGCATGCAAGGTATGCGCGAGATGCTTGAAGAGCTGCGCAAACGCCGCCAAGAGCAACTCGACAACCACAATCTGGGCGGGATCTACGACGACATCGCCCAGGAGCTTCGTGAGGTTCTCGACACCGAACGCGAAGCGCTGCAAGAACTCCTCGACCTCGCCGGAGTAACCGACGACGCCGATGCGGCTCGCAAGGCCCAAAACGGCCAGATCGAACTCGACATGATGCCGCCCGATCTCGGTGGGCAGATGAAGGGCCTGCAGAACTACGACTTCACCTCCGATGCCGCACGCCAACAATTCGATGATCTGGTCGAGAAGCTGCGCGAGCAGCTGATGCAGAACTACGTCGACCAGATGAGCGGCGCCATGGCGGACATGTCGCCCCAAGACATGTCTCGCATGAAGGACATGATGGCGGCGCTCAACGACATGCTCGAGAAGCATCAGCGGGGCGAAGAAACCGACTTCGATGGGTTTATGGAGGAGTTTGGCGACTTCTTCCCCGAGAACCCCCGCAACATCGAAGAACTGCTCGAGGCCATGGCCCGCCGGATGGCCGCCATGCAACAGATGCTCAACTCGATGAGCCCCGAGCAACGCCAACAAATGCAAGAGCTCAGCGACATGTTGCTCGACGACATGGACCTGCGCTGGCAGGCCGACCAGTTGGCCGAGAACCTGCGTGGCATGTTCCCGGGGATGGGCTGGGACCAGTCCTATGACTTCGGTGGCGCCGACCCGCTCGACTTCGCCCAAGCGGCGCAGATGTTCCGCGACCTCGGCGACCTCGACCAACTCGAAAACGTCATGCGGGGCGCCCGCAACCCGGGTGCGCTGGCCGAGGTCGATATCGACCGGGCCCGCGAATTGTTGGGCGACGAGGCCGGCGAAAGTCTCGAGCGCATGGCCGAGATTTCCAAGATGCTCGAAGACGCCGGGTACCTCCAGCGCAAGGAAGGCCGGTACGAACTCACGGCCCGAGCGATCCGCAAGATCGGCCAGAACGCGTTGGGCGACCTGTTCCGCAAGCTGAGCACCGACAAGCTCGGCCGCCACACGATGGAACAAAGCGGCGTGGGCCACGAGCGGGCCTACGACACCAAACCCTATGAGTTTGGCGATCCGTTCAACCTGCACATCGAACGCACGGTTCGCAACGCCGTCACCCGTGGCGGAGGCGGCACCCCGGTGCGGCTCACCCCCGACGACTTTGAGGTCGAGCGCACCGAGAAGTCGGTTCGGTCATCGACGGTGCTGATGCTCGACCTTTCGTTGTCGATGCCCATGCGCGACAACTTCTTGCCCGCCAAAAAGGTCGCCATGGCGCTGCATTCGCTGATCAGCACGCAGTACCCGCGCGACTTCATGGGGGTGGTCACGTTCGCGGCGGTGGCCCATGAGATCAAGCCCGAGGAACTCCCCGAGGTGTCGTGGGATTACGACTACGGCACCAACATGCAGCACGGGTTTCAACTCGCTCGCCGGATGCTCGCCCGCCAGAGCGGTACCAAACAGATCATCATGATCACCGACGGCGAGCCAACCGCTCACCTCACGCCGTCGGGTGCGCCGTATTTCAACTATCCGCCGTCGCCTCAGACCATCGACCTGACGATGAAGGAGGTCATCCGGTGTACCCGCGACGACATCCGGATCAACACCTTCATGCTCGATGCCACGGCGTACCTCACCGACTTCATCGAGAAGATCACCAAACTCAACGGTGGCCGGGCGTTCTTTACGACCAACCAAGACATCGGTGACTTTGTGTTGGTCGACTTTGTCGAGAATCGACGAAAGCTCATCACCGGGCGCTAGCGCCGTTTCGTTCATTTGAGCTGGTCGGGCCACTCGATAGGCCAGATGGCCTATCCCTGCCTTTGATGTTTGACCGACAGGTCAACCATGAGGTGGATGGCCGAAGTGTTCGGAGCAAGCGGGTGCATGCATGCAGCGGGATCGTTGCCGCCGCGGCGCGCCTCAGCTCTGGTCGTCGTGGCTGGTCTTCTGCTGAGTATTTTGACCGCTGTTCCGGCGGCTGCGCAGGACCCGGAGCCGGCGCCGAAGTCTGAGGTGGGGGACCGGTTGTTGGTCATCCATGATTCGGTGATTCTGGGTGCCCGCCGCCAGATTGAAGCGGTGTTCCCCGAGACCAAGGTGCAGTATTTGGGCTTTGGTGGGTTTCGAGTTGGTCCGGCTGCCGACATGTTGGCGGGCCGCCCTGACCTCATCACCGACAAGGTGGTTGTGGAGCTGGGCACGAACTATTTGGGTAACCAAACCTTGTTCCGGCGAGAGCTCGACCGGTTGATGGGGTTGTTGTCGGGCGTCGAACACGTGTTGTGGCTCACCCCCAGCCGTTACGCATCGCGCATGGATCAGGTGAACACCGAAATTCGGGCCGCCGCCGATCGGTATCCCAACCTGCAGATTGGCGAGTGGACGTATCTGACCGCCGCCGACAAAGACCTCACCTGGGGCGATGGGATCCATCTCCAACCCCGCGGCGCCGAGGCAATCGCCGGGCTGATCCACGCCCACCTCACCGGTGCGGTCGAGTGGAACCGTCAGCCGGTCGGTCGAATCGAGGGGCTGCGAGACACGAGTAAAGGCCTGCGGGTATCGGGCTGGGCGTACGACCCCGATCTCGACCAGCCGGTCAAAGTTCGGATCACGGTGAACGGCGAGCTGGTCGCCAAGCGCAAGGCCAAACGCCACAAACCAGCGGTAGCAAAGACCGATCTCGGCCGCGGCCTCGGCATGGACAACACCACAACCAAGCTCGGTTTCGCGATGAAGCTCAAGCTTCCCGATGGCGAGCATGAGGTGTGTATCGAGGCCAACAACTTCGATGGCGCCGGCCCCCGTCCACTCGATTGTCGCACCGTGGCCATCGACCATTCTCCGTTCGGGAGCCTCGAGAAGGTCCGGTCGGCCAAGAAGGGCACCCTCACGGTGCTGAGCGGCTGGGCGATCGATCCCGACCGAAGCCATGCGATCGTGCTCGAGGTCCGAAACGGTGATCAGGTTGTTGCCAAGGGTCGGGCCAACCTGGCCCGAACCGACCTCGATCAGTTTGGAAAGGGAAGCGATCACGGTTTCCTATTCAAGGTTCCGACGATCGATGACGAGTACTGCGTTGTGGCTATCAACGAGCGTGCAGGATCGACCGACACGGTTCTTGGCTGCACCGCCTGATGCGTTTCGTCCGTCTGTGGGCGGTGTTCGCCGTCTTTGGGCTGATCGCCGTAGCGTGCGGTGGGGCTGAATCGGGGTCGTCGGAACCCGAGGTGCAACCGACCGGTGCGGCACCAGCGACCGAGTTGACCATCCCGACGACGTCGCCCGCCGCCACGACGACCATGGCAGCACCGACGACGCTGGCTACCGTTCCGCCGACCACCAACCCCTACCCGGTGCAGCCGCCGACCAGGATCCCCACCTACGACACGGCATGGGAGATGGCGTACCTGGCGACCAACGACGAGATCATTGCCTACCTCGATCACGTGTACGAGGCGGGGTTTAGCGGGTTCTGGTTCCTCGCCCTGCCCTTTGGTGGCACCAATCTGTACGCCTGGGATATTCCCGATGTCGACGAGCAGTTGGCGACGATCGATGACGGCGGAATGGTACGCCTGACCGACGGCTACACCGAGCGAATCCAGTTCATCCTCGACGAGGCCGACCGACGCAACCTTGGCGTGGGGCTCGTGGCGGCGTGGGCAAAGGCGAACTCGTGCAAGACCACCGGCGTGACCGAACAGAACGCTCGGGCCTACGGTGAGCACATCGGCGCCGCCTTCGATCACGTAGCGCTCGACTACTGGGTGCTCGGTGGCGACCTCCCGTTTGAGGAACGGTGCGAAAGTAAGGACACCCAGCGGCTGCTGCGCAACGTGACCCGCGAACTTCACGCTGGCATTCGCGACTCGGGTGCCGAACAACCGACCGCCTTTCACACGGGCGCCGGCGTCGACAACTACGACCAGTTCTTCGACCGCGACTTCGTCGACGTTGGAGCCGTCCAGACCGGGCACTGCCAAGACGCCGGGGCGCTCAAGGCCAAGCTCCGCCCCGTGGTCGAGCGCACCGTGAAGCCGGTGTTTCTGGCCGAGTCGCGCTACTACCAACTGGCTCCGCGGTGGAACGGTTGCTTGCACGGACCGGCCAATCCGATCAACGCCGACGATATTGCCGCCGACGCTCAGGTGGCCCTCGACCTTGGCCTAGCTGGCATTTTGTACGGCGATGGCCAGCGCTACCAATGGTGCCGCGACAAGTCTGACGGCGAGATCTTCGACCTTGTCCCCCCCGACTACGACTGCCCGAACGGCATAACCGACACCTTCAACACCGAGGGCGAAAAGGCCTTCCTCGACGTCTTCCGGTAGCCGAACGCCACCTACCGGTCCGAGTGGACCGGTTGACGACCCGCTGGCCGTGGTGTTCGGTAGTCCTATGGGGAAACTTGGGGTGAAACGGTTCGTGTTGGCGCTGTTGGCGACGGTGATCGCCGGTGCCGTCCTTGCTCCCGGGGCCGAAGTTGCGGCGCAGGATGGTGTGCCAACCCTTCGTGTCGTGCTCGACGAAGTCCCCGATTTCGACGAGCTGGTGTTCCTCGACAGTTGTCCAAGTCGCAGGATCGTGTTCACGCCCGCCGACTTCACCGGCGGGGTCGCAACCGAGATGCTTCGGTTCGCTCACGGTCGCTCGATGTGCTCCGTCACTCTGGAGTCAGCACCCGATGGTTGGCGATTGACCTCGCCGTTCGATCGCACCTCGTTGTACGGGCTGGATCCCATCGTCGAATTTCGTCTCGAAAGGCTAGACGGTGACGCGGGCAAGCTACAGCTCGAGGTTCTTGGTCAGGTCCCCGGTAGCGGCGTGACCTTTCCGCTAATCACATGGCAATGCGACGGTGCGGAGCCGGTTGAGGCACGGTTTGGTTTCGAGGGTTTCGACGGCAAAATTCTCCGCAACCTGACGAGCCCGAAGCGCGAGGGTTTTGGCCCAAGCGATGTCATGTTGGTCAGCCTTGTTCGGACCGAGGCCCATCTTGCGGGTGCCACCTGCGAGGCATCGTTCACCGACTCGGCCGGATTTCTCGGCGCGTCATCGGGCGATGTGGTGATTCCGAAAGGTGGCGCCGCAAAGATCCGTCTCACGCTTCGTCATGCACCCGATGAGGTGTTTCGTTGCGCAGGCCGTGACGCCACGATGGTGGGCACCGTCGGCAACGATGTGCTGGTTGGTACCCCTGGTCCTGACGTGATCGTCGCCGACAAAGGCAACGACATGGTGCGGGGTCTCGGTGGCGACGACATCATTTGCACCGGCAATGGCGACGATCGCGTCGTAGCTGGCCCTGGCAAAGATCTGCTGAAAGGCGGCAAGGGCGACGACCGGTTGAACGGCGGACCAGGTCGCGACCGGGTCGACGGAGGCCGAGGCGACGACACCTGTCGGGCCGAACGAGTCCGTCGTTGTGAGTAAGGCGCCGCCTGCGACACGAATTATCGCCCCGAGGATGCAACCGGATACGTTCGACTTCAGCAGCTCTGTCTGAAAGGTCGCCGATGACGCTCACCGGTCACGTAACCAACGCCCAGAACCAGATCGACCTGGCGGGCAATATGTTCCCCGTCGATGCGGAGATCGTGGTCGACCAGTGTGAGGTGATCGGCGAGATTCCCGCGGCCCTCAACGGCATGTTCGTGCGCAACGGACCGAACCCCATGTTCGAACCCATCGGGAAGTACCACATGTTCGATGGCGACGGAATGCTCCATGGTGTGCAGTTCGCCGGCGGCCAGGCGTCGTATCGCAACCGGTGGATCCAGTCGAAGGCGCTGATGGCCGAGGTCGACCTTGGGCGGGCGGTGTACCCCGGGTTGAGCGATGTCATGAACTTCCCCGACGAGTCGCTCGTCGGCGATGCCGGACCGGTGAAGAACCCGGCCAACACCCACATTGTTCGCCACGCCAACAAGATCCTGGCGCTGTGGGAACAGGGCCTCCCGACCGAGATAGCTCCCGACCTCGGCACCGTGGGTAACTGGGACTTCGACGGCGAACTCCAAGGGGCGATGACCGCCCACCCTCGCATCGATCCTCGCACCGGTGAGATGTTCTTCTTCGCCTACAACTTCTTTGCTCCGTACCTCGTGTATTACGTGGTCGATGCCGGTGGGAAGCTGATCCGCAAGGTCGACCTCGACCTGCCGATGCCGGTGATGATGCACGACATGCTCATCACCGAAGAGCACGCCGTATTCCTCGATAGCCCGATCGTGTTCGATATGAACGCCATGGCCACGGGCGAGTCGATGATCCAATGGAAGCCCGAAAACGGGACGCGGGTCGGCGTCATGCCCCGCTTGGGCGACGCCGAGGACATCCGCTGGTTCGAGGTTCCGACCTCCCATGTACAGCACTTTTGGAACGCCTTTGTTGAGGGCAACCGGGTCGAGCTGTCGGGCTGTCGGTTTGAGAAGGTCGACTTTGGCATCGAAGCCGAAGGTTCCGACAAGGAGAGCGGTGTCACCACCGTGGGTGCGAAGCCGGCTCGCTACTGGGTCGACCTCGACACGGGGGAGTCCGGCAGCGAGTTCTTCGACGACATGAACGGTGAGTTCTGCCGCATCAACGACGACTACACCGGCGTGCGGGCCGACTGTTTGTACATGTCGGGATTCACCCGACCCAACGCCGCAGCGGGCGACTTCGACACCATCGTGAAGTACGACCAACGCACCGGCACCCGAACCCAGTGGTACTCGGGCGAACACGGCCACGTGGGCGAAAACGTGTTCGCCCCCGACCCCAACGGCCAAGCCGAAGATGACGGCTGGCTGATCAACTCAACCCACGACGACGAGTCCGGAACCTCCGAAGTTGTGGTGCTCGACGCACGCGACGTCGAGGCGGGCCCGATCGCTCGGGTACAGATCCCTCAACGCATGCCCTTTGGGTTCCACGCCAACTGGTTCGCCTCATGACAACCGCTCGAAGTTCTTTGACCTGAGCGGCACGCCCTGTAAGAAGGAACTATGACCACCATCGAAGACGCATCGGTAAGCACAACCGCCGCCCCAACCATGCACGGTGGTTTGGCTAACCTTGACGAGGAGCACAGCTACTGGCTCGACGATGTCGAAGGGACAGTGCCGGCCGACCTTCAGGGCACCTTCTACCGCAATGGTCCCGGCCGTCAGATGATCGGCGACCAGAAGTATGGCCACTGGTTCGATGGCTGCGGCATGCTCAGCGTGTTTTCGATCGACGAAGGCAAGGTTCACTTCGCTAACCGCTACGTGCGCACGCCCAAGTACGTGAAGGAAACGGCCAAACAACAGATCTGCTACCGCGGGTTCGGAACCCAGATCCCGGGCGGGATCCTCAAGAACGTTGGCCGCATGCCAGCCAACCCGTCCAACACCAACCTGGTGTACCACGGCGGGAAACTGCTGACCCTGTACGAAGGCGGCCGGCCGTTCCATGTCGACGCCACCACGCTTGAAACCCATGGTGAATACACCTACGACGGCGGCCTGAAACGAAGCATGGTGTTCAGCGCCCACGGTCACTACCTGGGGCAAACGGGCGACTGGGTCAACTTTGGTGCCGGTTCGCTGGGGTACGACAAGAACGGCCCCAAGATGTGCTTCAACATCTTCCGTATCGACTCAGCGGGCAAGGTGAAGAAGTTCGGCCAGTTACCGATCGAGCACTTCCCGTTCGCCCACGACTTCGCCGTGTCGGGCAAGTACGCCATCTTCTTCGTGGGCTCGATCAGCATGGGTTCGATCGGCCCGGTAATGCTCGGCCAGCGCACCATCGGCGATGGCATCGGGTTCGACCCGTCGATCCCCATGACCGTTTCGGTGGTCGACCTCGACACGATGCAAGAGGTTCGCAAGTTCGAGACCGGAGCCGGCGCGATCATCCACTTCGGTAATGCCTTCGAGGATGGCGACGAGGTGGTGGTCGACGCGATGTTCGCCGACAACTTTGTGGCCAACGATGCACTGAGCGATGTGTTCAACGCCAAAGAATTGCGGGGCGGCGAATTCCGCCGGTACCGGTTGAACATGGCCAGCGGCGAGATGTCGCACGAGGTCATGAGCCCGACCAACTCGGAGTTTCCGACCTTCAACCAAACAGTCGCCGGCCAAAAGCACGAAGCGACCTACTCAGCGGTGTCGGTCGAGAACGGACACAACAGCTTCTTCAATGGCTTCCAGCGAGTCGACTTCGACGGCGACATTCAGCTCAACACCCTTGCGCCCGGCTACTTCGGTTCGGAGCCGCTGTTTGCGCCGTCGAAGAACTCAAACGCGGACCAGGATGGCTACCTCTTTGAGGTGGTCTACAACGCGCACGAGCACAACAGTTCGTTGATGATCTTCCGGGCGGCCGACATCGCCGAGCCGGTCGCTACCCTCAAACTGAAGCACCACTTACCGCACCAGTTCCACGGGTTCTGGCACGACAAGGTCATGCTCAACGACGCTCGCTAGCGGTTCCTGCCCTCAAACTGAATCAGGTGTCAGACACCTGATTCAGTTTGGTTGGCTCGGTGGCGAACCAGTTGGCATGAAAGCCAAGGGGAACTCGAGCCGCCATCTGCACGCGGGCGATAGGCCCGGCCGACACGTCGCGGGCGTCGATGATCGCCAGCTCGGAAGTTTCGGTCGCCCGGTCGGTGACAAAGCTCATGAGCCAGCCGTCGTCTTCGGCCTGGCCGTTTGGGTCGGGAACAAAGGCGTGTTCGCCGCTGACCTGTGAATCGGCGTAGTTGTAGACTTCGGAGGTGTTCTGCTCGAAGTCGTATTTGACCACCCCGCAAAAGTCGAAGTCGAACTCCCAGCTACGGGCTGGGCATTCATAGCCGTACCGAGCCTTACGGCCGAGGTAGTGCTCGTTGATACGAGGGAACTCGCCCGCCAAGTCGTCGGTCTGTTCGTCGGTAACCACACCGGTGTCAAGGTTGAGCACCCACTTCCATGGCATTGGTTCGCTCGCCCCGCCGGGTTGTTCGAACTCGAACCCGCCCGGCATATCGGCCATCCGTGGTGCTCGTACCTCGATCGTTTTGCCAGCGTCGGTGGTTGTCTCGAAGGCGTTGAAGAAGTGCACGACGTAGCAGTTATCCATCTCGAACCAGCGAGCGTCACCGCTCGTGCCGCCGCGAGGTACAACGCCGATCCGGGTTCCGGAGTCGGGTCGCCACTTCATTGGCTCGCGACCGTTGAGCAGCGCGTCGAGGTCGAAGATCGCTGGGGCGTCGAAGAAGATGGCGTAGTTCTCGGTGAGTACGAAGTCGTGCATCATGACCGGGTTGGGGATGTCGAGTTCGGCGCTATGGGTGAGCTCGCCGGTCGGGCTGACCTCGTGGTAGCGCAGGTACGGCTCCATTGGGCTGTACCCGAAAAAGATCATCTCGCGGGTGACCGGATCGACCTTGGGGTGTGCGGTCATGGGGCCAGCCAACCGGCCGCCGAAGTCGTATTCGCCGAGCGTTTCGAGTTCAAGGTTGAACTCGGTCGGCGGCCCGGCCTCCAGTAGCCCGAAGTAGCGGCCAGCGTGGCGCACCGTTGCCGTGTTGCCGGTGTTTTTCAACATGCCGCCCTCAGCCATCACGTCGGGCTCGGGCATTTGGTAGTTGCTCATTCCGCCGTAACACGCCTTGCCTCGCGCCCGTTCGGCTAGGAGGCCTTTCGACTCGAGCCACCGGTTGCGGTACCGAGCCTTACCGTCCTTGAGATAGACGGCGTGCAGCATCGCGTCACCGTCGAAGGGGTGATACGCACCCAGCGGTGCGAACTGCGGGTTTGGGCCGTTGCGAAGAAACATGCCGTCGAGGGCGGCTGGAAGTTCACCCTCCACGGTGAGGTCATCGTCGTCGCGTTCGTCGAACACTGGCGCCATGAGTCCCTGCAGATGTGGGGTGTCCCACGTGTTGGTTGGCTCAATCTTTTGTGTGTCGGTCACGAGCTGTCTCCTAGGTAACTGGCTTCGAGTAGTTCTGGCCGGTCGGCCAGTTCGGCGGCGTTGCCCTCAAGGACGAGTTCGCCGTGGTTGAGTAGGTAGGCCCGGTCGGCGATCCCTAACGCCATGTGGATGTGCTGTTCCACCATCAACACCCCGGTGCCCAATTCGTCGGCCACATCGCGCACGATCGGCAACATCCGCTCAACGATGATCGGCGCCAGGCCGAGGCTCATCTCATCGACCAGCAAAAGCTTGGGTCGCGACGCCAAGGCCCGGGCCATGGCAAGCATCTGTTGTTCGCCGCCCGACAACAAACCGGCCTTTCGGTCCATCGTTGGTTCGAGTTCGGGGAAGCGGGCCAGCACCAGGTCGAGCGACTGGGCTCGGTCGGATTTCGGGCCGGTGATTCCGAGCCGAAGGTTCTCGGCGACGGTGAGGTCGTTGAACAGCGACCGGTTTTCGGCAACGTGGGCCATGCCTCGGCGGGCGTTCTTGAACGGGGCCTTTTCGTCGACCTGTTCGCCCAGCACCGTGACCGCTCCGTCGAGCACGGGTAGCAGCCCGGAAATGGCGAGCAGTGTGGTGGTTTTGCCGGCCCCGTTCGGGCCAAGCAACGCCACAACCTCTCCCGCCGACACGCTGAGCGAAACGCCACGAACCACGGGCACCCCGGCATAGCCGGTCGACAGGTTCTCGGCGCTCAGCAACGGTTCGGTCACGACGACTGCTCCGCCTCGGCGCCCAAGTAGGCGGCGACCACCCGCGGGTTGGTGCGGATCTCGGCCGGGGTACCGTGGGCGATCACCCCGCCAAAGTCGAGCACGTACACCTCGTCGCACACGTTCAGCACCAGGCCCATGTCGTGGTCGATCAACAAGACAGAGACGTCGTGGTCGAGCAGCCCGCGCAGTCGGCCGCCGATCTCTTGGCTCTCGGTTGTATCGAGTCCGGCGGCGGGCTCGTCGAGCAGCACGAGTTGGGGGCGAGCAGCCAACGCTCGGGCTACGCCCACGAGCTTGCGTTGGCCGTGCGAAAGGTCGCTTGGGAAGGCCTTGAGCGACTCGGCGAGCCCCACCGTTTCGAGCGCCCACTCGACGTCGCCCTGATGGGGCGATACCCGGCCGGGGCGAACGATGTCGAGTAGCACGTCGGTCCAGGTTGGGGTTTCGGCCGCCGCGAGCAGATTGTCTTCGACCGTGAGGTCCTCGAAGAGCTCGAGTTGCTGGAAGGTGCGGGACAACCCGCGACGGGCCCGTTCGTGCGGGGCGACAGTCGTGAACAGCTCGCCGGCGAAGCGAACGGTGCCGTCGGAGATGGGCACGAACCCGGTGATGGCGTCGATGAAGGTGGTCTTGCCGGCACCGTTGGGGCCAATCAGCCCGACAAAACGGCCGCGTTCGACCGAGATGTCGATGCCGTCGTTGGCGTGCAAGCCGCCGAACGTGACGGTGAGGCCGTTGGTTTCCAGGAGTGCCATGGGTTAGATCGACCGGTCGATGCCTTCCCAGTACGGATCGCGAAGCTTGCGCTTTTGGACCTTGCCGGTGCCGGTACGGGGGAGGGCGTCGAGGAAGTCGAACGACCGAGGCACCTTGTAGCCGGCCAGGTTGGTACGACAGAACTCGCCGAGGACGGCCCGCAGGTCGTCGTCGCCCACGCCCGAGGTCGGCACGACGACGGCCTTGACCTCTTCACCGAACTCGTCGTTCGGAACGCCGATCACCGCAACGTCGGCCACATCGGGATGGCCACCGAGGGCGCCCTCGATCTCGGCGGGGTAGATGTTGACACCGCCGGAGATGATCATGTCGATCTTGCGATCGCTAAGCCACAGGTAGCCGTCGTCGTCGAGGTACCCGACGTCGCCGGTGGTGAACACCCCTGGTTCGAGGTGGGCGTCGGCCGTTTTTTCGGGGGCGTTGTGGTACTCGAAGTCCATGCCCATCAGGTTGCGGAAGTAGAGCGTGCCCGACTCGTTCGGACCGAGGTGCTCGCCGTTTTCGCCGACCACCATGATCTCGATCGTGGGCTGGGGTTTGCCGACGCTGCCGCCCCGTTCGAGCCACTCCTCGCTGCTGACGATCGAGATGATCGACCCTTCGGTCGAGCCGTAGTACTCGCTGATCTTTGGGCCCCACCAGTCGATAAGCGAACGCTTGACCGCCGGCGGGCACGGTGCCGCGCCATGGATCACGTACTCCATCGACGAGCCGTCGTAGCTGGCCTTCACGTCGTCGGGTAGATCCATGAGGCGTTTCATCTGGGTCGGTACGAGGTGCACGTTGGTGCAGCGGTGGGTGTCGATCAGCTCGAGCAGGCCAGTACTGTCGTACTTGTGTTGCATGACGACCGACGAACCCACCAACAGCGGGATGAACGAGTACGCCCACTGAGCCGAGTGATAACAGGGGCCGCACAACACGGTGGTGCCCTCGGTGGGTAGCGGCTCGGTGAAGCCGCCGCCGACCAGCAGCCACATTTCGGGGCTGGTTTCGGGGCCCATGAACGAGAGCCCGCTGCGGACCCCTTTGGGGTTGCCGGTGGTACCCGAGGTGTAGAACATCGGGCCGCCGAGGACTTGGGTTTCGGGTTCGTCGGCCGAGCCGGTGGCCACGAACTCCTCAAACGGGACCATGCCGTGGTCTCCGCCGTCGCCGATGGCTACCTTCAGCTCGACGTTGCTGCATCGCTCGTCGGTTAGCGCCTCGGCCACGATGTCGATGTACCGCTCGCCGGCGAATACCGCCTTCGCGCCAGAGTCGCCGAAGATGTAGGCCATCTCGGGTGCGACCAGGTGCCAGTTGACCGGTACGAAGATCACGCCTGAGTGGGCGCACGCCAGGGTCAGCTCAAACCACTCGACCCGATTGCCGGAGACGATGGCCGCCGTATCGCCGGGTTTGAGTCCGGCGCCTTGCAACGCGTGCACCAATTGGTTGACCCGCGCGTCGAGTTCGCTCCAGGTACGCAACGTTGTCTCGTCGGCTAGGGCCATCTCGCTTCCCTTGCTTGCGGCAAAGGGTTTGGTTGTTAGTGCCATGGGATCCTCACTTGTTTTGTCCGATTGCGGCGCGTACGCCGACGATTCCTTGCGGGAACTTCACTGCGGCGACGATCAGCAACAGACCGTTCACCGCGAATTGATACGACGACGCGTTGTCGCTGAGTGCGTCGAGGGCGACCGTCAGTAGGCCGCCAGTGGCTAATACCCCGGCCACAACTGCCCCGACCGGGGTGGCGATGCCGGCGAGGTAGGCGATAGCTACCGCCACGAGCGAATCGATGACCCCGAACGAGCCAGGCGATACGATCGTGCGCTGATAGGCAAGCAGCACCCCGGCGGTTCCGGCAAGCGCGCTCGAGATAGCGAATGCCGAAAGCTTGACGCCCGATACCGAGATGCCGGCTGCGGCGGCCGCTCGTTCGTTGGCTCGCACGGCTAGCCAACGCCGTCCGGTTGTACCGCGGCGGAGGTTGCCGACCATCACGAGAGCCAAGGCGGCAGCTAGCAAGGTCAACACCACGAAGGTTCGACGGGGAAACGCGTCGCCTAGTGCGGTGATGCCGAGATCGAGGCCGAAGAGGGTGGGCGACTCGGCCCGTGCCCCTTCGAGTCCGCCGGTGAACCACGACCATTTAAAGACCAACTCTTCGACTGCCACCGCGCCGGCCAACGTGGCGATCGCCAGGTTGAGGCCTCGCACCCGCACTGCTGGCAATGCAGCGATCATTCCGGCCAACACAGCCACCACGATTCCGGCGATCGGGGCGAGCGGAAACGGCAGGTTCCACGCCTCACCCAAGCGCACCATGCCGAAAGCGGCCAAGCCCGCGATCGCGAAGGTGGCTAGCGAGATTTGCCCGACGTAGCCGGTGACCACCACCACCGAGAGGGCAACGATGGTGGCGATGGCGCTCACGATGATTCCCGACCGCCACTCCGAGCCGACGAACGTCGCGGCCACGAGTCCAATGACCAACAACACCCCGGCCGCGAGCGGCACCCGCCGAGTATCGCCGGCTAACGGCAGGCTCGAGGTTTGTAGGGCCGCACGGTCGGGCAATACCTCGCCTCGCACCGCCAACGTGATGAGCACGATTAGCAGCGGGATGCCCTGTTGTAGGCCCACGTTGGGCAGCCATTCCCACTGGGTTTGCAGGTGCAGAATTTCGGTCTGGACCATGCCGATGGCGAGCCCGGTGAGCACGGTCGCCCATACCGAGTTGAAGCGGCCCGGCAGCGCTGCAGCGACCGCCGGCACGATGAGCAAGCTGGTGGTGGTTGGCTCAAGTCGCACGACGGGAGCGGCGAGGATCATGGCCGCTCCAGCCAGCATGGTGGCGATAACCCAGTTGGCCACGCCGACCGCATTGGGCGAGATTCCCATCAGCGTTGCCCCGCGTTCGTTGCCCGCCACGGCCCGGGTGGCCAGCCCGAAACGGGTGTACCGATACCCGGCCGACAGCACGGCGGCTGCCCCGATCACGATCGCCGCCAGCAGATAACGATCGGCCGGCACCCGAACCGAGCCCCAGGTGATCAGGTGGTCGGGGAGGGGGCCGTCGAGGGTGCGCGACGCGCCGGTCTCGGATGCGAACCGCAAGCCAACGATCGCGATGAGGTACACGAACAAGCCCAGCGAGGCCACCACCCGGGCGAGCGCGGGCGCGGTGCGCAAGGGTCGAAAGATCAACAGATAGATCAGCGCCCCAACAATGGCGGCGATCACCATCGACAAAATGAACGCTGTAGCGACCGTTGGCCGGGGTACCAGTGGCACCCGGGCAGGCAAGCCCAAGATCGGTAGGACCGCGTCGCCGGTGGCTCGCAGTTCGTAGAAGACAAAGGCGATGTACATGCCCATTGCCGCATGAGCGAAGTTGACCACCCGACTAACCCGGTGGGCGACCACCACACCGACCCCGAGAGCCGCGATGACCGCGCCGCTGCCGAGACCGACGATAAGAAAGGTCAGATGCGACATCGCACCTACGAAAGGGCGTCGGCGTAGAGGTCGTCGGTTTCGATCCAGCCGTCGGTATCGGCGAAGTCTTCAGGCAAGAACACGATGTTCTCGCCGGGCACGCCCGTGGCGGTGAACAGCGCCTGTTCAGGGGCACACAACGCTGGCAGGCCAGGAATGCGCTGGCCATCACAGGTATAGGCGTGGCCCCAGAACGACGGCCGGTCGACGGTCGAGCGCATGAACTCGGTGATCGAGTCGGCGCTGATGTTGTCGGCACCCAGTTCGGTCAGCACCCAGTAGGTGTTCATAAACCCGCGGAACGCAACCGTGCCAGCGGCTTCGGCCGGGCCGGTTGCGTACTGGGCCACGACCGCATCGAAGATCGAGCCGCCGATGGCGTTGGGGTCGGCCGGGCCTTCGCCGCTAAAGATAATGCCGCCCGCTGCCGCGCCGGCCTCGTCGAGAATCTCGGGGGCTGCACACGCGCCGACCAAGTAGACCTGCGCCCGAAGCTCAAGCTGTTGGGCGAGTTCCATGATGGGGATACACGCCGTATCGGCTGCGTTGACGATCAGCGCGTCGACATCGGCGTCGGCGGCCGCAGTCAGTACCGGAAGCATGTCGGCGCCGATGAGTGGGAATTTCACGATCTCGACGTCCATGCCGAGCGACTCGCCGACCGGTTTGGCGAAGTCGGCCGCCATCACGTTGAACGACGGGAGGTCGGCGTGGGCGATCAGGGCGCTCGCGGCACCGTTCTTTTCGGCGTGGGCGAGCATGGCGGCCATGGCGCCAGGCGTGCCGCCGGAGAAGTAGAAGTGCGCCCCTGACTGCATTTCGGGTAGCCCGGCCGGGATCCCGCCCAAGGTGGGCACGGCGTTCTGTTCGAGCACTGGCACCGAGCCTTGGCTCATCACATCGATTCCGCCGACCAGAGCCACCACACCCTCTTGCACGAGCTCTTGGGCACAGGTTTGGGACTGCTCGGGGCTCAGACTGGTGATGCATGGGACGATCTCGATCGGTCGCCCACCGACCCCGCCCAGTTCGTTGTTGACGAAGGTGGCCGCGGCTTCGGCCGCGCCGCGCAGTTCGGGGAAGGAGAACCCGTCGACGTTCTCGATGTTGAGCATGCCGAGTCGGATTGGTTCGGCGTCGGGGTCGGCCGCCACCGCTTGGTTGGGAACGGTGCCCATGAACCACTCTTCTCCGGCGAACCGAAAGACCACCGACCCGTCATCGACTGGCGCATCGTCGGCCGCAGCGACGGTGGTGTCGGGCGAGTCGGAAGGTTCGACGGTCGTTTCCGTTGCGGGCGAAGTCGTCAAGGCCGGCGCCGCGGCGGTGCTATCCGGTGCGCCTTGCTCTTCCTCTAGTGGTTCGCTGCACGCGGTCGCGATCATCGCAGCGGTTGCGAGTACCGCAAACAGTCGAGCTATCGACGAACGTTTCATAGTTGCTCCCAAGGGGCCCAAAAGCGTCGCATCGACGACCCAAGACCAAAAACCCCCTGGAGGGAACCTAACCATCAGAGCGCACTCGCTCAAAAGCCACCCTTTTTGGCCTGAGCTGGGATGGAGCGTTACTCGGGGCTTGGAATTGGAGGATGCGAGTTTAAGAACTCGACCACCTCGTCGGGGGTATCGACCATGGCGATCAACTCGGCGTAGGGCCGGCCCGCCGACAACGCCTCGATAAGGGGCATCACTGGCAGCTTGTTGGTCCAGTACTCCCGGCCAAGGAACACCATCGGCGAAATGTGTTCGAAGGTTGCGTAGTGGTTTTGGGTGGCGTCCTGAAAGATCTCCTGGACCGTGCCCGCCGAGCCGGGCGTGAACACAACACCGTGGGTCGCAATGGCGAGCAGGCCGTCTTCGCGGATGCTGTTCGAGAAGTACTTGGCGATATGGGTTGCGAACTGGTTGGTGGGTTCGTGGCCGTAGAACCAGGTCGGAATGGCGAGGCTGGCGGCGCCATCGGGGAACGCCGAACGCACCTCGTACCCAAGGTCGAGATATTCGGCCGTGCGATAGTCGGTGTTGCCCGAGAGCGTGGCGATCGCTTCGGCCGCGGCCGTGTCGGGGTGCGGCGCGAGCCAGGCCCCCAGGTTGGCCGCCTCCATCGCTCCTGGGCCACCGCCGCTCACCACAAGAGCGTTTTCGCGGGCCAGTCGTCGACCGAGTTCGACCACGTCGGCGTACTTCTGTTCGTCGCGTTTGAGGGCATGGCCGCCCATGATGGCGACCACCCGGTCGTGGTCGACCAAGAAGTCGTTCATGGCGTCGTCGACGGCATGGTCGTGGATGCGCTGGAAGAGGGTGCTCATGACCGACGCGTGTTTGCCAGCGTCTCGCACCTGCTTGGCGTGCAGGTAGATCTGGTAGTCGGTGGTGGCCTGAATCGAGTCGGTCGAGCCCTTCTTGTAGCCGGCCATCAGCTCGTCGAGCTCGTACAGGCGCGGGCGATAGGGGAGGAACGGCAGGTTCGGCAGGCGGGGCAACACGATGGCGCCCGACGACACCATGGCGAGGCGAAGATCGTCGGGGATCACCCCGCCGAGGATCGTCGCTCCCGACCAGTCGAGCTGGCACAGCTGCTCGACCGGCATCGAGTCGTTGGCGAGATCGAGCCCCTGCAGCACCGTGCAGTCGAGGGTGCCGTGAGTATCGAGGTGGTCGGCAAGGCTCGACGTGTCATGGATCTCAAACATAGGTAGTGATGTTTACCCTCGTCGTTCGTCGCGCAATGTGATAGCGCGGGCATGGGCGGGGAAACCCTCGTGCTCGGCGAGCACCACCGTGTCGCGCGCAACCCGAGCCAAAGCGTCGTCGCTCAGTTGGCCGATCGAAGTCGCTTTCTGAAACGCCTCCACCGTTACCCCTGACGCGGCTTTGGCGTATCCGCCGGTGGGTAGCGCTGCGGGGGCGCCGATTACGAAGTTGCCGGCCGAGATCGGCGTGGTCTGGCCGACCAGAACTTCGCCGGCGTGGGTGATGCGTTCGGCGGCCGCTGGTGCGTCGGCGACGGCGAGTTGGAGGTGTTCGGGGGCGAACCAGTTGGCGACCTCGAATGCTTCGTCGAGCGAGGTGACCTTGATCGCTCCACCGTTTGCTCCCAAAGCGGCGATCGTGGCCTCGCGCCGGTCGTCGGGTAAGGCCAGGTGTTGTTTGTCGAGTTCGGCGTCGGTGGCCGCGATGATGTCTGCGTCGGGGCTTACCAACAACACCGTCGAGTCGGTGCCGTGCTCGGCTTCGTTCAACAGGTCGGCCGCCAACAGTTCGGGGTCGGCTGAGCTATCGGCCACGATCAGGCTTTCCGAAGGGCCGAGCACCACGGTGGTCACCCCGTGCTTGCGGGCTTCGAGCTGGGCCAAGGCGACTGGCGGGCTACCCGGGCCGATGATGTGCCCGACCTTAGGGATGTGTTCGGTGCCAAAGGTGGCCGCCGCGACTCCGGCGGGCCCGTTCACTCGGAATACCCGGTCGAGGCCGAGCTGTTGGGCAACTACGAGAACTGCTGGGTCGATTTCGCCCGAACCGCGCGGCACCGGGGGCACCAGAACGATGAGGTCTTCCACGCCGGCGACGACCGCAGGCGTGGCCACCTGGGCGAGTACCGACGGATAACTGGCCTTGCCGCTTGGGCAAAACAGGGCCGCCGAGGTGACCGGCCCGATCTGTTCGCCGACCACGTGCCCGGGCGAGAGTTCGGTCGTCCAGCTGGTGCGGCGAGCCTTCAATGCTTCGTTAAAGCCGCGGATGTTGGCGATCATGGTGGCGATGGCGTCGTGGAGTTCGGCCGGCACCGCCTCGTTCGCCGCAGCGAACTCGTCGGCGGTGACCAGCAGGCCGTCGGGCGAAATGGTCACCCCATCGAAGTTGGCCAATGCATCGCAGACCGCTTGGTCGCCTCGCTCGGCAACGTCGGCCACCAGGTCGGCGATCGACGCCGCCAAGTCAGACGCCACGTCATGAGCGCTACCCCGTTGAAAAAGCCAGGTGCGATCAGCCTCCGACATCGTCGACCAGTCAAGGTGCTTGAACATCTCCCTACTGTATTGCGTTGTTCCGGATTGCCTTGTTCCGGATTGCCTTGTTCCGGATTGCCTTGTTCCGGCTGCGCCTGCACGCCTTCGGCATCGGCCCGAGCCCCCACCTCGGTCTTGCTGCGCGGCGACACCACTGCGGCCTCTCCTACAAAACCCTGACTCTGAGTCACGGCGCGTTGTCCCCTGACTCTGTCCCCTGACTCAGAGTCGTGGTGCGTTGTCCCGTGACTCTGAGTCGTGGTGCGTTGTCCCGTGACTCTGAGTCGTGGTGCGCGTTTTCGCGCGGAATGTGGGGGATTCGCGCGGTGCGCGCGAAAGGGCTGGTTGATGGCTTGGGGGGTGTCGATGCTGTCGAATGCTGTTCCGGGCTGGACAAGCGGGCAATTACAGTGGTGTAATTACGCCGCTGGGTTTTCTTGCCGCTCACCCGCGCGGCGCGGAAATACAGCGAAACTGCCCCACCC
The DNA here is from genome assembly GCA_938038815.1 of uncultured Acidimicrobiales bacterium. Taxonomy (GTDB): domain Bacteria; phylum Actinomycetota; class Acidimicrobiia; order Acidimicrobiales; family SHLQ01; genus CALLQB01. Next base: position 29,614 of record CALHTF010000059.1, on the reverse strand, counting down.
AACCCCCGCAATCCCGGAGTACACGCAGAATGCGTCTCGCCAAACCCGATCTCGATACAACCTGGCAAGAGTTCTCAAACTGCCTAGGCGTTGACCCTGACCTGTTCTTCCCCGAGCGCGGTGCATCCACCCGCGAGGCAAAAGAGGTCTGCCGCGGTTGTGTCGTGCGTGAAGATTGCCTGGAATTCGCCCTCCAAAACGGCGAAAAGTTCGGTATTTGGGGCGGAATGAGCGAACGCGAGCGTCGTCGGATCCGTCGCCAACGGGCCCTGGCCCGCGCCGCCGCAGCGTCGGCAGAGCCTGTCGTGCTCTCCCAAACCAACTAATCGACGAAATTTCCCCTGAATCGCGGTACCCCTAGACCAAGCGCTACCCTGTAGCTCATGGGATCTCTTGGTACGCCCGAACTCATCATCATTCTTGTGGTTCTGTTGCTCGTCTTTGGCGGAAGCCAACTGCCGAAGCTCGCCCGATCGCTTGGTCAAGCTCAAAAAGAGTTTAAAGACGGCATCGAGACCGGAATCGACGAAGACGACGACAAGACCGCGTAACTTCGCCGGTTCAGAGTTTTCTTTCAGTTTCTGGGAACCAACCCAACTGTCGCGCCGTTCTGTAGGTAACTCTTATGGAATTGTGGCTCTCGACGATCAAACGCTGACCACTACGCACCTGCAAAGGTGTACCGATTAGCGTCGGTCGAACAGAACTATGACTCCTGAGAATTCCAACGATGAACAGGTACCCACCTGGGAAGACATCGCCCGTGACCACGGTCGATTTCTTTACACCGTGGCGTACCGGCTCACCGGCAATCACGACGACACACAGGATCTGGTTCAAGAAGTGCTACTGCGAGTAGAGCGGGGGTTGGTGAATTATCAGCCCGGCAACCTCAACGGATGGTTGAGCCGCATCACCACCAACGTCTTCTTGGACAACGTTCGCAAGAAGAAGCGCCGCCCAGAAGAGGCGCTGCCCGACGAACCCGATCGCGTACTCGCCGGCGCACCTGGCGCCGACGATGCGCTCGCCGAACAACAACTTCCCGCTCACGTGCAAGAAGCACTGATGACCCTGCCCGACGACTACCGCGCTGCGGTGGTGATGTGCGATGTCGTAGGTCTGACCTACGACGAGATTTCTGAACAGACCGGTGTGCCGGTCGGAACCGTCCGCAGCCGCATCCATCGCGGCCGGTCCCGCCTTCGGCCGCTGCTTGTCGAGGACTTCGACTAATGGACCACAACGAAACTTCCGAACTACTCAACGCCTACCTCGACGGCGAGCTCGCCGACGCTGAAAAAGCCCAGGTCGAGACGGCTCTCGCCGACTCGCCCGAGCTGGCCGACGAACTCGCTGCGCTTACCGCCGTACGAGCTGAAGTGCGCGACCTTCCGATGGTCGAGCCACCGGCCGGCTTCTTTGAAGCCATGCTTGAAAAGGGCACCGCCGACCCAACAGCGGAGTTGCCCGCAAACGTGGCGTCGTTATCGGCTCAGCGCGAGTCTCGACGCTCGTTGCGGTCAAAGCTCACCTCGGGAATCGCCGTGGCTGCGGTGTTCTTGCTGGTCCTGGGCTTTGGGTCGGGAATCGCCGCCATCGAACGGGTTCCGGCCCTCGACGAATTTGCGAGTCGTCACGCCGAGGCCGCCGCGGCCATGCCGGAAATGGAAGACGACGAGATGCAAGACATGGAAACCGACGGCTACCACCTGATGGATCTCAACGAGGCCACCAAGATGGGCCCGAGCGGGAGCTCGATGCAGATGATGAGTGCGTACGAGAACGACGACGACGTGCTGCAGATGATCTACACCGACGGCAAAGAGGTCATCTCGGTATTTCGCCAGTCGGGCTACGTCGAGTCGAACGACATGCCCGAATCCGAGACGATGAAGATGGACGGCGACGACGCTTGGCACCTCCAAGACGGCGAGGCCGACATCTTGGTGGTCGACCGCGACGGCGTGACCTACACGATCGTTGGTTCGCTCTCGTCGGGCGCCGCGATGGAAGAGTTGGCGCAGAACTTGCCCGAGCCGGACGGCGGGCTGTTCAACCAGGTGCAAAAGACCTGCAAATCGCTGCTCGACGGTGTAGGGCTGTAGTCCACCAAAAAGTTTCTGGCTGTGGATAACTGCCGAGATCGCTGTAATTCCAGCGGTACTCGCTTCGTTACGGACGTCTTACGAACCTTGCTACTGCAATAAACCCATGTGCCAATCAGGTTGTATTGGCCGTAATAGAGCGACGTGGTCTACCACCGAGATCTATTCTCGAAAATATTGGCTTTACGGGAACTTTCTGGCACTTATGAACGTCATAGGTACTAGCTCGTAGAGGGAGTTCCGAAAATATGGACACCAACTGGATGGCGCTCGGTAAGTGCGCCCACGAAGACCCCGCCGTCTTTTTCCCAAGCGACGGTGTGGGCGTAATCAAGGCCCAACGCATCTGCCGGTCCTGCCCGATGATGGACCACTGCCTCGAGTACGCCCTTACCAACAAGATCGACCACGGCGTCTGGGGCGCCGAATCGGAGCGCTCTCGTCGCCGTATGGTCCGCAAGCGCAACGCGGCGGCCGCCAAGGCGCAGAAGCAGGCCGCCCGCCAGGCCGAGATCGACCTCGCCGAGGAAGGCGAATCGGCCGTAGCGCACTAAGCTTGGCTCTTCACAACGTTTCTAGGAGCGCGCAATGAGCGACGTCGACGTCGAACGCCAAGCCCCCGTCGGCAGCGTCAAGATCATCTACCTCGGCCCGACCGCCCCCCATTGGGAAGTCCGGTCCGATTTTGGCGACGCCGCCATGATCCAATCATTTCGCGACCGGCTCTCGGCTCGTCTGTTGTTGTTGCCACCCCACGACCCACAGTTCCGTCGTAACCGCGAGCGGGTTAACCGCGACGCTGAACGCGAGAACCTGGTCATCGAGTGGGACCTGGGTTACCCCGAGGACGAGGCATAAACCTCGGAGTCGATATCGGCGGGACGAAGATTCTCGCCGTTCGGGCTGCGGGGCGCGAGGTCGCCCACGTCGTTAACGCGAAGACCCCAAAGGGGGGTCCGGCCGCGGTAGCCGAACGGGTCGGCGCGCTGGTCGACAAGCTTGACCCCGACCGCGCCTACGAGTCGGTCGGCGTGGTTGTGCCTGGCGTGGTGGCCCATGGATCGGTGCTCGCTGCGCCCAACCTTGCCGGGTGGTCGTCGCCGGTACCCTTCGGCGAACTGCTAGCGGCCACGACCGGTCGGGCGGTGCGCCTTGGCAACGATGTCAACCTGGCTACCTGGGCCGAATATCGCCTCAGCCCCAAACCCCGGGTCGACAACGTGCTCGGGGTGTTCGTGGGCACCGGGGTCGGCGGCGGATTGGTGCTCGATGGGCAGCTTCGCAAGGGTCCGAATGGACTGGCAGGCGAACTGGGTCATCTCACGGTCGAACCCGGCGGGGCGGTCTGTAGCTGTGGCGGTCAAGGCCACCTCGAGGCCTATCTGGGCCGCCGGTGTCTTGAGCAACGGGCCCGCGACGCCGCCGATGAGGGCCGATCTAGCGCCCTTACCGAGATTGCCGGGCAAAAGCGGATGACCTCGGGTATCTGGCATGCGGCGGTCGAGGCGAACGATCCGTTGGCGCTTGAACTGCTCGACGATGCTGCTCGTTACCTGGGCCAGGCCATAGCGATGGTTCGCGCCATGGTCGACATCGACCAGGTGGTGCTCGGCGGTGGCTTTGGCTCGCGCTTGGGCGGTTCGTGGCGCTCCCGGGTCGCCCAGAGCGTCGAACACCACCGCTTTGGCCCGACGCCGGTCGACATCGTCGCCAGCTCGATTGGCGACAACGCAGCCGCCCTGGGCGCCGCTTTGCTGGCCAGCGACTCACTTTGAGCTGAAATCCGGCGGTTCGCGCTACATCGCGGCCCTTTTTGGAGTTTGATGAAAGTCATGGGTGGTTCGGCCGATTGGAAAGATGTGTTTGCCTCTCGCCAACCCCTTGTCGACGACTCGACAGGAATGCTGTCGATGTTCGACGACGAAGCGGTGATTCCGGCGTTCGACGACAACATCAGTCCGTATCTCAACCGCGAACTCTCTTGGCTGGCCTTTAACGCTCGGGTTCTCAGCCTGGCAGGCGACCCGTCGGTGCCGCTGCTCGAGCGGGTGCGGTTTCTGTCGATCTATTCGTCGAATCTCGACGAGTTCTTCCAGGTGCGGGTAGCCGGCCTCAAAGACCAGGTAGCCGGCGAACTCGAGATGCGGGGCCCCGACGGCCGAACCGCAGCCGAGCAGGTTGATGCGGTCGCCGCAAACGTGCGCCGTCTCAACGCCGACAAGCAGCGGATCTTCACCGACCTGGTGACCCCGGAGCTCCACCAGAACGGCATTGGGATCGTCCGCTACGAAACCCTTGGCGCTCCCGACCGCGAGTACCTCACCGACTTCTTCCAGACCCGCATCTTCCCGGTGCTGACCCCGCTGGCCATCGACCCAGGTCATCCGTTTCCCTACATCAGCGACCTCTCGCTCAACCTGGCCGTTGCGCTGCGCGACCCCGACACCGGCCGGCAACTCTTCGCCCGGCTCAAGATCCCCACGACCTTCCCGCGTCTGATCGAACTGCCCGGCCGCGACGCCAAACGGTTTGTGCTGATCGAAGACCTCATCGAGAACCACCTGCACAATCTGTTCACCGGAATGACGATCGAGAACTCGTTGTTCTTCCGGGTCACCCGCAACGCCGACCTCACCTACGAAGAGGAGGTCGCCGACGACCTTTTGTTCGCCGTCGAGATGGAGCTGCGGCGCCGGCGTTTCGGTCGAGCGATTCGCCTTGAGGTTTCGCCTGACTCCGACGGACTCATTCTCGGCCTGCTGCTCGAAGAACTCGACCTCGAAACCGAAGACGTCTACGTCGAGACTGCCCTGCTCGATATGACCGGCCTCGGCGTGATCGCCGATGTCGATCGAAGCGACCTGCGGTATCCGAAATGGTCGCCGGTTACCCCGACGGCATTCCGGCCGGTCGACGACGAGCGGGTCGACCTCTTTTCCCGGCTTCGCAACGGCGACGTGCTGGTGCATCACCCCTATGAGTCGTTCACCGATTCGGTCGGCGAACTCATCCACCAGTCGTCGATCGACTCGAACGTGCTGGCGATAAAGATGACCCTGTACCGCACCTCGGGCGATAGCCCGATCATCGACTCGCTGGTTCGGGCCGCCGAAAGCGGCAAGCAGGTTGCGGTGCTGATCGAACTCAAGGCTCGGTTCGACGAGAAAGCCAACATTGGCTGGGCCCGACGTCTTGAGCAGGCCGGGGTGCACGTCGCGTACGGCCTTATCGGGCTAAAGATCCACAGCAAGACCATCATGATCGTGCGCGACGAAGGGCGACAGATCCGCCGTTACTGCCATATCGGAACCGGCAACTACAACCATCGCACCGCTCGGTTGTATGAAGACCTTGGCTTATTGACCGCCGACCAAAAGGTAGGCAACGACCTTGCCAACCTGTTCAACCAGCTCACTGGTTACGGCCGCCAAGTCACCTACGACCGGCTGTTGGTCGCCCCCGATCAACTTCGCCCTGCCCTGTCCGATCTGATCGACCGCGAGGCGCAGTTCGAAACCGAGGGGCGGATCGTGATGAAGATGAACAGCTTGGTCGACCCCGACATCATCGACCAGCTCTACAAGGCCAGCGAGGCCGGCGTGCAGGTTGATCTCATCGTCCGAGGAATCTGCGGTCTGCGCCCCGGACTCGACGGCTACTCACAGAACATTCGGGTGCGCTCGCTAGTCGGCCGTTTCCTTGAGCATTCTCGGGTCAGCTATTTCGCTCACGGCGGAGGCAAGATGAAGGCGGCTCGTCCGGCCTACTTCATTGGCTCGGCCGACATGATGCCCCGTAACCTCGATCGCCGGGTCGAGGTGCTGACCTCGATCAAGGGTCCTGCGCTCCAAGCCAAGATCGACGTCATGCTCGACATCTTGCTCGACGACGAGCAGCTGGCCTGGCGGCTGCACTCTGACGGGCACTGGACCCGCCAACTCGGCGGCACCGGCAGCAACGCCCACGAATTGTTCCAGCATCTCGCCCTGGCCGAGCGGTCGCGATAACGACCTTCCAGGTCTAAAGAGCCCCGCCGCGAAGGTCGATTATTCATGTTATGGGTAAGAAGAAGACTGCTCCGGTGCGTGCTGGTGGTGGGGTTGTCACGCGCCTGGGGAAGTCGGGGAAACGCCAGATATTGCTGGTTCATCGGCCTCATCGCAGCGACTGGAGCTTTCCCAAAGGCAAGTGCGATTCGCCTGATGAATCGTTAAAGGCAGCCGCGCTTCGGGAGGTGGCTGAGGAGACCGGGTTTCGGTGTGCGCTCGGTCGCAAACTCCCGGCGGTCGACTACATCGACCGCAACGGCAACCCGAAGATCGTGCAGTACTGGGAGATGGCGGTGCTCGACGGTTCGTTCAAAAAGAACGATGAGGTCGATGCGATCGAATGGTTGAGCTTCAACAAGGCCATGGCTCGACTCACCCACCGGCGCGATCGGCGATTGTTGGAAGCGCTGTTCGAGGCCGACCAAGCCCAAGCTGCCTAGAGCACGAGCAAGCCAACCCCGACCACGGTGAGCGCCGCGCCGCCCCATGCCCCCGCCGGTGGCCGTATGCGGGTAGTGATCCACAGCAGCGGCAACATGAGGACCGGAGTGGTCGCCGACAAAATGGTCACCACGCCGGCGTCACCCTTACCGAGGGCGTAGAGCAGCAGCGTCATGCCGATCACCATCGCCAACAGCGCGCTGATGAACAGGATCCAAAAGTACCGCCACGACCAGGGCGCCGGGTTTGCGACCCCCGCGATCCGGTCGAGATGCGAGGCGAACAGCCACAAGGCAATCGTTGCGATGATCGCCCGCCAGGTCGCTGCACCGAAGGCGCTGGCTTCCTCGACGACCGGCTTGGCCAAGATGGCTCCGACCGCCTGACCGAGTGCCCCGAGAGCTGCCCAGGCAATGCCCGACTTGAGGGTGCCGTCGACCCGTTCGAATTCGCTGTCGTCGGCCTTGGCGGTTCCGTACGCTACGGCGATCGCCACGCCCACGACCGTGAGCACCGCTCCCAAGGCGGTCCATATGGTGAACCGTTCGCCAAAAACGATCACACCGAGCACGGCGGCCATCGGCGCGTTGGTGGTGAACAGGATCGAGGTGCGCCGTGGTCCGATTTTGGCGAACGCGGTGAAGAGCGCAGCATCGCCGATGAGTAACCCGACCAGCCCCGACAGGCCGAGCAGTGCAATGTCGCCGCCGCTAAATCCCCAGTCGCCGAGCACCGTGGTGACTGCGGCCAAGATGACCGACACGTAGATCATGCGGATCCGGGTGAACCGCGGCCCGCCCAACTGGCGCGCTGGGCCGGCGGCGATTAGTCCACCGATCGCCCACAATGCAGCGGCGGAGAGAGCAGCGAGTTGGTACGGCACGAGAAGCGAGACCATAGACCCACCCGGCCAACTTTGACGACGAGTTATCCGCCGGTTGGGCTAACGCACTGACACAGCACCGTTTGGCGTCGTAGAATCCCAACGGTGAGCGACGACAACGGATGGCGAGAGCTGAGCAAGCCGTCACGGTCGGCCGCGCGCCCGTCCGGATCTGGTCGTCCACGGTTGCCCGAAGCCTTGCGTCGATCGAAGTTTGGTCGCCTCGCTCGAGTCCATGGCCTGAACGCCGCAGGCGATGGTGCTCTCGCGTTGGCGCTCGCCGGCTCGATCTTCTTCTCGATCGACCCTACCGACGCCCGGTGGCGGGTCGCCCTCTACCTCGTTTGCACCGTCGCCCCGTTTGCCGTGGTCACGCCCCTCATCGGTCCCATGCTCGACCGGGTGCGTGGCGGTCGTCGGGCCATGATCATCGGCGCGCTCGCCGGCCGGTCGATCCTTGCGGTGCTGATGTTCAGCCACGTCGACACGTTGTGGCTGTTCCCCGAAGCGTTCGGCGTACTCATCTTCCAAAAGGCCTACGGCATCGCCAAGAGCGCGGTGGTTCCGCGGTTGGTCGACGGCCACGACGAGTTGGTCGAGGCCAACTCAAAGTTGGCCCTGATCAGTGGTCTGTCGGGCGGCGTCGGGGTCGCCATCGGCGGCATCTTCTCGTTGATCGGTGGCCCGGCGTGGTCGGCGGCGGTGGCTGCGGTGATCTTCGCTATCGCCGTCGTGAACTCGTTCCGGCTTCCGAAGGTGGTTGTCGCCGAGGATCCGATTGCGCCGGAAGAAAAGGCCGAGCTCCGGAGCCGGGGGATCACCCTGGCGGCTACGGCGATGGCGGCGCTGCGAGCCGCGGTTGGTTTCGTAACCTTCCTGCTTGCCTTTGAGCTTCGGGGCGGGATCGACGGAATCGCCATCGATGGTTTCGGTGCCGCATCGGGTGCGGCAACGGCGCTCGGCAACGATCTCGATGTGGTGAAGATCACCGGGGTGCCTGGTGCGCCAGCGTGGCACTTTGGTCTCGTTGCCGCGTCGGCGGCAATAGCCGCACTCGGTGGTGCCCGTTTTGCCCCTCGTTTACGCCAGCAGTACCCCGAAGAGAACATTCTGCTCGGCGTCATAACCATCGCCCTTTCGGCGGCTCTGGTCGCTGCGTGGGCGGGCGACCTGTTCGGCGCCGTGCTTATGGCGGCGGCGATCGGTATCGCCGCCGCAACTGGCAAGCTGGTGTTCGACGCCATCGTGCAGCGTGACGCTCCGGCCGCTAACTGGGGTCGATCGTTCGCCCGCTTTGAGGCTCGTTTCCAGCTCAGCTGGGCGATCGGCGCCTTCATCCCGGCAGTTGCACCCCTGTCGGGGCGGGCCAGCATCGGCTACCTCATCGTGGCCGCCATCGTTGGTGGAGCGGGAATTTGGTACTTCGCTGGTTCGCGTGGCGTGGCCTTGCCGACCCGCAAAGCCGACGACCGGATCGAGCTCACCGACGACGATCTACGACCCAGCCCGCCGCGTGCGCCGGCGGGTACCGACGAGGTCATGGCCCGTTATGGGGCTTCGACCGCTCCGCCGTTGAGCCGCACCGTCCCGCAGTTCGAGCCAACCCAAGAGTTTGAGGTCGCCGCACCGGTTGTTGAGGCGCCACCAGAAGAACCCAAGAGCTGGGACGACCAAGCCGCGCAGCCGATCGTCAGCAGCAGCGAAGGCGTAGAGATCGACCCCGACTCCTACGGCTGGACCACCGGACCCGACACATAAAGAAAACCCTGACTCAGAGTCAGAGGACAGTGTCCCGTGACTCAGAGTCAGGGGACGTTGTCCCGCGACTCTGAGTCAGGGTTTCAGAGTCAGGGTTTCAAAGTCAGGGGTTTTGTTAGCCGTCTAGGCCGCTGAGGTCGTCGGGGATTTCGATGCCGCCGAGGTCGCCGTCGCTGAGTTCGCCACCGCCGGTTACTCGGGCCAGCCAGAGCCCGGGGGCGTCGATGTCGTTTGGCGAGGGCAGATTGTCGGCGTTCGACCAGAGGTGTTCGAGTGCTTCTTCGCCGCCCCGTTCGATAACCCCGGCGATGAACGCTGAGCCACGGTCGTACTGCTCTTGGGTGAGTTCGAGTCCGAGGAGTTGCCCGACAAACCGGTCGGACTGGTCGGCCTCGACCCGGCGGCGCCGCAACGCTTCGGACAGCATGGCGTACGAGCCAATGAGGCCGCTGCCGACCTTGTCCATGATGTGGTCGACATAACCCTCGATCGCGGCGACCAGTGCGGCGATCTGAGGCAGCAGCGCCCGCTGAATATCGGATTGCACGGCGCCCATAACCACCTCAGGGTCGCCAAAGGCTTCCTGGATAGCGCCGAGGTCGCCGCTGCTGAGATCGATGTTGCCCAGCTTGGATTCGAGCGCGTTGGGGTCGGGGTGAAAGCCCGACGCATGATCGCCCAACAGTTCGAGCAGCCGATCGCGAACGTGCGGCAGACGGAACACAGCATGGTGGGCGACCTCGTTGAGGCAGACCCACATCCGCATGTCGTCGGGTTCGATGCTCCAGTCGTCGCGGAATCCGTCGACGTTGGTGCCAACGATAAAGATCTTGTCGCCGTTGTCTCGAGGGATGGGAAGGTCGTAGGTGCCGAGCGCCCGCATCGCCAGGTGACCGACCATCGATCCGGCGGTCATGTTGAGCATCATTGGACCCATCATCGCCATCAGTGGGCCGAGGAAAGCAGCGGTCGGGTCAGCGGGGTCGGGTGCCGTCATTTCGGCCGACAGCGACGTGGTGAGCCGTTCGAAGATTGGTTTGTAGGTATCGATGGTCGAGGTTGCCCAGGTGGTCCGGTTGACGACCTCGACTTCGATTGGCTTGCCGCCGCTCGATACCGCCAGGCCGGTGGCGTTGGCGATCTGCATCTCGGCGATGCGCAGCAGGCTTTCGTAAGCCATCCGGTCGAGCGGGTCGATGTTGGCCTCGCTGGTGCCTCCGGAGGCGATCGAAACCGCAAACTGGCGCGCGCCACTCCAGTCAGAGCCTCCGCCGGCTTGGCCTTGCATCATTTTGAACAGGTCGCCAAAGAGCGGAATTTGGCTAAACGGGTCCTGTCCGGGCCCGTCTTCGTCGTTGTTTTCGAAATTTGAGAGATCGTCGGGCATGAGAGCTTTCGGCGGCTGGGTTAGAACTACGATCAGGTTGCTTGGCATGGTAGGAGAGAATGACTAGTTCAGCACCCGCAGCGGCCCAACCGGGCGTATCCAACGAGGATCTCATGATCACGCGCAAAGTTGTGGTCACCGGCGCCAGTGGAATCGTTGGTTCTCGTGTCGCGGCCCGCATTGCCGAGACCATGCCCAACGCCAACGTGGTTGGGATCGACCGTTTCGGTGGTACCAGCGCGCTGAGCTCGTTTCATCTCGCCGATCTCGCCACGGCGGATCTCACCGCGATGTTCGCCGACGCCGATGTGTTGGTGCACTGCTCGTTTAATGTGCGGGCCGACGCCGTAACCGCCCACGATGGCCGACTCGATCTGGCCGTCCTTGGCCGGGTTCTCGATGCCGCTTCGGTTTCGGGCGTGAAGCGCTTCGTGGTGCTGTCGAGCGCCATGGTTTATGGCGCCTGGCCCGACAACAACATGCCGCTCACCGAAGAAGCCTCGGTTCGGCCGAACCCTGAGTTCGCCTTTGCCGTTCACATGGCCTCGGTCGAACAGGTTGCCACCAACTGGGCCGCCGAGGACGAAACCCGCGAGCTCACGATCATGCGCCCAGCCGTGGTGGTGAGCGAAGAACGTCGAGGTGGCCTCAGCGACCTGCTGGCATCGGCGTCGACCATCCGCTCCGAAGAGGGCGACGCTCCGGCCCAGTATCTGCACGTCGATGATCTTGCTTCGGCGGTCGCCCTAGCGGTCGCCGGTGACGCGACCGGCCCGCTCAACGTGGCGCCCGACTCGTGGATTCCGGCCGAAGGTCTTGTCGCCCTCGCCGGCCCCAAGCCCCGGCTCCATCTGCCCGACCCGGCGGTGAAGTTGCTGGCCGACGCTCGATTCCGGCTCGGATTCACCCGAACACCTCCCGGCATCCAGGCGTACACCACCCACTCATGGGTCGTTTCCAACGACCGCATGAAGGCACTGGGTTGGGAACCAAACAACTCAAATGAAGAAGCCTACGTTTCCGGCCACGATGCCGGACCGCTCGGCAATCTCAACGCCCAGAAGCGTCAGATGTTGTCGCTCGGGGCAACGGCCGCCCTAGCGCTCGCAATCATTGCGGCGATCGCCGCGCTGCTGCGCAGAGCGGGCCGCTAGGGCAGTACTCAGTCGCGGTTGGTGACGTTGGCTCGGATACCGAGCTCGGCCACCGCATCGCTGATGTTGCCGTCGCGTTTGTAGACGATGGTGGCCTCCTCACCGGGGTCGACCGACCGCAGCGCACGGTGGAGGTCGTCCATCGAGGAAACCTTGCGCCGGGCGACCGATGAAATGATGTCGCCCGTTTGGAGACCGATTTGATCGGCGGGGGAGCCGGTGGCGACGTCGCGCACCTCGACCCCGTTGCCGTCGGTGTCGACCCCTTTGATGCCGAGCCACGCAACGTGGTTGACAAAGCCGGTCTCGATGATCTGGTAGGCGGCGGTGCGAACGGCGCGAATATCGAGGGCGTAGTGGAAGGCCGTCGAGTTATCGACCGGCACGATCAGGCCCACGACCTCGTCGTCGTTGTTGAGGATCGGTGCACCCTCAGCAGCGGTGCCCGCAGCATGTTCAAACTCGAGGAGTTCTTGGCGGTAGATGCCGTAGCGATCGGCCATCACCTTGTCGACGTTGATGAGTTGGTTCTTCTTTGGCTCGTGCGACCACGGGGCAGCGACCATGACCGTCTCGCCGCGGTCGGGGACATCGTCGGCGATCGGAGCCGAAGGCATCGTGGCGTCGATCTTCACTACAGCGATGTCGATGATGTAGTCGGCACCGACGAGTCGACCGTCGTACCGTTCGCCGGTGGGCAACACGACGGAAATCTCGGACGCACCCGCGATGAAGTCGCGCGAGGTGGCGATGTAGCCGTCGTCGAAGATGAGCACGCCGGCGCCGGCGGCGAACTCTGCGTTGGCCCAGCGTTCGATGCGAACTTCGCCTGTCGGGGTCGCCGAGTCGGGAGCGGTAACAACGGCCTCGACCGGGATCGGGAGTCCGGCCTTTTGCACCGCCGGGGCAGCGGCGGTTTGGGTTGTGCCGTTGTTGGGGCCCGGTTGCGACAGCGAGATGATGGTCAGGCCAATGAGCCCGAAGGTTACACCAAGGGTGGCCACGCGAAGTTTGCGGCGGCTCGGGCGAGGTGGTGGGGGAGCAATGCCGTTGGCGGCGGCCATCATGGCGCCTAGCTCAGAGGGGTGGCGCCAGACGCGTTCGCCTTCACCATCGAGCCCAAACGACGGGTCGCGAGGGGTCGGGTCGCTCTCGCTGTGTCCATCCTCCAGTGCCACGAGCATGAGAGTATCGACTCCTCGGCTGTGGTAATCCGCGGGAGGCTGAATTTACATGCTGCTCGGCAGATTCTCCGGTGGTTCCGACCGGTCATTTGAACAGATCGGGCAGAGCGGCGCCGAGGTCGCTTCGAACTTGGGGCTCGTGGGGGCGTAGTATTCAAAGGACATGAGCGATTCTTCAGACCCTCAGCCGCCGCCAGCTGAAGGCGACACGTGGCTTGGGCTTAGCTCTGCCGCCCTTCCGGTTGCCGAGGCCTATCAGTGGGCTATCCAACCAGACTGTGGCGCGGTGGTTCTGTTTAGCGGCACCGCCCGAGACCACTCGGTCGGCCGTGAAGATGTCTCGCTGCTCGAGTACGAGGCGTACGACGAACAGGTTGTGCCGCGACTCGCAGCGCTCGTGGACGACATGCGCATCCGTTGGCCCGATATCCGTCGGGTTGGGTTGATTCACCGGGTTGGCCCTGTGCCGGTCGGCGAGTCGGCGGTGATCGTTGTTGTTTCTTCCCCCCATCGAGGCGCCTCCTTCGAGGCCGGAAAGTTTGCGATCGATACCTTGAAAGCCACCGTACCTATCTGGAAACGCGAGAAGTGGCGCGACGGCGAAAGCTGGGGCCTCGAACCGCAACACATCCAGGAAATCTCCGAACTTCCGGCGGCGGCCGACGAAGCGGTGGGTGGCTAGTGAGCGCCGCAGTATTTCTGCTGATCGCCGTCGGCCTTAGTGTCCTTGGTTCGCTCATCATGTGGGCCTGGACGTCGTGGCCCCGCGGCGAGAATCACAGCATCAACGAATTCAGTCGGAACCGCCAAGCGTTGGCCCCCGAGCAGGGCGATCGCCAAAGCGACGCCGACTACTTCGGGCTGTAAACCATGGCACGGGACTTAGCGATCGACCTCGGGACAGCCAACACGTTGGTGTACGCCCGCGGTGAAGGCATCGTTTTGAACGAGCCGTCGGTGATCGCGCTCAACAGCCAGACCAAAGAGGTCTTGGCGATGGGTAAAGAGGCCTGGCAGATGATCGGTCGTACGCCTTCCTACATCGTGGCGGTTCGTCCGCTGCGCCACGGCGCCATCACCGACTTCGAAGTCACCCAACGCATGATCCGCCTGCTGCTCGAACGAGTTGGCGTGAGCCGGTTCAACAAACCTCGAGTCATCATCTGTGTTCCGTCGGCTATCACCGCCGTCGAACGACGGGCCGTGACCGAAGCTGCTCGTCGCGCTGGCGCGGCCGATGCTCAGCTGATCGAACAGCCAATGGCGGCCGCGATCGGCGCGAACCTGCCGATCAACGAGCCGATCGGCAACATGGTGATCGACATTGGCGGCGGTACCTCCGAAGCAGCACTCATCTCCTTGGGCGGAGTGGTAGCGCTGGAAGCGGTTCGGGTCGGGTCCTTCGACATCGACCACGCGATTCAGGGGTACGTCCGCCGCCAATACGGCATTGCCATCGGCGAACGCACCGCCGAAGAGATCAAGCTAACCATTGGGTCGGCGGCTCCGACACCCGACGAAGTTCGGGCCGAGGTCCGAGGCCGCGAACTGATGAGCGGCTTGCCGAAAACGGTCGTGCTCACCCCGGCCGAGATTCGCGAAGCGACCGACGAGCCGGTGTCGGCGATGGTCGACGCGGTGCTCGAGTGTTTGGCCCAAGCACCACCCGAGCTCGCCCAGGATTTGATCCAGCAGGGAATCCACCTGGTGGGCGGTGGCGGCTTGTTGCGGGGTCTCGATCACCGGATCGCGGCCGAAGCCGATGTCGACGTGCACCTGGTCCAGACACCACTCGAGTGCGTGGTGCTCGGCGCCGGACGCTGCATCGAGTCCTACGAAGCGGTCAAGGCCATGTTCATGGACTCCAAGCGCTAAGAGGTTTCGAAGCCCACATCTTCCGCTGCTTGGCGTACTTGCCAGTCTTTGTCGGTGAGCGACTTCTTCAGGGCAGCGTCGACGTCGGGGCCGTCGTAGGGAGCCAGCGCTAGTACGGCTCGACGGCGGATCGTGGCGACGTCGTCGAGGGCGGCCAGGATGAACGGGAGCGACGAATCGTCGCCCAATGCGCCTAGCGACGCAACGGCGGCCTCGCGGCAAAGCGGGTCGTCGTGGCTGGCGACTATGTCGTGAAGCTGGGCGACGACGTCGGGCGAATGTGGGCGTTCGCCACACGACCAGGCGGCCACTTCGGCTACCGCACTATCCCCATCGTGGAGCAGCGCGGCGACCAGATCGTTGTCGACCTTTGGTCGGTCGAGCGCGGCTATCTGCAATGCCCGCCGCCGAACTCCCGAGTCAGGGTCGCCAAGACCCGCTGCTAACTCGTCGGAGGTCAACGCATCGAGTCGGCTCAACGCGCCGAGCGCGGCGGCTCGCACCGAGCCGGCTTGGTGGTCGAGCAGTTCGCGGGCAGCCGTTTCGTCGCCGGTGTGCCCGGCGACGACTGCCCGCTCGCGTGCGTTGTTAGCTGGCAAACGTGGCCTTCACCGCTCGGCGGTGACGACGCAGAATCGCCTCGGTGTAGCCGTTTGGTTGGTCGCGGCCTTCGAGCACGAGGGCGAGCGCCGCCTGAAACGACTGGCTGTTGTCGAAATCGGCCGACATTGGCTCGTACATTTGGTCGCCCGAGTTCTGCTGGTCGACCACCGTCGCCATACGTTCCATGGTGGTCCGAACCTGCTCGGCGGTGATGATTCCGTGATGCAACCAGTTGGCGCAGTGTTGACTCGAAATGCGCAGCGTGGCGAGGTCTTCCATCAGGCCGACATCTTCCACGTTGGGAACGGTAGAGCAGCCGACACCCTGGCCAACCCAGCGGACCACATATCCCAAAATGCCCTGGGTGTTGTTTTCGAGTTCGCGTTGGATGAACTCGGGGGTGAGGTCGCGGTCGAGGGTAGGGATGGCGATCATGTCGGCGACCCGGCGACGGGGCCGGTTGATGAGGTCGTCTTGGCGATCGTCGACCGACAACATGAAGTAGTGGGTGGCGTGCAACGTGGCGGCGGTGGGGGAGGGCACCCACGCACAGCTTGCACCGGCCAACGGATGCGCGATCTTGGTGGCCAGCATCTCCGACATCTGGTCGGGGATCGCCCACATGCCCTTGCCGATTTGGGCCTGGCCACGAAGGCCACATTCCAAACCGGTGTCGACGTTTGAGTCCTCGTAGGCCTTGAGCCAGCTGGCGCCCTTCATCTCGCCCTTGGGCAACATGGGGCCGGCTTCCATCGAGGTGTGGATCTCGTCGCCAGTGCGGTCGAGGAACCCGGTGTTGATGAATACCAGCCGCTCGCGGGCCGCGGTGATGGCGGCTTTGAGGCCGAGCGAGGTGCGGCGCTCTTCGTCCATGATGCCGATCTTCATCGTGTTGGGTTCGAGGCCAAGCGCTTGTTCGACTCGGCCGAACAGTTCGCAGTTGAGCGCGACCTCTTCGGGGCCATGCATCTTGGGCTTCACGATGTACACCGAGCCGGCAGCGCTGTTGGTGTACGCACCTTTGCCCAGCAGGTCGTGCTTGGCCGCCAGGGTGGTGACCATGGCGTCGAGCATCGTCTCGGGGATCTCTTCGCCATCGAGGAGCACGGCGTCGGTCTTGAGGTGTGGACCAACGTTGCGGACCAGCATCAGGGTGCGGCCGCGGAAGATGATGTCTTCGCCGTCGGGGTTCTTGTAGGCGAGGTCGGCTTCGAGTTCGCGGCGAACGGTTTCGCCACCCTTCTGGAAGGTTTCGACCAGGTCGCCCTTCATCAAGCCAAGCCAGTTGCTGTACACGGTGACTTTGTCGTCGGCATCGACCGCCGAGACGGAGTCTTCGCAGTCCATGATCGTGCTGACGGCCGACTCGAGACGGATGTCGAAGATGCCAGCTGGGTCGGATCGGCCGATGAAGTGGCCTTCGCCGATCAGTAGCTCGCACCGCAGACCGTTTTTGGCCAACATGATCGAGTCGGGGCTTTCAGGGTCGCCGGTGTAGCCCACCAGGCGCTCGGGACGCAGCAGGGTGCTGAGGGTGCCGTCGCCGGCCTCGACCACCAGGTCGCCGTCGCGAACCACGTACTTGGTCGACCACGAGTGGCTGGCCTTATCGAGCGAGAAGTGACGGTCGAGGAAGTCGCGGCCCCAGGCGACTACCCGCTGGCCACGGATTGGGTTGTAGCGCTTGGTGGGTCGGCAACCGTCGCCTTGGTCGATGGCGTCGGTGCCATAGAGCGCGTCGTACAAGCTGCCCCAACGAGCGTTGGCGGCGTTGAGCGCGTAGCGGGCGTTGTCGAGCGGCACCACAAGCTGCGGGCCAGCGATCGACGTGATCTCGGGATCGACGTTGGAGGTAACGATCTCGGTTGGTTCGGTCTGGTAGTCGAGGTAGCCAATCTCGCGCAGGAAGTCGGCGTACGCGGTCGGATCGTGGGCTCCGGATTGATCGCGGTGCCATTGATCGATCTGGTTTTGCAGCTCGTCGCGGCGGGCCAGGAGGGCTTCGTTTCGTGGACCAAGGTCGGAAACGATCGCCTCAAGCGAGGCCCAGAAGTCGTCGGCCGATACCTCGGTACCGGGCACAACCTGGTCGTTTACGAAATTGTAGAGAACGTCAGCAACATCGAGTTTGCCGATTTTCATAGGAGCCTTCTCTTGTCGGAGTAGTAGAGCGGTCGTTAGTGGAGGGTACGGCCAAAATCGCCGAGGCGGAACATGCTTACCCGCCGGTAACCATTGTGGTCATTCTGCGGCCAGAACGCTAAAAGTCCGGTGCGATGTGCCGAAAGGTCTTCGATACCAAGGAGATTCAAAAGTGACACACATGGTCATTGTTCAAATGGCGGACGACGCGTCGTACCACCCCTGTGAAGATCTGGCATCGGCCATTTCGATGATGGAGCGGTTCCGCAACGAGGAAGGTGTTGAATCTCTCGAGCTGTTCCAGATGAGTCCGGTGAGCTTCGAATTTAAGACCTACTACCAGGTCGAGATCGATAACGGGTCGGTCACGCAAACCCAGAGCGCTCCGGAAGTCGCCTCGAGCCTGTCGGCTGTCACCCCGCTCGCCGAGGTGCCCGCTGCTCCGGCCCAAGACGCTCCGGCCGAAGCGGCCGTCGAGCAACTTACGGCTCCTGTGGTATCCGAACCGGCCGCTGAGCTGCCGTCACCGTGGGACACCCCAGCGGAGCCTGCCGCCGAAGCGGTTGAGGTTCCGACCGCTGCCGATCAGTCGGTCGTGCCATTCCCGACCGCCCCGGCTGCCCCCGCCGAAGCACTACTTCCGCCGATCCCTCCGGCCCCTGCGGTTGCGGTTCCCGCTCCCGCCGAAGCTGTCGAGTCCGGCTCGATGTTCGGACAGACCTTCGAGTCCGAAGAGGATCCGTTCCTTGCTGCTCAGCCCGCTGAGGCACCCGCCGAAGCTGGCAACGGACTTGGTTTCGAGCTCTCGCCCCAGTCCGACCCGGCTGCGTCGCCCTTCAACGATGCGCCCGCCGTCGACTCGCTGAGCGCCGAGGACGTGCCTCCGCCTCCACCGCCTCCAGGTGAAGACATCCTCGCCGAGATGGCAGAGATGGCCGACACCAAGGCCACGGAACCACGCCGCGGTCTGTTCGGGCGCTAGTTCGTTTGAAACTGTGGGCGGTTAGCTGACCGCAGTTTCGAGCAGGTATCCAGCAAGAAATACTGCTGCGCCGATCATGGCGGCTACGGCAATACCTAAAACCACAACGATTATTACGAGTCCGATGATGGCCCGCAGACGCTGCCACCATCGGACTCGTGCGTTTACGCCAACAACTGGTTGCCGGGGGCCACGACTGCCGAGTCCGAGGTAGTTCCACCACGGTTTCGGCATCATCGGCGAATCGCCACGGGGCGAGTACGGCGCATTGGGGTTCTCGCGAGGCGAAGCCGTTGCCTGGTGGATCATGCGGGTCAGAATGGCCAACGCTTCATCTGAGCGAACCGATCGCCGATAGTTCTGTGGGTTCGCGCGTAGGAGTACTGCGGTGGAGATGGCAGGCTTGTGAGTAAGGATCCAATACCCAACGAGCACAGCGAGCATCAACCAAACCGTGAACGACAGAGTGGATGGCGAGAGGGCGAACGAGAACACGATGCCCGCAACATTACCTGGCATTGATGGCGACGACGCTTCAGCGGAAGAATTCGCGCGTCCGCCGCTGAAAACTCGGTGGAAGATTTTCTGGGGTCTCGGGCTGCTTATCGCCATCGTGTGCGCCGTCGCCAGCCTGGTTTCGACCCCGTACACGGCCTTTACGTTGGGTGGGGTCAATCCTATCGAGGACTTGGTCGAGATCGAAGGCGCCGAGGCGTATCCGACCGAGGGCGAACTCTTTTACACCACCGTGCGGCTCAATCGACTCAACGCGTTTGAGTACGTGGCGATCCGACTCAAGCCAGCGGTCGATATCCGACGCACCGAAGAGGTGTTTGGTACCCAGAGCTCAGAAGAGTCGACCCAGTGCAGCGCCCAAATGATGCAAACGTCGCAGTCGACGGCCAACATCGTCGCCCTCACCTACCTGGGGTACGAGGTGTTCGAACCGACCGGTGTCACGGTCGACCGGGTATTCGACGAGTCGGCGGCCGACAACGTGATCGAGTGCGGCGACGTGATCATCGGCCTCAACGGTGCTCCGACGATGTCGACGCTCGATCTGCGAGACGCCGTACTCGCCCAAGCGGCGGGCGACACGGTTGAGGTCGAGATCGAACGCGACGGCGACACCGAGGTGGTCGACCTCACCCTCGGCGCCGCCGACGATGGCTCGCCACTCATTGGGGTTTCGATCGGCACCCGGCTACAAGAAAACGATCTTCCGGTCGATCTGTCGCTCACGATCGCGAACGTGGGCGGACCGTCGGCGGGCCTCGCCTTCACGCTGTCGTACATCGACCTCTTGACCGAGGGCGAACTCACCGGCGGACTCGATGTGGCCGTAACCGGCGAGATGTTTCTGAACGGAGCGATCGGGCCGGTCGGTGGCGTACGCCAGAAGGTGGCGGCTGCCATCCGGGCCGACGCGGATCTCATGTTGATCCCGGGCACCAGCGACCGGCTGGTCGAGGTTGCCCTGGCCGAGGCCGGCGACGATATCGAGGTGGTTCCTGTCTCGACCCTCGATGAGGCGATTCAGGCCTTGGCCGACCGCGGCGGCAACGGTCGCGAACTGGTTGGCCCGAACGGGCCGATCGATTCCACCCTGTAACGCCAGGGTCGTCACGGTCGCCTTCGGAGGCGGTGAAATTCGCTCCCGTCGGTCTTTCGGGTTTTGCTTCTAGCCTTGACGGCGATGGCTGCCGATGGAATGCCCGACATTCGCAACCCCAAAACGATCGCCGAAGCTAGCTTTTCGAGCTCGTTTCGAGGCTACGACCAGCTTGAGGTTCGGGCCTTTCTGCAAACGCTGAGCCGCCAACTCCGCGATCTTGACGACCTTCGGGCTGAAGCCGACGCGCTCGTCGCCGAAGCGAAGCGCGAACTAGAGGCCGCCCAGTTGGTCGATGAAGAGGTGCTCGCCGCCAAGCTTGGCGAAGACGCGGTCCGCATTTTGCAGACGGCGCGCGACTCGGCCACTGAACGGTTGGAGGCGGCCGAGACCGACGCCGCCGAGCTACGAGCCACGGCCGAGCAGGAGGCAACCGAGCTCCGGTCAAAGGCTGACCAAGATGTTGCCGAGGTGCGGGCCAAGGCCGACGAAGACGCTGAGGTGATTCGTCGCGCGGCCCAAGACGAAGCCGACGGGCTGTTGGCCGACCTAACAACCCGCCAGTCCGAGCTCGATGCACTGGTCGAGTCGGAAAAGAACCTCGTAGACGAACAGCGTCAGGCGGCGTTCGCCCAAGCGCAGGAAGAAGCCGACGAGATCCGGGCGCTGGCTCGGGTCGAGAGCGAGAAGTTGGTCGCTGAAGCTCGCCATGAAGGACGCATGATGGTCGCCGAGGCAAAGCTGGTGCGCGAGCGGATTCTCACCGACCTGTCGCGTCGGCGCACCAACGCCAAGGTGCAGCTTGAGCAGTTGCGGGCGGGCCGAGAACGGCTGCTCGAAGCGATCAAGGCTGCGTCGACCTCGGTTGAGGAGGTCAACCGCGACCTCGACTATTCCTTGCCCGCCGCTCGCCGCGCCGCAGAGGCGGCCGGTCGCACGGTGTCGGCTGCGGCTCCGGTGGAGGAGTTGGAGCGCGAGATCCAAACCGCCCGATTAGTGGGCGCACCGATCGTTTCCGACGACGACGTAAAGGCCGTCGTTGGGCCTTCGCCCACGGAAATGGCGGCCGCTGTGGTGGCCGAGGCCCACGGCGTGGTGGTCGGTGACGACGAGGTCGATAAGCCCTTCGATATCGAGAGCCAACCCGAGCCTGAACCGGCGCCCGACCTTGAGGCTGAAGTCGAACCCGAGATCCCCGATGCCCCCGCCGACCCGGCCGAATCTGCCGCCGAGTCCGATCCGCAAGATGAACCACCCAACGACACCGCTGACGATGGTGCTGGCGACGATGATGCTGATGGCCTTGTCTTGTCCGAGATCGGCAAGGACGGTCGCGGTGGAGTGTTTCGCCGCAGCAAGCCGTTGCCGCCCGAGGCGCAAGGACTGCCGAAAGAGCCGGTGCCAACCGTCGACATTGCGGCCGAGTTTGAGGAGGTGCGGGTACTCGACCCAACCGTTGAGCTTGAGGTGGTGAGCGCTACCAATGCGGCCGCAGCAATCGTCGACCTCGATCCGTCGCTCGACCAACCGGACCAAGCCGTAGAGAACGAGCCCGTTGAACTAGAGCCGACCGATGAGGCTTCCGTCGAAACCGAAGCCGAGTCGGAAATCGACGAGCCAGCAGGAGACCCGGCCAAACACGAAACCGACGAGGACGAAACCGGCGAGGATGAAACCGGCAAGGACGGAATCGACGAGGGCGTCGACGAACCCGGCGAGGCCCAAGCCGAGGCCGACGCACCTGAGCCTCACGAAGTAGTTGCGGCCGAGCCCGAAGCCGAGCCTGAGACCGAGGCTGAAGCCGATGCCGATGCCCCCGAGCCTGAAGAAGCAGCTGCGGCCGAGTCCGAGTCCGAGACCGACGCCGAAGTAGAAACCGAACCTGAGCCCGAGCCCGAGCCCGAAGTTGAGGCAGCGACCGGCGGCGAATCCGACCCGGATGACTCCACGGTCGACGACCTGTTCGAACGGCTGCGCGCCGATCGCGAGAAACGGGTCGCTCAAGCCACGACGGTGCTCGCTGGTTCGGCGGCGGCCGCCTCGGTCGCCGATGCGGTCGATGGCGACGAGCCAGCGCCCGAGTCACCCGAACCCGACGACGCCCCGGCCAAATCCACAAGCAAGGCAAAGGGCAAGTCAAAGAAGTCCAAAGCCAAGACGACCGATGAACCCGAGGCCCAAAAGTCACAACCGGCGCCTGAGCTGAGCCGTCTACAGCAGGCCGAACAGCACGTGGTCGCCCGCCGCGAGGCGTTGGCCAATGTGGAGAAGAGCACGAGCAAGGTGCTGAAGCGTCGCCTGGCCGATGAACAGAACGAGTTGCTCAACCTCGTTCGAACCAACGCCGCAGATGCCTCGATCGAGGCGGTGGCTGGTGATTTGTCGACCCATACCGGTCGTTACATAGAGGTCGCGCTTACCAAACTGCAGTGGGCCTTTACCTCGGGTGCCGGTTCGCTCGATGCGAGCTTCGACCCAGCCGCTGCGGCCCAACAGGCAGCCGACGAAGTGTTCTCCGATCTGCGTGAGCAGGTCGACAAGATTTTGGCCGAGAACGACGACCCCGATGTGGCGATCGATCTGCTGCGCACGCTGTATCGAGAGATCAAGGTGCAGCGCATGACCAACCTGGCGTCGAACCTGCTCGTTTCGGCCTACAACGACGGCTACTACGAGCAGATCGACCGGGCCGCAAGCGTCCGGTGGGAGCTCGCGCCCGATAGCCAGTGCGGCAAAGCCTGCACCTCGAATGTGGTCGCTGGCTCGGTGGAGGTCGGAAGCACGTTCCCGAGCGGTCACCTGCATCCACCGGCCACCAGCGGATGCCGGTGCCTAGTAATTCCCGAATCAGGATCTTAAGCCCCGACCTGATGCGGTTAGCTCACACCTGGCTTGTACTCTGACCGACATGCGTCCGGCCTCTTCACCGCTCCCTCGACGTACCGTTCAGCGGCCTGGCGGTCGTGGTCGGTTGTTGCTCTTTGCCCTCATGGCGATCGCGTTCGTTCTGATTTTGTCGCTGCGGGGCATCTCGAATTTCTGGACCAACTACCTGTGGTTTGATTCGCTCGACCGGGTCAGCGTGTGGAGCGCGATCATCCAAGCCAAGCTCGGCATGTTCGCCGTGTTTTTCGGCGTGTTCTTTGGGTTGTTGATGCTCAACTTGTGGATCGCCCAGCGCATTGCGCCGGCGATCCGCCCGCTTGGCCCCGAGGAAGATTTGCTCGAGCAGTACCACGAACTGGTGGGCGATAAGGACCGCTACGTGCGGTTTGGGTCGGCGTTCTTGTTCTCGGTGATGGTGGCGTGGAACGTTCCGTCGCACTGGAACAAGTGGCTGCTGTTTCGTAACCGGGTCGACTTTGGGGTCGACGATCCGCAGTTCAACACCGATATTGGTTTCTACATCTTCGAGCTGCCGTTCCTAAGCTACGTGGTGAGCTGGCTGTTTAGTGCGGTGGTCGCCGCGCTGCTGATCACCATGATCGCCCACTACATCAACGGTGGAATCCGCATGCGGAACCCCGGCGACCGGGCAACGCCGGCGGTCAAGGCCCACCTTTCGGTGCTGTTGGCGCTGCTAGCGCTGATCAAGGCGGCCGACTACTACCTGCAGCGCTTTGAGCTCACCGTCTCGACCCGGGGTGTGGTCGACGGCGCGACCTACACCGACGTCAATGCGCAGCTTCCGGCGATCCAGCTGCTGATGCTGATTTCGGGTTTTGCGGTCGTGTTGTTGCTGGCCAACATTCGCTGGCGAGGCTGGACCCTTCCTGCGTTGGCCGTTGGTCTGTGGGCCTTTGTGGCGATCGTGATGGGCGGCATCTACCCGGCGGTCGTGCAGCGCTTTCAGGTCGACCCGAACGAGACCAATCGCGAAGCCCTCTACACAACCCGCAACATTGAAGCGACCCGCGCTGCGTACGGCCTCGACAATGTCGACCGACGCACCTTCGAATACGACGACAGCTTTGTCTCGACGGTCGACAATGCGGTGTTGGCCGAGAACGCCGACCTGCTCAACGACGTGCGCCTCATGGACCCTCGCATCATGGGCAGCACGTTCCAGAACTTGCAGGGCGATCGCGGTTTCTACCAGTTCCCCAAGAGCCTCGACACCGACCGCTACGTGATCGACGGCGAGCTCACCCCCGTGGTGGTCGGTGCTCGCGAGCTCGACCTCACCACCCAGAACGCGTGGGAAAACGAGCACGTGGCCTTCACCCACGGTTACGGCGTGGCGATCGCCCAGGGCGACACCGTCGGGGTCAGTGGTCGGCCCGAATTCTTGGCGGCCGACATCCCGCTCAAGATCGAAGAAGAGCTGGGCGTCGAGATCGACCAGCCGCAGCTGTACTACTCCGAAGGGCTGTCGTCGTACTCGGTCGTGGGCGCCACCCGTGACGAGATCGACTTCACCGACGACACCGGCCAAGAGCGCCTTATCCGCTACGACGGCACCGGCGGCGTGACCCTCGATTCGTTCTTCCGCAAGGTGGCGTTCTCGATGCGGTTCGGCCAGATCGACCCGCTGATCTCGGAGTTCGTCACCGAAGAATCGAAGGTGCTGTTTCATCGCAACGTGACCGACCGGGCGAAGAACCTCGCACCGTTCCTGCAGTACGACAGCGACCCGTATCCGGTCGTTATCGACGGTCGGGTGCACTACGTCATCGACGGCTACACGACCTCGGACCGCTATCCGTACGCTCAGCGGGCATCGCAGGGCAGCGGCCAGCCCAACACCCGCCTCGCTAGCCGTTCGAACTACATCCGCAACTCGGTCAAATCGGTGGTCGACGCTTACGACGGCGACGTGAAGTTCTACCTCACGCCCAACCTCGAAGATCCGATCATCGAGGCGTACATGAACGCCTTCCCGGGTTTGATCCTGCCCGCCGATCAGATGCCCGACGACTTGGCCGACCATCTGCGATTCCCCCAAGAGTTGTTCACTATTCAGACCAACATGTGGGGCCAGTACCAGCTGCCGAGCGAGCAGCCCGAGGCGTTCCTTTCGGCGTCGGCCGCGTGGATCGCCGCCCAGGACCCGGGCATTCGTCCCGACGTGGGCAACACGATCACCACCCAGACCCTCACCGGTGAGGTCGAGACGGTTGCCCGTATCGATCCGTACTACGCGGTGCAGGTACTGCCGGGCGAAACCGAAGAACGGTTCGTTGCTCTTCGCAGCTTTGTGCCCCGGCCCCAGCCCGACCGCGACGAACGTCGAGAACTCACCGCTGTCGTGGTGGCCGACTCGAGCGCCGAGGACTACGGCAAGCTCATCGAATACCGCATGGGTAGCAGTAACGTGCCCGGGCCGTTGTTTGTGGCGTCGCGTATTGCCGCCAACACCGAGGTGTCGCGCGAGAACACCCTGCTCGACGACCAGGGTTCGCAGGTGCTCTTTGGTGAGTTCCAGCTGATCCCGATGGGCAAGTCGATTCTGTATGTTCGCCCGATGTACGTGCAGGCCGAAGGCGACAGCGCAGTGCCCGAACTGCGTCAGGTGATCGTGTCGATGGACGGCGAGGTAGCGATGGGTACCAGCTTCGGCAAGGCTCTCGACTTGTTGTTCGGCACCACCAATGGCGAGCGGGTCGTGGAGAGCAGTTCGCTTGGCGTGACCGTTCCGCCGCCAACGAGTGACGACACCGACGACGCCGACGAGCCAGATCCCGACCGGTCCGAGCTGCTTAGCTTGTTGATCGAGTTGTTCGAGATCGAGAACGACCGGGCGGCCGATGCCGACGAGCGGGCCGAACGGCTTCGCGAACAGATCGCCGAACAGTACCGACTCGAAGGCCAAGAGGTCCCGAGCGAGTTCTTGCCGCCGACGACCACCACGACGATTCCACCTGAAGAGTCCTCGCCCGACACCACCGTCGAGCCAGAGCCCGAACCGGCGTAGGGCAATCACGGCGGTAGGGCGTTTGGCTCATTTCGCCCTCGAGCCACAGAAATAGCTCGGGTTTTTCTTCGGTCGCGCCGATACGGCCGACAGAGAACTTCTACGAAGAGGATTTGTCGTGCACAGGTGGGTTGCGTCGTTCGTTGGTTTCATAACGAGTCTTCAGCATCGAGATGATCGAGGGGCGTCCCTCGTTGAATACCTGCTCTTGGTCTCGTTGATCGCCGTGGTCGCCATGGCCGCGATCTCAACGTTTGGTCAGAGCATCAGCTATCACTCGACCGAAATCGCTTCCGCTATCGACTAGTTGCTGGGCAGCCATCCATTGTTGGGGCGGTCGAGGCGAATCGTCTGATCGGTCAGGTCGATCTCGGTCTCGTCTGGCGAAGGCTGCGCCGCGCCAAGCAGTGCTGCACTGACATCGGTTAGCTCCGACGCCAGGCGTTCGGTCTGGGCTCGAAGGTCGCCCAGGTTGGCCTGACCCGGCGCGTCCCCGGTCGGAACCATACTGGCGTCGAACCGGTCTTCGAGCAGCGTAAGCCGGGCATTGATCTGTTCGGTTTGGGTGATGAGCGTCAACAATACGCGGTCGGCGAGGCGACTCGAATCTTGATTCACCGGTGCGGCAGCCCGCCCCTGTTCGTGTCGTGACTTTCCCCAGGTCATGAACACCGAAACGTACTCCGCCCTGATGCTGATGGGGTGGATGTTGTCAGTGTTGTTGTTGTTGTTGGGATGATCTACTGCAGCTCGGGCGCGTCTTTGAAGTGATCGAGGGCTTCGGGGTTGGCGATCGCTTCTTGGTTGTGGACCGGGCGGCCGTGAACCACTTCTCGAACCGCTAGCTCGACCAGCTTGCCCGAGCGGGTGCGGGGCAGTTCGGGGACCGCCACGATGACCGCTGGTACGTGGCGCGGCGATGCGCCGATGCGGATCTGGCTGCGGATGGACTTTTGTAGATCGTCGTCGAGGTCGATGCCGTCACGAAGCACCACGAACAGCACCACGCGGGTGTCGGGTTTCCACTCCTGGCCGATCACCAAACTGTCGAGCACCGCATCGACTTGTTCGACCTGGCGGTAGATCTCGGCGGTGCCGATACGAACCCCGCCCGGGTTGAGCGTGGCATCGGATCGTCCGTAGATCACCATGCCGCCGTTGGGGGTCCACGACGCAAAGTCGCCCTGGTGCCACATGCCCTCGAACCGTTCGAAGTAGGCGCCGTGGTAACGAGCGTCATCGGGGTCGTTCCAGAAGCCGAGCGGCATTGAGGGGAAGGCGTTGCGGCAGACCAGTTCGCCTTGTTTGGTGCCGGTCGGGTTGGCGTCCCAGTCGACCACATCGATATCGAGACCCAGGCCGGCGGCCTGAATTTCGCCGGCGTGAACCGGGCCGGTTGGGTTGCCGGCAACGAGGCAGCCGCAAAGGTCGGTGCCGCCCGAGATCGATGCCAGGTGAAGGTCGGCTTTGACCTTGGCGTAGATGTACTCGAAGCCTTCGGGGGTGAGCGGCGATCCGGTCGAGCACATCGACCGTACGGTGCCGAGGTTGTGCGTTTCGGCCGGTGCCATCCCGGCCTTGTTGAGCGACTCGATGAAGCTGGCCGAGGTGCCAAACATCGTCACCCCAACCTCGTCGGCCAGGTCGAACAGCCGGTTGTGGTCGGGGAACGCCGGGTTGCCGTCGTAGAGCACGAGGGTCGCCCCCGATGCCAGGCCGCTGGCGAGCCAGTTCCACATCATCCACCCGGCGGTCGTGAAGTAGAACACGTTGTCGCCGGGACGTACATCGGTGTGCAGTTGGTACTCGACCAGATGCTTCAGCAGCACGCCGCCTGCTCGGTGAATGATGCACTTTGGTTTGCCGGTGGTGCCCGACGAATACAGCACATACAGCGGGTGATCGAACGGCAGGGGAGCAAACGCGAGCTCGGCTCCGGCATGGGGCGCAAGCCAGTCGCCCAACACGTTCACCCCATCGGCAACGGTGGGCGACTCGCGGGCGTAGGGCACCACCACAACCGTCTCGACCGACGGCAGCGCATCGACGATCTCGCTCAGGCGTCCGAGGGTGTCGTGCTGCTTGCCGCCATAGAAGTAGCCGTCGGTGGCGAACAGGACTTTGGGCTCGGTCTGGCTGAACCGGTCGATCACGCCCGACGACCCAAAGTCGGGCGAGGTTGACGTGAATACGGCGCCTATCGACGCAGCGGCCAGCATGATGGCGTAGGTCTCGGGCAGGTTCGGTAACCACGCAGCTACCCGGTCGCCGGCAACCACCCCCGATGCACTCAGCGCGGCGGCGATTTCGCCGACCTGGGCTCGAAGTTCGGCCCGGGTAACGTCGCGGGAGTGTCCGGCTTCGCCACGGAACAACAAGGCGATGTCCTCGGCGCCTTCCCGGTCGGCTAAGAGGTTCTCGGCGAAGTTCAGCTGAGCGTCGGGAAAGAACCGGGTCTGGCGCACTAGCTCTGCGGGCTCGATAACCGTCGAGCCTTTCGATCCGATGACGCCGGTGAAGTCCCATGCGGCATCCCAAAAGGCGTCGGGGTTGGCGACCGACCAGGCGTGCAGGGTTGCGTAGTCGACCACCGACGGATCGACCGCGCCGACCTTGGCGATGAAGGCGTGTAGCCGAGTCGCCTCAACCTGGGCTGGCGATGGGGTCCACAGCGGATCCGAAAGAGCGGTGTCTGAAGTCACCGTCGGAGTGTAGAACTTGGCCCTGTGTCCGTCAGCCGAATCTGGTGTTGCCGACTAGATTCCTTTTGCACCCTCGACCCGAAGGATCAGCAATGCAGCCAACAGCAATCGCCACCTGGAGCGAACTCTTGAACCGCGAGCCTCAGGCCGCAAGAGTCGCCGACGTGGACCTGGTGATCGTTCGCTTTGAGGACAACCACTCGGTGCTGTACGGGCGTTGTTTGCATCGTGGTGCTCTGATGGCCGACGGCCACCTCGACGGCGACAATCTCATTTGTGGATTGCACGGGTGGGACTACGTGATCCAGACCGGTGTGAGCGCCTACAACAACTCCGAAATCCTGGCGAAGTTCTCCAGCTGGATCGAAGACGATCAGCTGTTGGTCGACGCTGATGAGATCGCGCTGTGGGAGAAGTCGCATCCTCAGCCCTACGACCGAGAGGCCTACCAAGGCGACTATCAAGACGTGCACGGCGCGCCCGAAGAGCCGCACGTCAACCTGATCCGCCGACTCGCCAACGAAGGCCTTGCCTACCTTGGCCACCACGGTCCGGTGACGTCGATGGGTGTGTCGCGAGAGCAGCTGCCCTCGTGGGACAACATCCAGTTCGTTACGGCGCAGCTCGCTCGTCGACCATTACTCGATGACCACCCGGTCGATTCGAAAACGATCATCGGTCCGAACGCCAAACGCCCCCTCGAACTCGACCTGCCGATCTTTGTGTCGGACATGAGCTTTGGCGCGTTGTCCGAGGAGGCGAAGGTGGCCCTCGCCAAAGGCGCCGAACAAGCGGGTCCTGGGATCTGTAGTGGAGAGGG
>CALHTF010000058.1 GCA_938038815.1 uncultured Acidimicrobiales bacterium | reverse complement strand
TCAACAAGGCGATCCGAACATGCTTTTCAACGACGCTTACCAGTCGCCGTTGATTTCCTCGGACCGCACACTGCTCCGGCCGCGCTTCAGGTACCCGAACGTGGGCCCCGACTTCTCAATCGGCGGCTGTACGCCCGGGGTACCGGTCGGGGTTTAGGTTCGACCAATGGCTGACGCGACTACGGAAATGAACATCTCACGACCAGCCGGGCACGGGCCGGTTCGGGCGTATGACTGGATAAGCCATCACACGGCACAGCGCCCGAACAAAGAGGCGGTTCGCGACCTGGGCAGTGGGCGCAGCTTCACCTACGCCGAGCTCGATGGTCGTATCGATGCCATGGCGGGCTACTTGGCGTCGCTCGGTATTGGCCACGGTGACCGGGTGGCGGTGCTGGCCCAGAACGGCGTCGAGTTCTTCGACATTCAGTTCGCTTGCGGTCGAGTGGGCGCCATCTGCGTTCTGCTTAATTGGCGACTGACGGTGCCCGAGCTGGCGTTCATCGTCAACGACAGTGGCCCGAAGTTGTTGGTGCACGACGTGACCCTTGCCGACACGGCGGCGGCACTGCAGGAGCAGTGTTCGATCGATGAATTGCTGGCCATCGACGGTGGTTCACCCGACAGCCCCTACGAGCAGGCGCTCGCCAATGCGGGGCCGGCGCCAGATCGTGTCGAACTCACCCACGACGATGTGATCACCATCATGTACACCTCGGGCACGACCGGGTTGCCCAAGGGGGCGATGATCACCCACGGGATGAACTTCTGGAACGCGGTCAACCTGGGGCTCCCGGCCCGAGTGGGCCTCGACAGCGTGCACCTCAACGTGTTGCCGTTGTTCCACACCGGTGGACTCAACTGCTACTCGAACCCGGTGTTGCACGCCGGTGGCACCGTGGTAATTCAGAAGGCTTTCGACCCCGGCGAGACGCTGTCGATCCTCGGCGATCCCGAGCATGGCATCACCCACTTCTTCGCCGTACCGGCGCCGTACCAATTCATGATGGCGCACCCCGACTTCGATCAAACCGACTTGTCGGGGTTGCAGATGGCAGGGGTTGGCGGGGCGCCATGCGCAATCGCCATCCTCGATGCCTGGACCGAACGTGGTGTGCCGTTGGTGCAGGGCTTCGGCATGACCGAGACCAGCCCCGGTTGCATTTGCCTCGACCCGGGAGATTCGCTGCGCAAGGTCGGCTCGACGGGCAAGGCGTTGCTGCACACCGAATTTCGGGTGGTGAACGAAACCGGCGGCGACTGCGAGGCTGACGAGGTTGGCGAGTTGTGGGTGGCTGGCCCCCACATAACCCCCGGCTACTGGAACCGTCCCGACGCCACCGCCGACGCGTTCGAAGGGCGCTGGCTTAAGACGGGTGATGCGGCTCGGATCGACGACGAAGGGTTCGTGTACATCGTCGACCGCTGGAAGGACATGTACATCTCTGGTGGCGAGAACGTGTATCCCGCCGAGGTCGAGAACGCGCTGTATGAGCTTCCCGAGGTCGCCGAGGCAGCGGTGATCGGCATCCCCGACGACAAGTGGGGGGAGGCCGGGCTCGCGGTGTTGGTGCTCAAGCCCGACACCTCGCTCGAACGGGTTGCCGTGCAGGAACACTGCGCCAGCCGGCTCGCGAAATTCAAGGTGCCGAGCGATATCGCCATCATCGACGAGCTCCCGCGCAACGCCACCGGCAAGGTGCTCAAACGTGAGTTGCGCGAGCGATTCGTCGCCGCCGACGCACCGAAGATCTCCTAGCTCGACCCCGGGCGAATAGGGTTGGCCCATGACGAACGATGCTTCTGACCGGCTGACCTCGATGGTCGACCCGGCCACGACCGCGGTGCTCACCATGGAAATGCAGCGGGGGGTAATCGGTGAGGGAGCGTTGCTTCCGGCGCTGGCCGAACAGGTTGCCGAAGCGGGAATCATCACCAACGCCGCCATGGTGTGCGACGCCGCTCGCGACGCAGGCGCCCGAGTGGTGCACTGCACGGCCGTGAGTCGCCCCGATGGAGCGGGGGCAGTCGTCAACTCGCGCATCTTTGCTCTGGCCCAGAAGGCCCGCGACGCCCAAGGGTTTGCCCCCAACGAGCTCGGTCGCGACGGTGCGTTGTTGGTTCCCGAGCTTGGGCCCGACCCTCGCGATATCGAAGTTTCGAGGATCACCGGGCTCACCCCGTTCACCTCGACCTCGCTCGACCAAACGTTGCGCAACCTTGGTATCAAGACCGTGGTGGTCACCGGCGTGTCGGTAAACCTCGGCGTGCTCGGCATGTGCCTCAGCGCCCACGACCTCGGCTACCAAGTCGTGTTGGTGCGAGACGCCGTGACCGGTGTGCCAGTTGAGTACGCCGACGCGGTGATCGACAACAGCCTGTCGTTGATCACCACCGTCACCACCGCCGCCGAGGTATGCGCCCGCTGGGCCAGCTGGACGGAACCCTAACTAGTCAGATCGTCCGGAACGCGAGGCACTTGGTATCGGGAATCGATTCGAGTGGAGTCGCTACGGAATCGACGGTAGGGCCGACCCCGAGTCCGGACAGGTGGTCGTAGTCGAGGCCGTAAACCTCGGCCGCAGTGCGGCCGAGCAGGTTGCGCATGACATCGGTATCCCAGTCGTGGAACGAGTGCTGCAACGCTTCGGTGGTGAACGGGTAGGAGCCTTCGTCGTGCGGGAAGTCGGCGCCCCACATGACCCGTTCGGGACCCAGCGCTTTGATTCCCATCGCTTCGTGCTGAGAGGTAAAGCTTGAGCCCATCCACACGTTGCGGTTGAAGTAGAAGCTTGGCGGGTGCGGAAGCTGGTCAGGTTCCGCGGCGATGAGTCCGACCGCGCCAGTCTCGTTCCACGAGCGCCACAGGTTGTCCATACGAGTAAGAACGTCGGGCAACCAGGCCACCCCTTCTTCGGTCATGGTGAACTTGAGGCCTGGGAATCTTTCAAACACCCCACTCGTGATCATGTGCCAGAGGCTGCGGTTGGCGAAGAACGGTACTTCCAAGATGAAGACAAAGATCGGGGCTCCATCGAGGTCGGGGACCCCTGCACCTCCGTGCTGGCAGACCGCCAGGTTGTTGTCCTGCGCGGCCGCCCAGATTGGGTCGTAGATGTCGCTCCAGAACCCGGTCAGCCCGGCATCGGGCGGGATCGGAGGCACGAGCACGCCCTTGAGACCATTCTCGGCTGCCCACTCGATTTCGGCGGCTGCCGCTGCAGGGTCGTTGGGAAACACCTGAGCGAGCCCGGCTCGGCGTCCGGGAAGCTCGGCACAGAACTCCGCCAGCAAGCGATTGTGGGCCCGAAGTCCAGCGCTTCGTAGCTCGAGTTCGGTCGCCGACTCGGGTGGTCGGGCGACGAGGGCACCGGATGGAAAGAACGGGGGGATGGTGTTGGGGAACAGCACCTCGGCCACGATGCCGTCTGCTTCGAGCTCTTGTCGACGACGTTCGGAATCCCAATTGCGGTCGGCGTCGGGCCGCACGAGATCGCCGAACGGGTTCACGAAATCGGCGTCCCACGCGTCGAACTCCGCATGCCAACGCTGCTCGAGGTACGGCTTGTAATCGGGGCGATCAGCACCAACGTGGCCGTCGGCAGAGATGATTGTGTAGCGATCACTGCTCACGAATGAGTCCTCCTCGGTACGGGGCTCGTCGAGGTCATCTTTGCAGGATTGGCTTCGAAGCGACAGATGATCGGCGCTTGCATCGCCCGGTCGCCGCAGGCTAGGTGTTGTCAACCTCGCCACTACTAGGAGCGTGAAATGAAGCAACCGGAACTACGCGCCGAGAACGAGCTCGCTGCGATGTACTTCGATATCCGTGACCGGTTTGTCGGGACGGTTGCGATGCTGAGTGACGAACAGCTCGGGTCGACGGTGCCAGCGTGTCCGGATTGGTCGGTTCGGGGTTTGCTGGCGCACCTGGTGTCGATGCCGATGGCGATTGTGGCGGGCGAGATTCCCGACGAGGTGCTGGGTGGTGGCGACCCGAATCCGTGGCTTGCTCGGCTAGTGGCCGACAACGTCGATCGTCCGGTGCTCGACCTGGCTCGGTGGTGGGGGAGTAATGACGAAGCCCTCGCCGGCCTTTTTCCCGGTGCTGGGCTTTTGCTGGCCGACCTGATGACCCACGAGGGCGACCTGCATGGCGCCATTGGATCGCGGGCGCACCGCAACGCACCCGAACTCGACTCGCAGATCGATGCCGCACTAGCCGGGGTGGCGAAAGACATCGAGGCCGCCGGCCTCCCACCGATTCGGGTCGACACCGGGGCTACGCAACGGAGCTCGGGCGAGGGCGAACCCGGGTGGACGCTACGGACCAACCTTTGGGAGGCCCACCGGGCCCTCAACAGTCGGCGGACCAAAGAGGAACTGTTGGCCATCGATCACGACGGCGATCCGTCGATGTACATCGAGGTGCTCAACAATCACCTTCCGTTACCGGCCGGGAGTCTCGGCGAGCGCTAGCGGTTGGCAAGGTCGGCGTCGCTCACCCCGAAGAGTCGCTCGATCTCGACCCGACCTTGTTCGGTCACTCGCAGGATCCGTTTGTTGGACTCGCGGCGGGTGAGCCATCGCTCGTCGAGCATGTGGGTCATCAGCGCAGCCGGTAACGATCCCGCAAGGTGGGCGCGTCGTTCGGTCCAGTCGAGATCGATGCGCAGCATCGGGCGCCGTTTCGCTCGAAGGGCTTCCATATCGATGTCGACGTGCTCCTCGAAGAACACCCGCCCGGAGTCGGTGAGTTCGGCAGTGTCGTCGGTTCGGGTAATCCAGCCGTTGGCGAGGCACGAGTCGTGAAGTTCGACGCCGAGGCGGCCCGCGACATGGTCGTAACAGCTTCGGGCATAACTGATATCGCGGCCGGGCGCTGGGCGTTTCGGAGCCTCGGTCTCGGGCAGGTCGATGCCATCCATCCGTTCGAGAAGGTCGGCTAGCTCCCTCGACGCGATTCGATAGGCGCGGTAACGGCCGGCCGATTCGACCTGCACCACGCCCGCATCGATCAACTTCGAGAGATGACTGCTCATGGTCGACGGCGCGACACCGCAAACCCGGGCTAGCTCGCCGCTGGTGTGCGCGGTGCCCGACAGCAACGCGGCCACCGCTTCGGCTCGGGTGGGGTCGGCCAGTGCGGCGGCGAACCCAGAGATTCTGCTCCCTTTCATACCGCGACCTACGAGGTGGGTCGTTCGGGGAACAGCGACTCGACGGTTTTCCAGTTGAGCGGTGGCGTATCGACATCGAGCGACCCGGTGGTGAGTACTTGGCGCACCAGGCGGTCGAATACCGCCATTGTCGCTTGGTACAAGGAGCTGCCGAGGCTGACCCGCCGGACCCCAATCTCGCGCATGTCGTCGATGGTGAGGTCTCCCCCGAACCCGATCAGGCCATTCAGTGGTCCGCCGGCCTCGTCGACGAGGCGTTTGATGAGCGCCTTGTCGCGCACGCCCGGTGCATACACGCAGCCGGCGCCTGCCTCGGCGAATGCCTGAAGGCGAGTGAGTGAATCGTCGAAAGCGTCGAGTCCTTCGTGGATGATGCGGTCGGCGCGGGCACAGATGACGAACTCTGGGTCGAGGCGTCGGGCGGTTTCGACGGCGGCCGTTATGCGCTCGACGGCGAGTTCGTGTTCGTAGAACCCCACTTCGGCGTCGCCCGACCAATCTTCGATGCTGGCGCCGGCGGCTCCTGCTTCGTGCAAGTGCTCGATGGTGGTGGCGACCTCTTCGGGGCTGTGGCCCCAACCGTTCTCGGCGTCGGCGCTTACGGGAATATCGACCGTCGCACAGATCTCGGCCACTCGGGCGACCGCTTCGTCTCGAGTGATCGCGCCCGCGGCGTCGGGTCGGCCGATCGTGTAGGCATGGCCGCCGCTGGTCGTGCCGATCGCTTCGGCGCCGGCGGCTGCAGCTAGTGCGGCCGAGCCAGCGTCGTGCACGTTGACCAGCACAAAGGTGCCCGACTGGTGGAGTTCATGGAGTGACTTCATTGGTCCGCCTTCACGGGTTGGTCTGCTCGCTGTTCATATCTACGACCATATGTCGGGCACGTTTCGACATGGGTCGAAATATGGGCGACCTAGCTGAGGCCGAGTTCGTCGAGTCGCTTGACCATGGTGAGTGGCTTCATACCGGACTTGTCGCCCCCGGAGGTGAGGATTTCCACCTTCTGGCCATCCTCGGCCCAGACATGGCAGGTATTGATCAACCGCCGCCACGACCCGGTGTCTTCGCCGGGCTCCATGATGGGGTTCGGCTTGCCGTCGTCGGCCGCCGTGGTGACCTCCATGCCCTTTTGGCTCTGCATCACGATCGGCGCCATCGCTTGAAGTAGGGCCGTGGTGTGCGAACAGCCTCGAGGGCCGCCGAACAGTTCGCGCACCTTGTGGGTGAACCCTCGCGCGATCGACAGGCCAACCAGCTTGTCGTAATGGTCGATGATGTCGACACACGACGGCTGCGGGTGAGCCGGGAAGTGGGTGCGCACGTCGTCGATCTGCATCGACGGGACCAACACCTCAAGCTCCAGGGTCATGTGATGGATGGTGAGCGGCTTCGGGTCGCCCGGGATGAACAGGCCCGGCGGTTTCTGATCGCGGAGGGCGCCCTGGACGAGCAGGCGATCGGCGCCGAGATAGTACGACTCGATCCGGTATTCGCGGTTGTGCAGCACCGGCACCGCACCATCGGGTGGGGGCGGCAAGATGTCGTCGGTCTGGAACGTGTCGGGTTGTCGCTGGCTCACAGGGTTCACCCTACGGGATCGATGCAGCCGGTCCCGAAAGCCCTAGGTGTCGTGCAGTAACTCGACGTCGAAGGTGATGTTGGCGGTCAGGCTGCTGGCCACCGAGCAGTACTTGTTGGTGGCCAGGTCGACGAACCGTTCGGCCATCTCTTGGGCCAGACCCGGGGCGTCGATGATGTGCTTGGCGTTGATGTCGGTGTAGAACGCCGGTGTGCCTTCGTCGCGGGTGCCGCTCAGTTCGATCCGGTAACTCACCAGGTCGAGGCGGCGCTTGCGAACCATCTCGACCACGTCGAACGCCGAACACGAACCAAAGGCGTTCAGCAGAACTTCCATTGGATTCATGCCGGTCTTGGCGTGTTCTTCGCCGTCGATCATGAACCGCTGACCATCGGGGGTCTCGGCCAGGAACCGCTTCCCGGCGATGTGGTGAACCGTGGAGTATTTGATGTTGGCCACAGTTACTTCGGGCTCCGGAGGATCTTCTCCATTGCTTTGCCTTTGGCGAGTTCGTCGACCAGCTTGTCGAGGTAGCGGATCTCGCGCATCGTTGGCTCCTCGATCTCTTCGACCCGAATACCGCACACCACGCCGGTGATCAGCTCGCGGTCGGGGTTCATCTTCGGTGCCTTGGCAAAGAAGGTTTCGAAGTCGGTTTCCTTCTTCAGCTGGGTTTCGAGGCGCTTCGGTGTGTAGCCGGTGAGCCAGTGGATGATCTTGTCGAGCTCGGCTTTGGTGCGGCCCTTCTTCTCGGCTTTGGCGACGTAGTGGGGGTAAATGCTCGCAAAGCTCGTGGTGTAGATCGGGTGCTTTTCGTCGGATTTTGTGGCCATGGCGTCGGAACTCCTCCTGCGTGTTGGCTCTCACACTAGGTGATTCGCTGGGCAAGCTCCGAGCGACCTACCGCATGCCCTTTTGTGCTCACCGGTCGTCGGTAGTCATGATGTGGCGAGTCGGCTGCGAGGGGAGCGCACATGAACGAGGTGAACGACGATTACTCGGGTCCGTTCGATCCGGGATGGTCGCTCGACCGATTGTCTCGAAAGGCACTTGCTCGGCTGTGTCGTGAGTACATGGTGGTGGCCTTCTACCACGATCGGTCACTGATGCCGCATGTCGCGATCGCCCACGGCGCCGACGCCACAATCCGCCAAGCCGATGCCGAGTGGATGGGCTCGAGCCCGATCTACACCGCACGTAACAAGAAGAACCTTGCGATGAACGGCGACGGTGCGGCCGATGCGCTCAAGAGTTTTCAGTTCGACGTTGGTGCGGCCCATCACTTCATGGACTTCCGATACGAGGAAGTCGACCACGACCTTGGGTACTTCTGGTTGCCGTTCTGCGGAGCGCACGATTACCTGCGCCAAATCACCAACAACGATGAACAGATGGTGGTCAACATGTGCCACCACATGGAGGATCGTTCGTTCGACGCGACGCTCAGCATCACCAACCCGAAATTGCGAGCCATCCCGATCCATCGGCCGCCGAAAGCCGACGCGTTCGATGGAGAGCACTGTCGATGGGAGGTGCGGATCGTTCACGATGAACCCGGGGCTCGAGAAGGCGAACCGTCGTTTGTGGTCGTTTCCCGTTCGGCGGCGGCCAGTTTTGAGTTCAGTCTCACCGAATCGGCGGAGCCGGGCGGAATGGACGACTACTCCGGTCCGCTGCAACCGGATTTCCGTCTCGAGGACCTGTCGCACCCGGTGTTGGTTCGCCAGGCCAAGGAGTTCTGTCTCGACGTGCACCTGTTGATGCGGGCCGCCTACTTCTCGATCGACGAGAACTTCAGCCCGGAGCTGCTCGATGACGCAGCTCCTCAGCATCGGGCGGCGATCGCTCCGGTTCTTGTGGCTCGGTTGTGCGAGGCGATGGGAATTGCCGGAACGGACATGGACGCCATCGGCAAGATCTTGCAACTCGACCCGTTCTTGGTCGACGACTACGTCGAGTACACCGTCACGGTGCACGACGAGTCGAACGGCTCGATCGAGTTCCATGACTGCGCAAGCCGAGGCGACGACGCGTGTCGTAGTCCGCTCGACTGGCTCGATGGGTTTGCGTCAATGGCTCAGGCGGTCAATCCGCAGTGCGTGGTGACCCAAACGAGCGACTGGTCGTGGGACTTGCGCATCGACCCTGACGCCGAGCCGGTGAAACCCCACTGGTTGGCCGAGAGTATCGGTGGGGGAGGGCTTCGTGACTTTGACCTCACCGAACGCCCGGTGCAGATAACCCGCAAATCATGACGGCGCCGGTGCCCACGCTCACCGGTCTGATCACCGCGGCGGCTCAGCGGTGGCCCGATCAGCCGATGCTGAGGTCGCGGCAAGGCGATGAGGCAACCTTTGCCGAGTATGAGTCGCGGGTGAACAGCATGGCCGCTGGTCTAGGTGACCTCGGCGTGCAGGCTGGCGATGTGGTCTCGTGGATCCTGCCCACTTGGGTCGACACCGTGGTGCTCGCCGGTGCGCTGGCCCGGCTTGGAGCGGTACAGAATCCAATCATCGCGATCTACCGCGACCGCGAGGTGCGGTTCTGCTGCGAGCAAACCGGCGCAACGTTGCTTCTCACCGCAGGCGTGTTCGGCGGATACGACTTCGGGGCGATGGGCGAGCGCATCGCTGCCACGGTCGATGGTCTTGAACATCTGGTTGTTGCCCCGGGCGAGTTTCCGAGCGGCGATGGCTCGGCCTTGCCGCCCGAGGTTCCGAGCGACGGGAACGAGGTTCGATGGCTGGCCTACACCTCTGGGACAACCGCCGACCCGAAAGGCGCTCGCCACACGGATCGGTCGGTCGGAACCTCGCCGCGCCATATGGCCGAGTGGCTCGACGTCCAGGCCGGCGATCGGTACTCGCTCGTGTTTCCGTTTCCGCACATCGGCGGGATTGCCTTGCTGTTCATGGCGCTACAGACCGGTTGTACCCATCTGCTCGACGAGGGGGTCGACCCGGTCGAAACCGTCGAGTTTCTCGCCGAGCACGGCTGCACCCATGCAGGCACCGGGGTTCCCTTCTACCTGATGTACCTGGCTGCTCAGCAGCGCTGGACCGAGGCGGGGAAGGGCGCGCTGTTTCCGGATCTCAAGGCGTGCCCAGGTGGCGGCGCACCAATCGCCCCGGCGATGCACCGGCGGATCGTGAACGAACTTGGTGGTGTTGGTGTGGCGTCGGGTTGGGGGCTCACCGAAGCCCCAGTGCTCACCAACGGTGCCGTTTCTGACCCCGACGACAAGCTCGCCGGAAGCGAGGGCCGAGCCATGCCCGGTGTCGACCTGATAGCGGTGGCCGAAGATGGGTCGCAGTGTCCGCCAGGGACCGAGGGCGAGCTGCGGGCAAAAGGGCCGCAGGTAATGGTCGGCTATGTCGACTCGTCGCTCGATGCTGACGCTTTCGACGCCAACGGCTACTTCCGGACCGGCGACCTGGGGATCATCGATGCCGACGGTTATGTGTCGATCACCGGCCGACTCAAAGACATCATCATTCGCAACGGCGAGAACGTGTCGGCCAAAGAGGTCGAGGATCTGCTCTTCACCTCGCCCGAAGTTACCGAGGTGGTCGCCTTTGGGCTTCCCGATGAACGCACCGGCGAACGGGTAACGGTCGCGGTCGTTCCCGCCGAGGGAGCAACCCCAACCGTCGAGTCGTTAGCCGAGTTCTTGCGCGCCGCCGGGCTGCGCAATCAGGCACTGCCCGAACGGGTCGAGCTCGTCGAGTCGCTGCCCAGAAACCCAGCAGGCAAAGTGCTCAAGCGAGAACTCCAAGCCAGGTTTTCGCCTAACGCGTAGGAGTTACTGGTTACGGGGTTGGCCCAACTACGCCGTTGGCTCGCAGTGCTTCGATCGCTTCGGCGTCCAGACCGAGTTCGGCGGCGAGGATTTCGTCGGTATGTTCACCCAGCCAGGGGACCCGGGTCTCGGGGCCTTCTTGGGTGCGGCTCATCTTGATCGGGTTTCCAGGGATGAGCACCGGATCGCCCGACGACGGGTCGGGTCGATCCATCTCGATCAGCATGTGGCGCGCCGAGACATGCGGGTCGCCAACGATGTCGGCACTGGTGTTCGATTCGCCAGCAGCGAGCCCGACCTTGGCCAGCGCCTCGACCGCCTCCTTGTTGGTCATCGACTTCGCCCACGCTTCGATAGCGGGTTTCAACATGTCGTCGAAGTGCACCGACCACCCCGAGCGGACGGCGAGTCGTTCGTCTTCTAGCCATTCGGGGTGCCCAACGATCTTTGCCAGTTCGGCGAAGTGGTGTTCGCGGACGCATTGCAGCACGAAGTGGCCCTCGCCAGCGGCGAAGGTCTCGACAATTCCGACGCCGCTTTCTGCTTCGCTCGAGATTCCCATCGAGTAGAAGTTGCTCACGATGTCGGTCATCGCCATCGTGGCGTCGAGCATGGCGACGTCGATCTGTTGGCCTTCGCCGGTGAGATCGCGGTGGCGCAGTGCGGCGAGGATGCCGACCACGCAGAACAACGCGCTCGAAATATCGCCCAACGCCCCGACCGGGTTCGCTTGCGGGCTGCGTGATGGCTTGCGTTTGTACTCGTAGATTCCCGACATACCTTCGACCACCGATGCGTAGGCGGCCCGGTTCATGTACGGCGATGCCGGGTCGTTCCCAAAGCCCGATACCGAGGCGTACACGATGTCGGGTTTATGGGCTTTCACCGCTTCGTACCCGATGCCAAGGCGGTCGGCGGTACCGGCCCGGAAGTTCTCACAGACGATGTCAAACTTGGTCGACAGCTCGAGAAACAGCGCAACCCCTTCGGGCGCCTTGAGGTCGATGGTGATGCTGCGTTTGTTGAGGTTGTTTCGCAGGTAGGTGGCACCAACGTTTCGGCCAAAAGGATCTTCGACGGCCGGTGTCGACCCTCGTCCGCTATCGCCGCTCTTTGGGTGTTCAACCTTGACGACGTCGGCGCCCAGCCGAGCGAGCAATTGGGTGCCGAACGGCATGGCGGCCATCTGCTCGGCGGCGAGCACGCGTACTCCGGCGAGGGGTTTGGGGGTTCCGGCAGGCTGTTCGTTGGCGATGCTGCCGAGCTTCATATGCTGGTTCGAATTCACCTGTCGAACATACTCCGTCGGTGCTCGGAGTCAGTCTTCCCAATCAGTCTGATCGTCGGTGGTTGGTTGACGGCCGGTTTTGAACGGGCAAAGCTGCGCAGCGGCCAGCAAGATTCGGTTCCAGTCGGTCGCGGTCTCGCGAGCCTTCGACCGCCACGCCAACAGGGTCTTGTCGGTGCGTTGGGCCTTCTCCGCCTCGGCCCACGACTGCCAATCTTTGAGTGCCCATAACAAGATCGCTTCATCGTCGTCCCGCAAGGCAGTTGTCCATGCGCCGACCAGCTTCCACCCGAATGGTTCGTAGGCTGCTCGAGCCATCGCGCCCGCTGCTTCGAGCATTGCGGGTGATGTTCCCGGGGCGGTTCGAATGATCTCGTGGGCAAACACTTCGGCGCGCACCCCAGCGTCGAGTGACTCGGTGATTGTGGGCATCCACGGTGCGGGGAGCACGATGCGGTCGAAGCCGCCGTGACGGAACTCCGCAGCCTTGTTCCACCATCGTTCAAGCTTGGGATCCTGCAGGCCAGCGCCAACGGTCTCGTTGCTGAACGACCGGGCCAGACCGTCGAGGCCTGGTTCTTCCCAGATATTGCACACCTGCGGCCATGGCCCAGTGCTGCCGAGTACCGCCCACATGCCAAACAGGAGCTGCTCCCGGTCGACTTGGGCGCCGGGACTCCAGTTGGCGGCCATGTGCTGCATGTAGTTGGCCCGATGGGTTCCACGAATATCGATGAATTCGTGGATGTAGGCGCGATCGTTCATGGTTTCTCCAATGCAGACCACATCATTGCTTTGAGTGCGGCGAGTTGGGTCGGGTCGTGTTGGGCGATCTCGGCGGCCATGCTGGCGGCGCGGGTTCGTAGCTCTTCCGGTTCGGTCAGCTCCGAGACGACGCCCAGTTGGTAGGCCCGCTCGGCGGTCATGCGCTCGTGGGCGCCGAGCAATGCCATCCGACTCACCGACTCCATCGGCGCCTTCTTGAGGAGCCCAATGGTTTCAAAGGCCGACACTTGGCCGACCGAAACGTGCGGATCGAGAAACGTTGCCGTGTTCGAAGCGACGACGATATCGGCGTCGGCCACGAAGTGCAGGCCGCCGCCAGCGCATGTGCCATTGACCGCTGCGAGAACCGGCTTGGTCACCCCGCAATGCCACGAGGTCATGCGCAACTCGAAGTCTCGGGTTTGGCGCGAGCTAGCTCGAAGGGCCTCTTTGTCCTTGGCGAGTTGGCGCACGTCGAGCCCGGTCTGAAACGCCCCGCCATTGCCGGTGTTGACGATGACGCGAACGGTGTCGTCGGCCTCGAGTTGCGCCCACGCGGCTTCGAGATCGAGAAACATCTGGGCGTTGATTGCATTGCCCGACTCGGGCCGGTTGAAGATCAGCCAGCCGACCGCTCCTTCGACCCACACATCGACTGTTTCGAAACTCACGATGGGACATCTTCCTGGAGGATTTCCCATACGTTGCCTTCGGGGTCGGCGATCAACGCAAAAGAAGCGCCCGGTCGATGGTTGGTGACCCCGGTGATGACCGCTCCACCGTTGGCGCGCACCCGTTCGACTTCGGCGGCGGCGTCGTCGACATGCAGGGCGGCGTATGCCCACCCTGAACGTTGGTGCCAGACGGGCGGGCGACGCTGTGGGCCATTGGCCTCGGCCGGTTGGTAGATCTTTAGGTTCGCCGTATCTCGAACCAGCCGCCGCACCTCGCCTTGGGGAAACGACAATTCGTGTTCTACATCAAAGCGCAATGCGTCGCGATAGAACGCGACGAGACTTTCGAGGTCGTCGGTGACGAT
Organism: uncultured Acidimicrobiales bacterium; assembly: GCA_938038815.1. Taxonomy (GTDB): domain Bacteria; phylum Actinomycetota; class Acidimicrobiia; order Acidimicrobiales; family SHLQ01; genus CALLQB01. Next base: position 38,933 of record CALHTF010000058.1, on the reverse strand, counting down.
GCCCGCTTCGATCGATGCTCGATTGTTGCTCATAACGACTCCACCAGCTTTGTGCGTAGTACCTTGCCTACCTCACTGCGGGGAAGCGCATCGATGTGTTCGAATCGCACGGGAACCTTGTAGGCCACCAGATGAGCTCGGCATTCGGCTTCGAGGTCTTTGTCGTTGAGGTTGGCATCGAAGTCGCCGACCAGAAAAGCCACCGGCACCTCGCCGAGGCGATCATCGGGCATGCCCACCACCGCGCACTCGCGAACGCCAGCAACCGCCAGCAGAACTTCCTCGACGTCGCCCGGGTAGACCTTGTTTCCACCTCGGTTGATCAGGTCGCCGAGCCGTCCCTCGATCCACACGAACCCGTCGTCATCGATTCGGGCGAGATCTCCGGTTCGGACGTAGCTATCGCTGGTAAGCCGTTCGGGTTCGAGTCCGGTGGCGGTGTTGGGCGGTTTGACCAGGAGTTCGCCCACCGCATTCTCATCGGGTTCATCGATTCGTATTTCGACGCCAGGATGCGCCCGACCAACAGCACCAACCTTGTCGGGGTGGGCCTTGGCATCGGCGGCCGTCCATCCAATCACCTCGCCAATTTCGGCCTGGCCATAGCCGTTGAGCACGGTGACCGAAAAGCGCGAGTTGAAGCGCCGAGCTTGAAATGGCGACAGGGGAGCGGTAATCGAGCGCACGTAACGCAGCGGGGTGAGCGACGTGATGGTTGGGTCGTTGCTCAACATCGCCATGGCCGCCGGTGGCAGCACCGTCGATCGAATCTCGTGCCGGTCGACGAGCGTGGCGAAGGTCGTTGTGTCGAAGCCATCCATGAGGACCAGCGGCGCGCCGGCGCGCAGCCCAAACAACGCGTTGTAAATCCCGGCGTTGAGGACCATCGAAACCGGAATGAGGTTTGGCGAGGGTGGGCGCTTTTCGGCTCCGGGTTTGGTTCCCTGAAGCGGCCGAAGGACCCGGTCGATGATCTCCAGGTACGCACCGTGGGTGTGCAGAACCGGCTTGGGTTGACCGGTGGTGCCCGACGTCCACGTGACGAACGCGGTGTCGGTGTCCATCGGACCCGACGCTGCTCGGGTCGCATCATCGATCGCCGATTGTGGCTGTCGGGGGTTGATCGGAACAAAAACGACCCCGGCGTGCCAGCAGGCAAACATCGCCACCAACGCGTCCAAGCCGTCGGCCACCACCGGTAACGCCGATCCGGCAGTCTGGTCGATCTCCGATGCCTGAACTTCGACGGCAGCCAGTACTTCGCGCTTGGTGAAGCTTTGGTCGATCGTGTGAACCAGTGGTTCGTCGTCGCCTAGCGGGTGCGCACTTAGGAGTTCGAACAGGCTCACCGCAGCGGCACCATCACGACTCGGGGTTCAACGGTGCCCATTGCGGATCCCGCTTTTCGGCGAAGGCCGCTGGGCCTTCGTTCTGGTCGGGGTGTCCCCACATCGAGACCAAGTGCTTGGCGCCTTCCTTGCACGCATCGGTCAGCCCGGCCTCGAGCGCTCCCCACAGCGCTTTCTTGGTTGCGGCCATCGCGGCGGGCGAGTTCTTGGCGATGGTCTCGCCCAACTCTTGGGCCCGCTGGCGAAGCTTCTCGGGAGCAACGACCTCTGAGATCATGCCGAGTTCATAGGCTCGCTCGGCCGTCATACGCTCGTATTTGCCCATGAACGCCATGCGCATCACCGCTTCGACCGGCATCTTCTTCATCAGCGCAATCGCTTCGATCGCCACGACTTGCCCGACCGAAGTGTGCGGGTCGAAGAACTGAGCGTCGCTGGCGGCGATCACGATGTCGGCATCGGCAACCCAGTGGAATCCGCCCCCGCAGCAGATGCCGTTGACCGCCGTAATCACCGGCTTCCACACGCCTTGGTGCCACGACGTGAAGTGCACGTCGAAGTCCTCCATCGATTGGCGATACCGCTCCATTCCCACACCGTCGGAGGCGAGCTCGCTCACGTCGACGCCGGTCTGGAAGTCGCGGCCTTCGCCGGTATGCACGATGACTCGTACGTTCGGGTCGTTGTCGAGTTCGGTCCAGGCATCGGCAAACTCGTCGCGCATCGACGAGTTCATGGCGTTGCGAACATCGGGTCGATTGTTGATCAGCCAGCCCACCGGGCCTTGCCGTTCGACGATGAGGTGTTCGTAGGTGATGGCGCTCATCTTGGGGTGTCCTCCCAGTTCTGGCCGTGAAAAGGGTCGGGCTCCCGGGGGAGACCCAAGACCTTTTCTCCTAGCACGTTCTTGTTGATTTCGGTGGTGCCGCCCTCGATCGTGTTGGCCCGGCTGCGGATCATGCTCGATACCTCATAGGGGAGTGACCCGGCCCAGGTGAGGGCTCGTGGAAAGGCCATGGCCTCGGGGCCGAGCAGGTCGGTCGCCAGCATCTGAATCTGCTGGTTCAGGGTTCCTTGGTGAACCTTGCCGATCGAGGCCGCTGGCCCGGGCGTGCCGCCCGCCTTGATGGTTGCGCGGACTCGGTCGTTGGTCCACTGACGAATGCGTTCTTCGGCGACCAGGCCGGCGAGCCGGTCGGCGGTGACCGGGCTGACCGATTGGTCACGGTCGACCTCTTGTTCGTGAGCGTTCTTGACGGCGGCGATCAGTCGCATGACCCCACTACCTCCGATTCGGTCGACGCCGCCCGAGCCGGAACCGGCCACCATCTGACGCTCGCCCGCCAAGGTCGACGCGGCGACTCTCCAACCGTCGCCAGCTTTTCCGACCCGATAGAAATCGGGAATGCGTACCTCATCGAGCCAGACCTCGTTGAAGTCGACCACGCCACCCATGTGTCGAAGCTCGCGAACCTCGACCCCCGGGCTGCGCAGGTCGACGATGAAGTACGTGATGCCTTTTCGTTTCGGCGCCCCCGGATCGGTGCGGGCGAGACAGATCGCGAAATCGGAGTGATGTGCCCATGTGCTCCACACCTTCTGGCCGGTCAGCACCCACTCGTCGCCGTCGTGCTCGGCGCGCATGGCCAGTGAGGCGAGGTCGGAGCCGGCACCGGGCTCGGAGAACATCTGGCACCAGCGTTCCTCGTTGGCGACCATCGGAAACAGGAATCGCATTCGTTGTTCCTCGGTGCCATGAGCGAACAATGCTGGCGCCATGTTGTGCAGCCCGAGCGGGTTGAGCCGTCCGAGGTTGAACGGCGCGAGACGAGATTCGGCGATCCGCGCCTGTTTCGGCGATAGGTCGAGGCCGCCGTAGTCGACCGGCCAGGTGGCGACGGCAAGGCCGGATGCGGCGAAGGTTGGGTACCACGCTTCGTAGTCGGCCCGAGGGCGGACCGCACGAATAGCAGCCCGCCCGTTCTTCGACGCTTCGATCCAGGGCTCGGGGACGTTGGATCTGACCCACTCATCGACCGTGCTGACCACGTCGTCGTCGGTGCTATGAGGTCCTAGAACCAATCGATTCATCGGGACTATCCATTCCACACTGCGAGCACTGACTGGTTACGTTATCTCGGGGGGCCTAGAGGACATAATGACGTCGAACACCGGTAACAACACTCGATGACTGACGGACCGGCGATCACCGACCAACGGATCGCCACACTACGGAAGCGACTCGGCGTCGCCCAGCCTCACCCGCAGCCGCCGTGGTACCGATCTCCCGGGACCGACGCCTTTCGCCAGGTCTCCGAAGCCTGCGGCGACGCCAACCCTTTGTGGTGCGATCCGGACTATGCATCGAACACGGTGTGGGGCGGACCGATTGGATCGCCCAACATCAACGGAGGCGACACGCTTATCGGCCACAACGAGGTCGACCAGCTCGACGCCGAAACCAAGGCGCTACTCAGAGGTGATCCTCTCAAGGGCGCCCACGCCTACTACTCGGGGAGCTATCGCGAGTGGTTCGCGCCGGTTCGACCCGGGCAGTTCATTACCCGCCGCAACGCCCTGGTGGGGGTGCACGATAAGTCGAGCGAGTTTGCCGAACGAACCGTGCATGAGTGGACGGGCGAAGTATTCGCCGCGGAGGATCACGTACTCTCGGCCCAGTACCGGCTGATGATCCGTACCGACCGCGCGAAGGTCGAAAAGAGGACGAGGTCGGCAAAAGGCAAGTACGCCGACATCACGATCGACCCGTACACCGACAGTCAGATCGCCGAGATCACCGAGGCGGTGCTGGCCGAACCCGACCGTCGCCGAGGCGCCGAACCACGCTGGTGGGAAGACGTGTCCGAGGGCGACGAGTTGCCTCAGCTAGTGAAGGGGCCGTTGCGAGTCACCGACATGGTGGTTTGGCACACCGGCATGGGCATGGGCCTGTATGGCGTCAAGGCCTTAGGCCTGGCGCACCAGCAACGCCAACGGGTGCCCGGGTTCTTTCGCAACGATGATTTGAACATTCCCGATGTGCATCAACGGGTGCACTGGGACCCTGAGTGGGCTGCTCGTGCCGGCAACCCGGCGATCTATGACTACGGCCGGATGCGCGAGACATGGCTTGTGCATCTGTGTACCGATTGGATGGGCGACGACGCATGGTTGTCGGCCCTCGACGTCGAGTTCCGCAAGTTCAACTACGTCGGCGACACGCACTGGATGCGCGGAACGGTGAAACGCAAGTACTTGGCCGACGGCGACCGTCCGGCAGTCGAACTGGAGATCTACGGCGAGAACCAACGGGGCGAAATCACCTGCCCGGGGCACGCAACCGTGCTGTTGCCCAGCAGGGAACATGGTCCGGTTCGCCAGCCAGAAGCGCCGGGCGGAGCAAACAACTGCGAAGATGCGTTGGCTGCCTTAGTGGCACGATTTGAGGAGCGAGCGTGAAGACCTACCCCCAAGATGTCGACGGTCTACTGGTCGACAACACCGATGGCGTCCTGCGCCTGACCCTCGATCGTCCCGAGCGCCGCAACGCAATCACCGACGACATGGTGTTGGCCCTGATCGATATCGTCGATGCTGCGGGTAACGACGAAGCGGTCCGAGTGATGCACCTGACCGGAACCGGTGAACATTTCTGCTCTGGGTTCGACCTCTCGCTACGAGGGGGCGACGAAAAGCCGAACCGAACCGGCTCGACCCAGCGCCAAATGCGCTGGCACATCAACCGTCTGATCCCGGCGATGCTCGAGGTACAGACGCCCATCGTCTGTTCGGTAAAGGGCTGGGCGATCGGCCTCGGTATGAACCTCGCCTTGGCCAGCGATTTCGCGGTGGTAGCTGACGACGCTCGGCTGTGGGCTCCGTTCACCGACTCGGGTTTCACCCCCGACAGTGGGGCGTCGTGGTTGATCCCTCGGCTGGTTGGCGTTGCCCGGGCGAAGGAGGCACTCATGTTGGCCGAGAAGATCGGTGGGTCGACGGCGGCCGAGTGGGGCCTTGTGTATCGCTCGGTGCCGGTCGAAGAAGTCGATGAGGTAGCCGCCGCCGTCGTCGAACGGCTGGAGGGCGCCGCGACCGTTGCGGTTGGGTTGACCAAAGCGCTCGTTCAACGTTCGCTGACCGTCGACCTGACCCGCCACCTCGAAGACGAGGCGCTGGCGATCGAAGTCTCGAGCCGGTCGAAAGACTTCGCCGAGGCGAGCCGCGCCCGTCGCGACAAACGCGATACCGAATTCAAAGGCTTCTAGCTGCAACTCTCTCTATCCGAGCGCAAAGAAAGACCAAGCAAACATGTTTCCAGGCGACCACGCCGTAACCACACCCGACAAGGCCGCCATCATCATGGCGGCCACCGGGGAGACGGTGACCTACAAACAACTCGACGATCGATCGAACCAGTTGGTGCATCTACTGCGCAGCCGGGGACTCACCGTGGGCGACCACATCGCGATCCTGGCCGAGAACCACCCTCGCTACTTCGAGGTGTATTGGGCGGCTATGCGGTCGGGGCTGTACATCACGACCATCAACCGGTACCTGGCCCCCGACGAGGCGGCCTACATCGTCAACGACAGCAACGCTAAGGCGCTCATCACCAGTGCCGCACTTGAGGCGACCGCCTCGGCGATGCTTGGGCTCATCCCCGATTGCCCCCACCGGTTGATGATGGATACCGCCGCCGATGGGTTTGAGTCATACGAAGAACAAACCGCCGACCAGCCGACCACCCCGCTCGACGTGCAACCCGCAGGCGAGGCGATGTTGTATTCGTCGGGGACCACCGGCCAGCCCAAAGGCATACGACGCCCGCTGAGCGGCATCACCATCGACGACCCGAACCGAACCGGTATCTCGTCGCTCGAACGGTTCCTGCTCGGAATGGACGAAACCTCGGTGTACTTGTCGCCCGCTCCGCTGTATCACTCGGCTCCGTTGTTGTGGGGCGGCGGCGTGCACGAGCTCGGCGGCACCGTGGTGATCATGGACCGCTTTGATTCGGCCAAGTACCTCGAATACATCGAGCAGTACAGCGTTACCGCCAGCCAGGTCGTGCCGACGATGTTCATTCGGATGCTCAAGCTCCCCGACGAAACCAAGAACCGTTTCGATCTGTCGTCGCTCAAGATGGTGGTGCATGCCGCGGCACCGTGTCCGGTGGCGGTCAAGCAGGAGATGATCGACTGGTGGGGTCCGATCATCAACGAGTACTACGCCGGTACTGAAGGTAACGGTCTGTGTTTCATCGACAGTCCGCAATGGCTCGAGCACAAGGGCTCGGTCGGCAAGGCGATGGTGGGTATCCCTCATATCTGCGACGACGACGGCAACGAACTTCCAGCCGGCGAGTCAGGCTTGGTGTACTTCGAGAACGAATCCGAAGGGTTCGAGTACCACGGCGACCCGGAGAAAACCGCCGACTCCCGGCACCCGGTACACAGCAACTGGTCGAAGCTCGGAGACATTGGGTACCTCGACGACGACGGCTACCTGTATCTCACCGACCGGTCGGCGTTCATGATTATCAGCGGCGGTGTCAACATCTACCCGCAAGAGATCGAAGCGTGTTTTGCGCTGCACCCCAAGGTGGCCGACGTGGCCGTGTTTGGCCTACCCGACGCCGAGATGGGCGAGTACGTACACGCCGTGGTGCAGCCCGAAGCCGGTACCGACCCAAGCGACGAACTCGCTGCCGAATTGCGAGAGTTCGCGCGCAACGAGATCGCGCACTACAAGGTGCCGAGGGTCATCGACTTCCGGGCCGAACTTCCGCGACTGCCCACCGGCAAGCTGTACAAGAAGCCGCTGCGCCAGGAGTACCTCGACGCACTGGAGGCAACGTGACCTTGCCGCTTGCGGGCCGCACCGCCTTGGTGACCGGGGCCGCCGGCGATATTGGCCGAACGACCGCCGTTCGGTTAGCGAGCAGTGGTGCCCGGCTGGTGCTTGCCGACTTGGTCGATGCGGCGGAGACCGCTGAGCTGTGTCGTGAAGCCAACGACGTAGCCGAACCGATCAGCTTGCAGTTCGATGTCACCGACGAAGCGGCGGTGGAGGCCGCGTTCGACGGACTAGCCGCCGATGGCGTGGTGGCCGACCTGTTGTTCAACAACGCTGGATACCAGGGGACGTTCACCAATGTGGCCGACTATCCGTCCGCCGATTTTCGGCGGGTGCTCGACATCAACGTGACCGGCGTATTCAACGTGCTCAAGAGCTTTGCCAACGCCCTGATCGCTGTCGGTCGGCCCGGTGCGGTGGTAAACACCGCGTCGATGGCCCATGGCGGCGCCCCGAACATGGCCGCGTACAGCGCCTCAAAGGCCGCAGTCATCGCCCTCACCAAGACTGCTGCGAAGGATCTGGCCGACAAGTCGATCCGAGTGAACTCGGTGAGTCCGGCATTTATCGGGCCGGGAATGATGTGGGACCGCCAGGTCGAACTCCAGGCCGCAACGCCCAGCCAATACTTCGGCGACGATGTTGAAACGGTGGCCGAGCAGATGATCTCGGCTGTTCCTATGCGGCGCTACGGGTCGCTCGACGAGGTTGCCTCGGCCGTGCACTTTTTGCTGTCGGATGAGTCGTCGTACATAACCGCCTTCGACATCGAAGTCTCCGGCGGAGCCGTCTAGCGCGTGTCGACCCGGCCGGTTTAGCAAACGACCACGAAGGATGCGTCGTAGGACTTGCCGACAAAGCGAGAGAACGCAGTGGCCGTTCCGGTGATTGTCGAACCCGACCGAGACCAGTCGAGGTTTACGTCATCGGTTGCATAGTCTTCGAGTCGAGGACCAGCTCCCCACGCGCTACCTGCGCCGACGAACTCGAAGTTGTTTGGCAACTCGTCGGGCACAGTTGCGTCGTAGGACAGATCAAACAGTCGCTCGCCAAGTTCGGTGTTTACCTCGACGACCATCTTTTGATCGTCGATGACATCGCAGGTCACGTTGTCGTCGTACACGAGGTCGAAGCCGGCAAAGTTCACTACGGCCCCGGGCTGGTCGCCGAGCAGCTCGATACGAGGAGTATCCACCTCGGCTTCGTAATCGAAGATCGTTGTGTCGGTTCCGCCGGGGGTCGTCGACCACAAAGATTGCGGTCGAGGTATTGCGCGATGATGCTACCTCGGTGGTATCGACAATGTTGTCCAGCTCCGCTGTTGGCTCAGCGACGGTGGTTGGTTGCTCCGCCGATGCACCACCACAGGCGGTTCCGAACAGTGTTGTCGCCACAAACAGGGCGGCGAATCGAGTTTTGTAAGCGTTGGATTTCGTCGTGGTTCGACCATAAGAACTGCCGGGCAGATCATCTGTTCGCCCGGCCACCAACCAACCGTGTCGACCGATACAAAGAGCCCTTTCGGGCCGGTGAACGACGTTCTAGGGTGGCAAGCACGGGGCGCGACCCAGGGCGTCCTGCGAACCAAAGGGGAGTTTTAATGCCGCAGTATCTACTTTCTTTCCACGGCGAGATGAAGATGGAAGACATGCCGACCGATCCCGAAGCGATCCAGGCCGTTATGGCTCAGTGGGGTGCTTGGTACGAGAGCATGGGCGACGCGCTAGTAAACGGCGGCGCGCCGATCAGCCATTCGTCGGCCATCGACAGCAACGGGGCGAGCGACGCTCCTGCTCAGCTCACTGGCTTCACCATCATCGACGCCGCCGACATGGGTGCCGCAACGGCAATCGCCCAGGGCTGCCCGGTACTGCCGAACGGTCACACCGTGCAGATCTCGGAGTGCATCGATATGGGCGGCGACGCACCCGGCTAAAGGTTGGTACGGAACGGGGATGCTTGCTCGAGCTGGAGAGCCAGTTCGAGCAGCACCCGATCCTGTCCGTAGCGCGCCATGAAGTGCATGCCGATCGGCAGGTTGTGCTGTTCGTCGTGGCCGAGTGGTAGCGAGATTGCCGGGGTACCCGCAGCGTTGGCCAGTGGGGTGAACGCGACCCACGGGCTCACCCGAGCCATGTGGTCGTCGGAGTCCGACGCGAGCGAGATCGAACCGAGCTCGGGCGTGAGGTGCCCCAATGTTGGTGAGACCAACAGGTCGTTGCGGCCGATCGCCTCACTGAGCTGAGCGGTCGACTTCCGGAGCCGCTTGATGGCGCCCAGGAGCCGCAATGCGTTGCGCTTGCCGTGGTTGGCCAAACTCTTGGTGAATGGCGTGAGCCGGTCGGCATCGAAGTCGGGGTGGACCAATTTCTTCCCACCGAGCTGCAACGCCATCGCCGACGATGCCCAGTACAAGATGAAGTCGTCGGTGAACTGATCGGTAAAGGGCAACTCGACCGGCTCGACGAAATGCCCAAGCGACTCGAGGAGGCGGGTTGTTTCTTCGAGACACGCTCGGGTCGGTGCGTCGATCGACCGGTTGGCGGGCGACGAGTCGACCACCCCAATCCGCAACGGGCGATCGAGCGGGCGATCGACCAGACCCATCGGTGGAAGCTGGGGATTGTGATAGTGCTCTTCGGCCGCCGCATAGAACGCACACGTGTCGCGCACCGTGCGGGTCAGCATGCCGTAGCTCACCAGGTTCACCGGCAGCTTTGGGTCGTCGGGGTTGCCAAGTAACCGTTCGCGCGTGGGTTTCAGGCCGACGAGTCCGTTGGCAGCCGCGGGGATTCGAGTCGAGCCACCACCGTCGGCCGAGGTGGCCATCGGCAAGACACCGGCGGCGACCAGCGCTCCGCTTCCGCCCGACGACCCACCGCAGCTACGGCCGAGATTCCAGGGGTTGCGGGTGGGTGGGGCGTCGACAAATTCGGTCGTGCAGGTGAGGCCGTACTCGGGCATGGTTGTCGTGCCCAGCAACACGGTTCCGAACGCGTCGACCATCTCGGCGAACTGTCCGGTTTCGGTGGCCGGAGGCGAGTCGATCATCGAGTCTGAGCCGTATGTGGTGGGCAAGCCAGCGATGGGGGTCATGTCTTTCACGAACATCGGCAGACCGCCGAACGGGCCAGGTCGATCGCTCGCCGCGGCGGCCAGACCTCGGTCGTAGTCGGGGGTGACGATGGCGTTGAGCGCGGGTTCGACCGACTCGGCGCGCTCGATCACCGCCGTGGCGAGTTCGGTGGCGTTCACCTCGCCCGTGCTCAGCAGCTCCATCAGCGCTACGGCGTCGTGGTTCGCCAATGCATCGTCGCGGTAGGCGTTGATGCTGCCGGTCGGTTCGGGCGTGTCGATCATGCCCGAACCCTAGGGCGGTGGTGGCGACAGCTGAAGTTCGACCGGCACCGGTTGGCCATCGATCAAGCAAATGATGTTGCCGGGGACCTGGAAATCAGGATCGTTGTCGTAGCGATGCCGAATCGCGGTTGTGTCATCGGAAACTAGGAGCATCGCAAGGTCATCGAGGGTGGCGGCTAGCGAATCTTCGACCGGCTCATCGGGCCCACCGACCGGGCCCCACACATCCCACGGGAGCATTTCGACTTTGTTGAGGCAGGCAAAATCGTGCACCACATTTCCGGCGATGAACCCCATACCCCACAAGTGCGCAATGCCGAACAGGTCGGGGTCGACGGTGCCGGCCCGAGCGGCCTGCCATGCTTCGGCGCCGGTCAGGAAGGTCCCGGTCGGTTGGTCGAACACGTCGAATTCGGGTTTGATCACTTCAAGCTGGAGCGCATCGACCTGCGGATCTTCCCGAACCCAACGACCGCCGTCCCACCGTTCGGTAATCCAGTGGTCGACCCATTTTGACGGGTCGAAGTAGTTGGCGAATCCGCACCGGACTCGAGCGGCCTGGCCCTGGCCCCGCAACAACGCCACATGCAAGAGGGCGTAGTGGCGACAGATGCCGAGTACCCGATGCTCGGGCGGCCGCTCGGTCGCGATCGGCTGACCGTCGATTTCGAAGAGTCGCGCCAGGACTTCGTCGATGCTGCGCAGGTGCTGTTCCTCATACCGAATGCTCGCTGGTTCGAGGTCGTAGGCGGGCGCCCAATCGCGGTGCACCAGCAAACCTTGGACGAGCTGGCCAATTTCGTGAGAGTCGCTCGGGTAGCGGCCCAGGTTCTGGGGGAGTGCGGTCATCGGGCCCGCACTTGCGTAGAACTCGTGATCCATCGTTTCCCTCCGCCTTCTGACCTGGTCGCATCTTGTCACAGGGCGGGGGATTCGGCCGAGAGCGATCCCGAGGTTGGCGCCGATCTTCGCTACCGTTGCTGGTGATGACCAAGACCGACGATGTTCCACCGGGCGCGCTGACTGAATCGCTCGACGACGACCAGCCCCTCGACGGCCGGGTTGCCCGTCGTCAGCGAAACATCGATGCCGTGATCGACACGGTTCTCGAGATGTTTGGCGAAGACTCGATGTTTCCGACCATCGAACAAGTCGCGAAGCGATCGGGTCTTTCGTTGCGTTCGGTGTATCGGTACTTCGCCGACCCGGGCGAGTTGCTCGAGGCCACGATCCAGCGGAGTCGGGCCAAGGGGCAAGCGCTGATCCGGCTTCACGCCATTGGCGAGGGTCCTTTCGAGAACCGACTCGATGACTTTGTTGCGGTGCGGTTGCGGCTCTACGAAGAGTTTGGGCCCGTCTACCGAGCCACCGCGGCCAACGGCGCCCGCCTGCCACGGATCCGCGATGAACAAACTCGAAACAGGAACGACATGCGCGACCAGTTCGAGCTGCAATTCGCCCCAGAGCTTGCGGCGAAGAAGGGCGCGGATCGCGACACGACCCTCTCGGCGGGCGACTTGGTGACCCAACTCGAGTCGATCGACTACCTCCGTCGTCACCGGGGCCTGAGCCAAGCCGCGTCATCCAAGGTCCTCAAGGCCACGCTCACGACCCTCTTGGTGGGATAGGCCCCAACGGGAGATTCGGTGTTGCCCTAGGGATAGGCCTAAGGTTCTGGCACTTGATTCTCACGAGGAGACGCCACTGATGAGCGCAAATTCCGGCGATGCGGCAATGCGAGCTTTCGGAGCCAACCAAGACGCTCCGGTGTTCGATGACCCAGCCTTCACACCACTCGACAAACCCTTGTCCGAGGCGAGGGTGGCGATCGTTACCTCAGCGGCGCTGCACCGTCCCGACCAGGAGCGGTACTCCCAAGGCGATACCGGATTTCGAGCATTCGACGCCGCCGATCGCAACCTGATCATGGGCCACTGGAGTCCAAACTTTGACCACTCGGGGTTTCAGGCCGACCTCAACGTTGTGTACCCGATCGACCGACTCGTCGAGTTGGCGGCCGACGGGGTGATCGGCAGCGTGGCACCCCATCACTTCGCGTTCGCCGGAAACCAACCCGACTCGGTCAGCGAGGTGCGGCTCGACACCGGCCCGACCTGTGCGCAGCAACTGGTTGCCGACGAGGTCGACGTGGTGGTCCTCACCCCTGTTTGACCGTTGTGCACGCGTACCGTGAGTACGCTCGCCCACGTTTTTGAAGCTGCTGGACTCTCGACCATCGTGCTGGCCTCGATGAAAGAGGTCGTGGAAAAGATGGTGCCGCCGCGGGCTCTGTACTGCGAGTTCCCTCTCGGTCGGCCTCTGGGCCGCCCGGCTGACGCCGCCTTCCAACGAGATGTCCTCGAGCGGGGGTTGGCCCTGCTCGACGCAACCGGACCCGTTCTCGAAACCCACCCCGAGGTCATCGAGGCCGACGAGACGCCATTGTCGTGCGCCATCCCGCCTCGCTTCGACGCATCGCTTGCCCCGGCGGTCGATGAAGCCAACGGTATTCGTGCCGCCTATGACCGGGCGCTCGCTGCTCGGGGTGTAACCGCGGTGGGGCGGGCGATCGACGCCGACACGATTCCCGCCGCGCTCGATGTGCTGAACCAATGGGCCGAGGGTGCGTCGTGGAAAGAGGTTGCGCTACCCGGCAAGAACACGGTCGCCGTCGGACACGATATTCGGTCCTACTACACCGAAGCGGCGCTGGAGTTGGCCGATGGCCCACCACCGCAGGGTCGAGCTGCTGAGGCCTGGTTCTGGGAAGAGACCGAGGCTGGAAAAACCATGATGGCGGCCCGCAAGGCGCTCGAAGCCCAAGAAGCGCCGTTTCCGTTCTGGTTCTACATGGCTCCGGGGCATCGCTAGCGGTCGGCTAGTCGCCGACTAGCCACATGTCACCCAACGATTCCCCGCTGGTGCCACGGAGAATTCAAGAAAATCGGTAAGATTGCGTAGGGTTTGTGCCGATTAAACCCCCACACCACAAATCGTAAAAGGAACACGAACGTGAAAGTTTGGATTGACCAAGATCTCTGCACCGGCGACGGACTCTGCGAAGAAATTGCTCCCGAGGTCTTCTTCGCTCTCGATGACGGTCTTTTCTACGTGAAAGAATCGGCGGCCAACTTTGGCACCGAGAAGCTGTTCGACGGAACCGCCAACCCGGCTGGTGCCGAAGGTATGGCCCGCATTCCCGATGGCGGAATCGAAAGCGTCATCGAAGCCGCTGAAGAATGCCCCGGTGAGTGCATCTTCATCGAAGTCGACGGCTAACCACCCTCTGAAACCGAACTCGGATGCAAACCTGCTACTAGAGCAGCACCTTTGCATCCGAGTTTGTTCATTTTTGGCGGGCGTCTTCCACTACCGCCACCCGGTGCATCACTCGGCGGTGGGGTAGGTAGTCGATAACGGCGTAGTGCTGGGTTCCGCGGTTGTCCCAGATGGCGAGCGTGTTGGGTTTCCAGCGCAGCCGCACGTGGTGTTCGGGTCGATTTATCCGGTCGAAAAGTTCGGTGAGAAGTCGGCCAGCCTCGGGCGCGGAGAGTCCGATGATGAACCGGGTGAAGCTCTCGCTGACATTCAGGTAGGGCCGCCCGGTGACGGGATGATGGGCGACGATCGGGTGCACTGCGGTGCCGGCACTCTTATAGGCCTCCATGACCCCTTCGTCGCCAGCCTCGCGGTACGCCGGGGTGCGGAAGGCGCCCATGTCGTGCACCGCTTCGAGCTGTGCCAGGTCGTCTTTCATCCCGGCAGGAAGCGAGTCGTACACCGAGTACATGCTGGCCCAGAGCGTGTCGCCACCCGACGGAGGCACCACGACCGCTTTGAGGATCGAGGCGAACGGCGGGGTCGCCCGGTAGGTCATGTCGCTATGCCACTCGGCGGCGTCGGGAAGGTCGTCGTCCTTCCACTCGATAATCACCACATCTTCGCTGTCGGGATGGGTCACGTAGCTATGGTGCCTGGCCCCGAGCGTGCCGAGCGCCTTGCCGAGCTCGACCATCTGAGTCGGCGGCGCATCGAGGTCGCGGAAGAACAAGACCTGGTGTTCCATCAACAGGGCGTGTAAATCGTCGACAACGTCGGTGGTGAGGTTGTTCGGGTCGAACCCCGATATGTCCGCGCCAAGGGCTGGAGTCAGGCGGTCGGCGGTCAGTTCCATGGCCTAAGAATACTGCCAAACACCGGTCTCGGGAATGGCTGGCGTCAGTTGCGCTCGATGCTGATTCCGCTCGCCAGAGCAAACAAATGGGCAAGCTCGATGACCTGTTCGTTGCTGATGAGCGCGCCGCTCAGGTCGCCTACCGAGGTGAGCCCGACCGACTTCGCCCGGCGCAGGTCGACCCGTTCGAGCTGGCACTTATCGAACACCACATCGATCAGCTCCGAGGCCGTAAAACCAACGTTGGTGAGTGTCGAATCGTAGAAGTCGGCCTCGACGAGTTGGCAGTTGTCGAACTCGACCCGGCTGTACTTGGCCATCCGCAAATTCGAGTACCGGAAGAGGCTGTCGGCAAACGCTACGTCTTGAACTTTTGAGCCTGACAGGTTTGCGCCGATGAACTTGCAGCCATGGAAACGGCTGCGGGTCAGGGTGCGGGTGGTGATCTGACCGAGGTCACAGGTGTCGAAGTGGCAGCCGTTGACCTCGAGTTCGATACCGGGCGCTTCGGCGAACGAAACCGAGCTGAGGTTGCAGTCGATCAGCTCGATTTCGTGGCACCCGTTGAGGGGCAACGGGCGGTCGATGTGCACCTGGCGAAGCACCGCATACCCATCGGCGACCTTGAGCGAACCATCCCATTCGGGACGTTCGTGGTGTTTGGCGACCCGAGGTGGTTGGGCGAAGGGGTCTTCGGGGTCGACGAAGGGCATGGTTTAGCTCTCGCCGAGAAAGCTGGCGAAGCTGGCCATCCAGGCGGTGAGTTCGTCGATGGTCGTCTCGTCGGTCACCGCGCCATCGGCGGCTTTGTCGGCGATGCCGCCGATACCGAGGCTGGTCTCGTGCACTCCACCCGAGATGAAGGTCATCATCAGCTGTAATTGGTCGCGCACCGAGGCTGCGGCCTTGCCACCAGGGCTAATGCCGATCACCCCGATTTTCTGGCTGCTGATGGCGCTGTTGCCCATCACTCTCGAGAGCCAATCGATGGCGTTTTTGACCCCACCGGGGACCCCACCGTTGTATTCGGGGGTGATGATCAACAAGCCGTCGGCGCTCGAGATGGTGGTGCGCAGTTGCTCGACGACCAGGGGATATCCGGCGTCTTCGATGTCCTGGTTGAACAGCGGGAGGTCGTGCCACGGGTGCTCGGTGAGCGTTGCCCCGTCCGGAGCGACGGCTACCGCGGTGTTGAACACCATCCGGCTAAACGATGCGGCGCGAAGGCTGCCGACCAAAACGGCGATGGAAAGCGACTCAGACAAGAGAACTCCAGATGTTGCGAGACGCCAACCCTACAAGCCCCCAAAACCGTGTGATGACTCAGAGTCAGGGGACAGTGTCCCGCGACTCTGAGTCAGGGGACAATGTCCCGCGACTCTGAGTCATGTGAGAAGGGGTACCAGCTCCGGGTGGCCGTGGTGGTTGGCCCAGCCGGCGGCGTCGCTGTTGGCGAGACCGTCGTGGATTGTTGGGTCGGCGCCGATGCTCATCAGCCACGTCACCAGATCGGCATCGCCTCGCCAGCACGCGGCATGAAGTGCGGTGCCCTTCCAGTGGTACCCGGGTGGCGCTGCGTTTACCTCGGCTCCTCGATCGTGTAACCACTTGGCCGCAACGTGCTGGCCCGCGTTCACCGCCATCACGAACGCGTGGTTCATGATGGCGGCCGGATCGTTGGCCGCTTCGGCCGGGACCGTATCGGGAAACGGCGAGCCGATAGGGCCAGCGGTGGGCAACAGCGCACCATCGGCATCGAAGAAGGTGGCCATCTCGGCAGGGTCGCCCAAGCCGGCCGCGGTACTCAGAGCACGGATCTTTGCTCCCCGACTCAGCAGATACTCGGCGATGTCGCGGTTGCACCAGTACAGGGCCTCGTCGAGCGGCGTCCACGTTTTGGGGCCATCGATACTGGCTCCCGACTCGAGAATCGCCTCGAGCACACTTTGGGCATTGCATCCGGCTGCAGAAACGAGCGGCCCGGCAGGATCGGCGCCCGCATCGAGCAGTATTCGAGCTGAACCGACCGGATCTTCGATGTTCTCGGCTTCGCACGCGATCATCTGCAGCAACGTTGGGTGACCGACCGACGACCGCCGGGTCGCCCAGCTGGGGTCATCGTCGAGGAGGGTACGTAGTCCGTCGAGATCGCTCAGGATGATGGCCATCGCTGGAGCTTCGAAGACTTCGTCCACCGTTAGGCGTGATTCTCGGCTTCGACGCTGACCTGCCAGGGGATCCCGAAGCGGTCGACGCACTGACCAAAGAAGGGGGTCCAGAACTCTTCGCCCTGGCCGATGATCGACCCGCCTTCGGCGAGTTGCGCGAACACCGTCGTGGCTTGTTCGAGGCTGTGCGTGCTGAAGTGCACCTGCATTGCACTCGCTGGATCGAACCCGTCGTCGTAGGAGTCCGACGCCATGAGCAACGCATCGCCGTCGATCAGCGATGCATGCATGACGAGGTCGACCTTGTCGCCGGGAACTGCTCCGGGCGGTGCATCGGCACCGGTCATCAGTATCAGCTCGCCGCCAAAAATCTCTTGGTAGCGGGTGAACGCCTCGCGGCAGTTACCACCGAAGTAGAGGTACGGATGAAACGCCACTATTTGCGCGTTACCTGCACCGGCAGGTGGGTGTAGCCCTTCACGAACGACGAGAACACACGCTCGGGTTCGTCTTGGGTCTCGACATTCTCGAAGCGGTTGAGGATCTCTTCCCACAGAACTCGCAGCTGCATTTCGGCCAAGCGGCTACCCATGCAGAAGTGAATCCCGTAGCCGAACGAAAGGTGGCGGTCGGCGTTGTGGCGGTCGATGTCGATCGCGTCGGCGTTCTCGAACATGGCTTCGTCGCGGTTGGCCGAGACGTACCACATGAGGACTTGGTCGTCCTTCTTCATGTGTTTGCCACCGAATTCGAGGTCGTCGTTGACGGTTCGGCGCATGTAGGGGAGCGGGGTCTGCCAGCGGATGATCTCGGGGACCATCTTGGGGATGAGTTCGGGGTCGGCCTTGAGCTTGGCGTACTGCTCGGGGAACTTGTTCATCCCGTAGACGCTGCCGGTCATGGTGTTGCGGGTGGTGTCGTTACCGCCGACGATCAGCAGCAGCAGGTTTCCGAGGTGGGCGAGGGTTGGGTGATCGCGGGTTGCTTCACCGTGCACCAGCATCGACACGAGGTCGTCGCCGGGGTTCTCGCGCCTTTCTTCCCACAGACGCTCGAAGTACGTGACGCAGTTGATCATCTCGTCGCGCTTTTCTTCCATCGACTCGACGACGCCGCCGGGTTCGGGGATGGCGAACACCACATCGGACCATCGGGTGAGCAGCGCGCGATCCTCGAACGGGAAGTCAAAGAGGGTGGCGAGCATCTGGGTGGTGAGCTCGATCGATACGGTCTCGACCCAGTCGAAGGTTTCGCCTTCGGGCAATGCGTCGAGCACGGCGCCGGTGCGCTCGCGGATCAGCGGTTCGATGTTGCGCAGGTTCTTCGGCGCCGCAACCGAACGCACGGTGTTGCGCTGTTGGGTCTGGTCGGGCGGATCCATGGCGATGAACGACATGAGCCGGTTGTTTTCGGGGATGGTGCCAACTGGCGGACCGAGCGAAATGCCTTTGCTCGACGAGAAGTTCTTCCAGTCGCCGTCGACGGCGCGAACGTCGTCGTACTTGGTGATCGACCAGTACCGGCCCGAGGTCTCCAGCTCGTTGAAGTGAACCGGGTCTTCAGCCCGAAGGCGAGCGAAGTAGTCGTGATACCGGTTGTCCCGCATGAGGTGCGGGTTGAGCGGGTTGATCTCGTCGATCGACAGCTCCGACGCCGGAGCCACGTTGGCGGCCTCTTCGGCTTGTTGCTGATCTGGACTGCGGAGACTGAAGCTATCTTGCAGCTGCTCTTCTTTAGACGTCGCGGTGTCGGTCATCTGATTCCCCTTATGAGCGGTACTTTCACCCTACCCAACGGTAGCCCAAGCGCAGAAATGAGCGATACGCACCTAGATGCCGTAGACCCTCGCGGCGGTTCCGGAGAACATCGCGGTCTGCTCAGCTTCGGAGTACCCCGACGCAATCTTCTTCATCGCGTTCCACATCACCCGGTAGCTCACCGAGAAGCGGTCGACGGGGAAATTGCTCTCGAACATGCACCGTTCGGCGCCAAAACACTCGATCGTGTGGTGGTAGTAGCGGGCCTGCGCTTCGACGAATTCGTCAGAGGTCGGCGGGCGTTCGGCGGTGTGCCAGCCAAAACCGTTGTCGGGCATAGCCAGGCCCCCAAGTTTGGCAACCACGTTGGGCCGCTCCGCGAGGGTTGCGGTGTCGGCTTGCCACTGAGCGAACACTTCTTCGCGTTGGTCGGCGAACTTGCCGATCCCGATCGGAGTGCCGAAGTGGTCGTGGACGATCGTCGTGTCGGGCGCCGCGTCGGCAACCTCGGCGACCTCGAGGAGTTGGTAGTGGTAGTGCCAGCTGTCGTAGGTGAGCCCTCGTTCGCCCAGCCGGCGTACTCCAGCCAAGAACGCGGCGTCCGACGACTTTCCTTCGGGGTTCATGCCCGGGATCGCCATCACCTCGGGTTCGACGGCGCGGGCCAACGCATCGCGGATCCCCACGAAGCGTCCACCACCTGCCTCCACATGGGCGTCGAGCACCTCGTCGAGTTGTGGGGTGTCGAGCGAGAGGTCGGCGTGGCCGACAATTCCGGCGATTCGAGGTGCATCGGGGTAAGCGATTCGCATCGCTTCGTCGGCCTCGGCGACAAACGCGGTTTCCTTCACCGGTTCGAGCGGGCCCGGGCCACCCCGGCCGTAGGCTGCGCCGCACTCGATGAACACCGTCTTGACGATGTTGTGGCCGACCAAGGTGTCGGCCGCTAAACCGTCGATGGTGTACGGGATGCCTTGGCCCTCGGGCCAGAGATGGTGGTGCGGGTCGATGATCTCTCGCTCGGGAGCGATCGGTGCTTCGTCGGACTGGGCGAACCATTCGTCGCTCATTGGTTCCATAACAGTTCCCCCTGCTGGATTTGTGACGACCCTAGATCAGGGAGTTACCAGCTGACCCAAACGTTTTCGGGTTTGCGGAAGATAAGCCCCTCTGGTGACGTAGATCGCTCGGCGTCGAACACGATCTCGGGAGCGCGGTCGAGCAGCCCTTCGATGGCGGCCATCGTCTCCATCCGGGAAAGGTGATTGCCAATACAGCCATGGGGGCCCTGCACAAAGCTCACATGTTGCTTGGCGTTGGGGCGCTCGATCACAAACTCGTGCGGGTTCTCAAAGTGCGCCGGGTCTCGGTTGGCGGCCAGCAGGTTGATCGACAGCTTTTCGCGTGCCGGGATCACGACGCCGCCGAGTTCCGCGTCGGTGGTGGCGTAGCGGTCCACAAACGTCGCCGCTGGTTCGAGCCGCAAGGATTCTTCGATGGCGTTAGAAAGGAGCGACCGGTCGGCGGCCACCTGACGCCACGAGTTGGTGCTGCAGAGATGCCAGAGCACGTTGGCGATCATTCCTTCGACCGTTTCGATCGCGCCGAACATAAGGACCACCGCTGCGCCGCCTAAGACATCGGGTGGTAGAGCTCCGCTGTCTTTGATGCTGCGCAGTACCTCGGCGGCTTGATCGTTGTCGATCGCCTCCCGTACCCGGTGCTTCATTTGATTGACTGCGTGCTGATCGGCGCCGTGCACTCGGCCCTCGACGGTGAGGTCGGTGATCGCCTTGGCAATGTTGTGGTACCACTCGAGCACCTGCTCGGAGCTCACCCCTTCTAGTCCGAGAAACCGGGTGATGGTGTTCACGGCGAGGGGGCCGGCGAGTTGGGTACGAAGCTCGGTGCCGCTCGGATCGCACCCGGCCAGCAGTGAGCTGACCTCGGCTTTGAGGTAGTCGTCGAAATCCCTCCGCAGCACGCCCGGTCGGAAAGACGGGGCAAATAGCCCGCGGTGCTTTTGGTGTTCCTCACCCTCGGTGTTCAGCATGCTGATGCCGAGGATTGCGCCGGTCGTGAAGCGTGGGTCATCGACGGTGAAACGAACATCGTCGCGCATCGCCTCGACGGCCAGGTCGCGACTGCTAACCATCCAGCCACCTAGGGCCGGCAACCACGAGACCGGTTCGTTTCGGCAGAGCTCTTCGAGCACCTCGTATGGCTGGTCGGTGAACTGCTCCGTGGTTACCTGTGCTCCCAACGGGTAAAGGTCGGAGCGGTCTAGGGGCATAACGAAAGATTAGACGCTCACGGCGGACTGCAACCGGCGGGCCAGGCGACCTGGCCCGCCAGCGAGATGGTGACCTAGACGCTTTTACCCTGGCGGATGTCCCACTTGAAGGTGGGTTTGGTGGCTTTAACTTTGCCCTTGCTTGTGGTCTTGAAGTACTTCAACTCCACGTTGGCAAAGTTGAGGGTGATGGTCTCGGTGAGACGATCCTCGCCGTCAGAACCTCCGGTTGCGTAGGAGTTCACGAGGACGGTGCCGAGTTCGACTACCACGAAGTCGACAGCCTCGTCTCGCCCGCCGAGTTTCTCTATTTCGAGAGTTGCTTTCTTGTGGGTCGTCGCGTTCGCAACCGCAAGGAGGAGTTCGGGGGTTGCGTCGTCGATGTATTTCGTGATCGAAATATCCCCGAAGCTGGCTTGCGTGCTCTGCCGAGGCTGGTCCACATGGGTCGACGCCGAGTTCGCAACGTTCCAATCCCAGGCGAGTACATCCATCTCATTCTTGTGTTCGGCGTCAGCGCTTTCGCCGTTGATTCCGTCAATTTTGAGGTACATCTTTACGGTCATTGCTTAGGATCCTTCGTTCGATTGCGTGCTTGGTTTGGTCATCGTGAAGCGGTACGTGGCTGTGCCGTTTCCGCCGAGACCGATGTGACTTTGGGTCGCTGAATACGAGCCGGTTGCGCCGTGAAACGCACCGGTCCCGCCAACGATGGTGAAGCTGTCGGGTGCATCGTCGAGCGACGCAACTCCCGTGCCGGTGATCGTGCCGTCGGCCAGCACGAAGTGGTGGGTTTCGATCGATGTTGGAGCAGCGCTCCCGACCATCGACGATGCGGCGATACTACGGAATTCGCCGTGCATCACCCCTTCGGCTCCCGACTCATCGGCAACGAACCCGCTTACCAGTTGGGTGGTCCCAACCGTTGGGGCACCAGCCGTTCCAGCGTTGCCGAGGCGTAGCCCTTCGGCGGTGAGTACCAGTGTGGATTCACCTCCGCCCGGATCTGGGGATTCGGCGCTCGCCGAACTTACCCCGCCCATGCCGACCGCTGCTCCCGCGGCAACTCCGCCGAGCATCGATCTCCGAGAGATCATTGACATAATTTTCCTCCGCCGAGCGCGATGCGCTCGTCCCACCGAGCACCCGCTGCACCCGTTGGAGGGCACGTTAGGTCCTGTGCTTCATTGCGCGCAACAAAAGTGAGCCACTGGTTTCGCTTTGCGTGTTGTTCGACCGGCGCCACTACGTTCGTGCCATGACAGGGATCAATCTTGCGTCGGCGTGGGAAACCGTGGCCGACTACCGGGGAGACGCTCCGGCGCTCATTCATGCCAACGAGTTTCTTTCGTGGACCGATTTTGAGAACCGGTCGGCTCGACTGGCTGCCGGATTGGGCGCCGCGGGTGTGGGTCCAGGCGACAATGTGGCGCTGGCTTTGTACAACGGGAACGAATACATCGAGGCCGAGTTTGCGACGTTTAAGTGTCGAGCGGCGCCGTGCAACGTCAACTATCGCTACGTCGAGAGCGAGCTGGCCTACCTGGTCGATAACTCCGACGCGAAAGCCGTGGTGTTCGACAATGCACTAACCGGCCGGTTTGCCGCGGTTGTCGATCGGTCGACGAAGGTGGCGTTGTGGATTCACGTCGGCGCCGGAGCCTGCCCTGACTGGGCGACGCCGTATGAAGAGCTCGTCGCCGCCAACGAACCGGCGCCCCGGATCGATCGAGCGGGCGACGACCTGTGGATCCTGTACACGGGTGGTACCACGGGTAAGCCCAAGGGGGTCATGTGGCCCCACGAGCACATCATTGCGTTGATCGGCCGCACCCTTGACCCCGCCGGAATCCCGCTGCCGAAACACATCGATGAGATCCCGGCAATGCTCGAAGCGGTCGACAAGCTCGGCATTTCGCCCCGCCAGCTCGCGGCAGCTCCGCTGATGCATGGCACCTCGGGTATCGGTGCGCTATTCACGATGTTCCTCGGTGGCGCGGTGTTAACTCTCGAGAACCGCCACTTCGATCCGGTCGAGGCGTGGCAGGCGTTGCAGGCGGCCCAAGCGTCGACGATGACCATCGTGGGCGATGTGTTTTGCCGGCCCTTGGTCGAGGCACTCGACGACGCGATCGAGCGAGGCGAACCGCTCGACATCGGGAGCCTCCGCGCGGTGACCTCCTCGGGCGTGATGTGGAGCAAGTCGATCAAGGATCGTCTGTTGGAGCATGCGAAGGCCTGTGGCACCGATGTGGTGTTGCGCGACTCGTTGGGCGCCAGCGAAGGCGTCGGGTTTGCCTCGCGGCAGTCACAAGGCGACGGCGCCGCCGAGACGGCATCGTTCGTGCTGGGTCCCGATGGCGCAGTGATCACCGAAGATGGTCGCGAGGTCGAGCCCGGCTCAGACGAGGTTGGGCTCTTGGCGGTGTCGGGGCCGATCCCGCTGGGTTACTACGGCGACCCGGTCAAAACCGCCGAAACGTTCCGGGAGTTCAACGGCCGACGCTGGTCGGTACCGGGCGACTGGGCAACCGTCGCGGCCGACGGCTCGGTTACCTTGCTGGGTCGTGGGTCGGTCTCGATCAACACCGGCGGCGAGAAGGTGTTTCCCGAAGAGGTTGAAGAGGCGCTCAAAATGTTGCCCGAGGTGGTCGACGCCACGGTGGTTGGCTTGCCCGACCCGAAGTGGGGTGCAGCGGTCACGGCCGTGGTGCAACTCGACGGGGAGGCTGCTGCGACCGACGATCAAACACTCATCGATGCGCTACGTACCGAACTGTCGGGCTACAAGCTGCCCAAAAACATCGTGCGAGTCGACAAGATCTTCCGGGGCCCCAACGGCAAAGCCGACTACAAATGGGCCACCAAAATCGCCGAAGAAAAGGTGCTCAGCACCTAGACGGGCGCTAGGCCAGCAACTGCTCGCAGCCGGTGCCGACAAGAACGGCATCGACTCGCGAGCGGTCGGGTTCGCTCAGCGCTTCGTACGCCTTTCGCAGCCATTCGAGGCACTTTCCCTGGTAGCCGAACGGCGCCTGGCGGTAGGTCTGACCCTCGATTTGGCACACGACTTCCTCGGCGCCTGCTTGCAGCGCCTCGGCGTTGGCGACCATGAACGGTGCATAGGTGCGGCCGATCTCGACGAGCAGTTTGTTGGTTGCCTCCGGCAGGGCTTCGAGCGAAACCCAACCGTCGTCGCCCTCGACGGGCAGCCACGACAGGTCGTCCATGCGGTCGACCCAGTTGATGACCTTGGGCGCTCGTTTGGTGGCCACCGCAACCGATGTTGGGTCCCACTTCACCAGCTGGGTGAGTTGGCCAAAGATCCCAAAGTCACCCCGGCCCGGTCGGTCGCCGAGGATGAAGTCGTGAGAAGCCACCACCTCGAGCAGCACGTCGAGGAGTCGTTCATAGGAGCCTTCGATAACCGGCAGGTTGATGTCGGAGGAGCCGACAAACTCCCGGCGGCCGATCTGGCGTTGGGTGATGAAGTCGTACATCTGTTGCGCCTGATCGCTGCTCATCTGTAGGCCGCTTGACGCTGGTAGGAGGTAGCCAGCCTTGGCGATGTCGTCGTCGTAGGTCCACCGGTAGTGGTACATCGCCTTGGTAACCCACTCGTCGCCGTAGTCCTCGATGAGCATGTCGATGAACGCCAAGGCCGGGTCGGTTGGCACCAGGCTGCGTCCGTCGACTTCGGTTTCGAGGCGCATGATCTGGGGCGAGGAGTCGACCGTTGCTTCGCCGTGGCTGCCGTCGTCGTTGGGGTAGACGATCATCGGGATGAGCTGCACCGGGGGAGTGGGCAGGTCGTCCCACTTCGAGTTGCGGAGCACCCACCGAAACGGAATCTGGCGGTAGCGGAGCACACCGCGCATCTTCAACGAGTACGGCGACCCGTATTGACCAGCGAGCACGATGGGGTGTTCGTTCATGGGTGAGAGAGTCACTACCCGTCCATCGAGCAGGTGTAGCCGGTGGCCGGATCGGCCTGGCCTTCGAGCAGGCTCCGGTACGTGGACTCGATACCTTCGGGACCGTCGTGATGCTCGACGGTGAGCCAGTGGTCGGTGGTGTCGAGCAGTGCGCCGAACGCCTCGGCGATTTTGTTGGCGAGTACCTCCGCACCCCACTCTTTGCTGCGCTTGGCCGTTTGTGACGGCGCGAAGAAGAACTCGGGAGTCGGGCCGGGCAGGTCGGCCTGGCCACCTTGGTCTTCCCAGTGGGTGGCGCCGACGGCAATCGAGAACATCAGGTTGTCGGTGAAGTGACCGTGCACGCTCGACCGCACCGTGGCGCTGCCGGCCATGTCGACCACGCCCGACGGAATCGACGCGTCGAGGGTGTCGACCTCGTCGTAGGTGATGACCTGGTCGTACATGCCAAGGCCTTCGACAAACGCCCGGTTGCGCTCGGATGTTAGGCCGATCGCCTTGTGGCCTTCGCGGCGGGCCAAGCACGAAGCGAGGGAGATCGAGGTCTTCGACGAGGCGCTGGTGACCAAGGTTTGGCTCGCTCCGTTGAAGTTGTTGTCGTCGATGTAGTCGTCGACCAGGAACGAGGTCATGAACATGCCCCACAGCAGCAGATACTCATCGACCTGGTTCTCTCGGAACGTCGGATCGGTGGCGGTGTTGCGGAAGTGGGTGTACACCGCCGCGTGGTTGGCACGGTGAGGGCCAACGTCGCAGAACGCGTCGCCCCGAGGTTCGGCGGCAATCACACTTTCGTCGGCCATCGGGTAGAACCCGAAGTACCGGCCGCCCTCGGAAATTTCGGGATGCGCTGACTCGGCGACGGTCGCCAGGCCCATCGCTGGCACTCGTCCGAACGGTGCCTCGGCAGGGAAGAAACCCCAGTAGTCGAGCATGTCGCCGGCCACGGCGTAGGTGATGTTGTTGGTCGTGAACGCGAATCGCTCGAGCTTGAGACGGATCTGACCCGGCTCCAAGGCAACACGATCGGCATCGACGATGCGGGTGTCGCGGAGGTCTTGGCGGTTCACTTCAAAGGTCTGCATTCCCGCAGTCTGGGGCAACTCGGCTGTCCGATGCGAACCGGTTCTTCTAACGGAGACCATCGAGTTCTTCGATGCTGACCACGCTGATAGTCGGAGCGATATCGGCAACCGCTTGGTTGTACCGCAAACCCCAAGTGCCATGGCGGTGATGGGCGGTGTCGATCCAGTTGCCCCACCCCGGGTCGGTGTCGGCGATGATCAGCCGGGCCGAACCGTCGGGCTCATAGGAGGCGGTGTGTTTGTTCACCGTGACGGGTAGCCACCGGTAGTCGAGCGACTCCTCCCAAATGTTGTTGAGTTGAAAGTTCCAGTAGTACGCCTCGATGGCCGGCACGTGGACGACGATGGCCTGGTCGGGTTCGAGAGTCCAGTAGCCGTGGCGGAACAGCTGGTTTGGGTCGCCCCACTGCCCGGCGGCGTCGTCGTTTTCGAGGAACTCGAGCGTGTTGGGTCGCGTTTGGAAATCGTGCAGCCACCCAACGAACATCTCGGCCACTCCCTGCACGAAGAACCCGGCCATGGTGAGGCCGTGTTGGAGCCGGGCGCTCGTGAGTGGGCCGGGGTTTGGTTCGGGTGGGTTGAGGCATTCCAGGGTTAGCCTCGACGGCTGCTCGGTCGTGCGGTCGAGATAGAAGTTGCGGATGATCACCGTGGTGGTTTCGGGTTCCATCCGCAGCCAGCGCTGGCCCGGTTCGAGCCGCTCGGGTTCGGTCGTGCTGGCGATGATGTTCACGTACTGGTCGACGCCGGGGTCGTTGTCGGTCACGTGACCTTGGGCGCCCGGCGTCGTCGCGCCTGTGGTGTAGCCGCCCGAGTAGGCGCCGACGCTGAGGAAGTTGACCGTGCCGCGTGGGCCGGTGATCGAATAGTCGTACTGCGGATCGACGGCCACGTTTTGGTAGTAGGCGTCGGGGTTGTCGCACCCGATCTTGAGATTGTGGGCGATTGGTAACACGTCGGCGTGCGGGGTCGCGGCGTTTTCCATGAAGCTTTGTAAGCCGCCGCGTGTGAGTCGGCTGAGGTACCGGAACCCCTCGAGCCGATCGAGATCATCGTCGCTGTTGTCGAGGATGATCTGACCACTCGCCTTCAGCTGATCGCAGAACGCCACCCACGCGTCGCCGTTGAGTGTTGGATCGTCGGCCATACGGTTCCCCCTGTTGTGCATGACTTCGGTCCCTCCTGCGTAGCGCCAACGGGCGACTCGGCGCCAGACGTGGTGAACTACGGGCATGGAACTTGGGGTATGTGTTGCGTCGAAGATTGACGATATCGACTACGTGGTGCGGGCCGAAGAGTTGGGCTTTAGCCACGCCTGGATGGCCGACAGTCAGATGATTTGGAGCGACCCGTACGCCTGCTTGGCCCTGGCCGCCGACCGAACGACCACCATCAGGCTCGGCACCGGGGTGGCGGTCGCGGCGACTCGCCCAGCTCCGGTGACCGCTGCGTCATTGGCGACGATCAACCAGATTGCGCCAGGTCGAGTGTTCTGCGGCATCGGCACCGGCAACACCGCGGTGCGGATCATGGGCCACAAACCAATGCGCATCGCCGAGTTCGATCAGTACTTGCGCGAGCTCGGCCCGCTGCTGCGAGGCGACGAAGCCGACGTGATGTTTCGAGGGCGACTCTCGCCGGTGAGGCACCTGATGACCGACCACGGCTTCGTCAACATGGCCGACCCGATTCCGGTGTACGTGAGCGGATTCGGGCCGCGAAGCATCGGTTTGGCGGCGACCCATGGCGATGGTGTGGTTGTCTCGTTGCCGCCGGTCCCCAAGAGGTTCGAACAACTTTGGCAAGGATTGCGAATGTTTGGTGCCGACGCGGGCCGCGACCTCGACCGCACCAACTTCAAGACCACCTTCCTCAGCACCATTGTGGTGACCGAGCCGGGCGAGGCCACCGATTCGGACCGGGTGAAAGAGCTGTGCGGCGCCTTCGCTATCGCCGGCGCCCACTACGCCTACGAGCAATGGTCGCAGTACGGCCGCGAGCCGTCGGGGCCGGTGAAGGAGTTCTGGCCCGAGTACGTGGCGTTGCTCGACCAGGTCGATCCCGAGGTCCGGCACCAGCGAATCCACGGCGGGCACAACTGTTGGGTGGTCGAGGAAGAAAAGCAGTTCGTCACCAAGGACCTCATCGAGGCGTCGTGTGTAGTTGGCACCGCGGCTGAGGTGGTGACGCGGTTGAACGACCTCGACGCGTCCGGCCTGGACCAGCTGATGATCCTGCCGCCGCTTGCGCCCCGCTACGAAGTTCTTGAAGCGGTCGGAACCCAGGTGATCCCGGCGCTGGGCTAGTCGGCGGCCGCCGTGATCCGCAGGTACGTTGGGCCACGGAACGACAACGATTCACGCCAGGTGAGTGCGGCTTCGTCGACTCGGTAGTGGCCGAACGTCTCGACGAGCATTCGAAGACCGATCTGCATTTCGAGCCGGGCGAGTGCGGCGCCGATGCAGTGATGAATGCCGTGTCCGAACGACAGCGGTGAAGGATCGGTGCGGTCGAGCAGCAATTCGTTGGGGCGATCCCATTTCGCGGGGTCGCGATTTACCGCCCCCATCATCACGGTGAGGTTTTGGCCCTTCTTGATCGTCTGACCGGCGATGGTGCATGTTTCCAACGTGGCCCTCGGGTCAGTGTGCAGCACCGTGTCGAATCGCAGTAGTTCCTCCACGGCGTTGGGCCAAAGCGTTGGGTCTTGTCGGACCTTTTCCAGCCCGTCGTGGTTGCGGCCGAGGGCCACGATGGCGTTGCCCAAGGCGCCGGTGATCGTTTCGTGGCCGGCCAACATGATGATGGCTATCAAGCTGATTAGCTCGGGACGGTCGATGCGACTGTCGGGGTCGTCGTGCTGCTCGGCTTGAACAAAGACGGAAATGAGGTCGTCTTGGGGATGTGCTTGTCGTTCGTCGGCTAACGACTCGAAGTACTCGGTGAGCTCGTCGACCGTTGCGTCGACTCGCTTGGGGTCGACCGGGTCGAACGGATCGAGGATCTGCCGCAGTTCAAAGGAGATCTTCGCTGCCCAATCCCACCGGTCGCGGGGGATTCCGAGCAACTCACAGATCACCTGGACCGGCAGCGGCTCGGTAAATCCCTTCACCATGTCGGGTTGGGATTGGGCGGCACATTCGGCGATCAGCGATTGGGCGATCGCTTCGATCTTTGGTTCGAGCCGCTTCATTTGTTTGGGGGTGAACGCTCGGCTGACGACCGCTCGGAGTCGAGTATGTAGCGGCGGATCGGTAAACAGCAGGGCATTGCGCAAGAGGTTCTTCGTGCGGTCTTCTAGGAGCGAGTAGGGCCGGGCCTCGAGCAGGAGGTCGAGTTGGTCGGCCACCCCGAAGCTCGACGAGCTGAGAACTTCTCGGGCCTCGTCGTACCCCACGACTGCCCATTGTTGGAAGAAGGGGCTGTACGAAATCGGTCCGGAAGCTCGCATCCGCTCATAGATGGGATACGGGTCGGTGAACCGGTCGGGGCCCATGATGTTGCCCCACTTGTCGAGGCGAAAGAGGGTGTTGGCGAGACGAGGTCGCTTGACGAGTCCTCGCATGATGGCGAGGCCGATCTCTTGTTGGTTCATGGCGAAACTCGATCCGGTCAAGGTATGTAAGTAAGCTCTTACAAATGACTACCGCCCGAGATCGCGTTCTGCAAGCTGCCGTTACCTGCTTCGCCGACAAAGGCTTCGCCGCCACGACGATCGCCGACATCGAGCGGGCCGCCGGGCTCACACCCGGAGCAGGTGGCACGTATCGGCACTTTCCGTCGAAGAAGGCGATCCTCGAGGCGGTGATCGATGGCGTGGTCGACGTTCCCGATGACGAGATCGCCCCGCCGGGCGACGATGTTGAGGCCACCGCCCACGAGATGCTCGACTACATGCGAGCCGACATGATGAGGATCTTCTTTCGCGACCTCGACGACTTCCCCGAACAGCGCGGCCGCATCAACCAGCGGACCCTCGACGGTTCCTACCGGGTGGTGGCCGAGCGGATCGCCCAGAAGAACCACGACATCGATGCCGAGGCGGCAGCCGCCGTGATCCTTGGATCGCTCATCAACTTTCGGGTGAATGAGGCGTTGATCGGCCCGGATGCCAACGGTGTCGACCGAGACCGGTTCGTGGCGACCTGGGGGAAGATTTACCGCGCCGTACTCGACCCTGCCGGCGCGGCGTTCTAGCGCTGGTCTCGATGACGTCGGCCGTTTGCTGAGGTACGCCTCGCGCCCCCGCTCTACGGTGGGCCGATGGCAGTCGACTTTGCGAACTGGTCTGGACTCATCCGGAGCCGCCCGGCCGAGGTGCGCCCCGTGGCCACCCTCGACGAGGTGGTGGCCGCGGTTCAGGAGGCCTCGGCCAATTCATGGCCGGTGCGGGTTGCGGGGTCGAAGCATTCGCATTCGCCCGTGCTGCACAACGACGATGGCCTGGTGCTGCTCACCGACGGGTTGGTGGGCGAACTGACCATCGATGCGGGTGCTGGAACGGCCCAAATCCCGGCGGGCATGAAGCTCTCGGCGGTTGGTGCGCCGCTCTGGGATGCCGGCTTCTCGTTGGTGAACCAGGGAGATGTCGATGTGCAGTCGATCGCCGGGTTGGTGGGTACGGGAGTACACGGGACCGGCCGCCAGCTTCAGAGCATGAGCGAAGCGGTGGTCGACGCCACGATCGTGTTGGCCGACGGCAGTGTGGTGAGCGCCGCCGCCGACCCCGATGTGTTGGAAGCGGCCCGGCTGAACCTCGGGGCCTTAGGCGTGATCACCGACGTCACGTTGGCGCTCGCCCCGGCCTACCACCTGCACGAAACCAAGTGGCGAGAGGCGGTCGACCCGGTGATGGAGCGGATCGACGAGCTCATCGCGGCAACCCGCCACTTTGAGTTCTTCTGGTACCCGGGCGATGACTCCGTCCGGGCAAAGTCCTTGGCGCTGCACCCGGGCCCTCCCGACCCGATGCCCGAGTCGGAGTGGGAATATGTCGACCGGGCACACATCGTGTTTCCGTCGCAGCGGGCGGTCGAGCACACCGAGATGGAGTACTCGGTACCCCGGGCCGACGGGCCCGAGTGCTTTGCCCAGATTCGGGCGTTGATGCAGACCACCTTCACCCACATCGAGTGGCCGGTCGAGTACCGAACGGTGGCGAGCGATACCTCCTGGATCGGCAATGCGTCGGGGCGCGAGACGGTGTCGATCTCGGTGCATCAAACCATCGCCGAGCCCCACGAAGAGTTCTTCCGAGCCTGCGAAGAGATCTTTTTGTCGTTCGACGGGCGACCCCACTGGGGCAAGCGCCACTATCGAAGCCGCTCAGACTTCGAAGCGATGTACGGCGAAGGCTTCACCAAGTTCTGCCAAGTCCGGGCCCGCCTCGACCCCGAAGGCCGCTTCCTCAACCCCCACCTAACGTCCCTACTCACCTAAAAGCCCGAACTGGGGACAGAACGCGTACCTATAGGTACAAGTTTCATCCCCAGTTCGGTGGTTTTCGGGTCTACCAGGTGCTGAGGGTTGCTCGGCTGGCGTCGTTGATCTGTTGGGCGGCTTCGGTCATACCTTGGGTGAGGAGTTCGGTGTTGAACACTTCGTTGGACACCACCGGGTCGGCGCCAATCTGGCGGAACACATCGAACAGCTCTTCATGGTTGACCACCCCCTGGCCGGGGAGAGGGCGGCGGGTGGTGGCGGCGGTCATCATGTCGTCGGTGGGGTCGGCCTCGGCGTCGCAGAGCTGGAACAACTTGATCGCCTCGCCAGGGATCGAGGCCAACAAGTCGGCGTTCGGGCCACCGGGTTGGTGATGCCAGTGCCACGAGTCGACGAGGATGCCGGCGTTGTCGCGGTCGGCTCGCTGCACGATGTCCCAGCAGGTGGCGAGGTCGGCGATGGCGGTCCACGGTAGGAACTCGATGGCGATCGACACGTTTGCTTCGCCAGCCCGGTCGGCGACGGCCGCCAGGTTGGCCACCGTGGCGTCAGCATCGGCGAGCTCTGGTTCGAGCACCACAGCAACCAGCGTCGAGGCGCCGTAGTCGGCGCACATCTGGATAGACGGTTCGGCGTGTTCGAGTGCCGCGTCGCTCGAGTCGGCGTTGGCCCAGGCGTAGATCGCCTCGATGCACGAAACGCTGAGCCCGTGGCCCGCGATCTGGGCGGCGATTGCGGTGGCGTCGTTGCCGACCAGCATGTGATGCAACGACCACAGCGATACGCCGTCGCTGCCTGCAGCGGCGAAGGCGGCCAGCCCTTGGTCGAAGTCGTCGGGGGTGACCGAGTACGGATCGGTGAAGATGGTCGACAGACACGGGTACAGCTGGTCGCGTTGCATTTCGGATGCTGGGCCTTTCGTGAGGCAGAATCGCTGTCTGGCTTATCAGCCGGAGCTTCAGGCAACAACAAGAGGGGACTGACGGTGGCGATCAGCATCGATCATCAAGGCAAGGTCGCATTGGTCACGGGTGCCGGTGCCGGAATCGGCCGCGAGATCGCCTTGTGGTTGGCCCGAGCCGGCGCGGCGGTAGCGGTGAACGACTTGCGGGCCGACCACGCCGAAGCAGTAGTAGCCGAAATCGAGGCCGAGAGTGGCCGGGCGATCGCCGTGATCGCCGATTGTCGAGACGACGAAGCGATCGACGCCATGGTGGCGACGACCGTCGCCGAGTTGGGCGGCCTCGACATTGCGGTGAACAACATCGGCATGATCCCCAAAGGCCGGCGACCGAAACCGTTCGTCGAGTACCGGGGCGACGACTGGCGCGACATCACCGACCAGAACTTCACCCTCGCCGCCTTGTGCGGCCGGGCCGAGGCCGAGGTGATGCGCACGGGCGCGGGCGGCAATGGGGGAGTGATCCTGTTCGTGACCTCGGGTGAAACGACTCGGCCGTCGCCCTATAACTCGATCTATGCGGCAGCGAAGGCGGCGGTAAACCACCTCGTGACCTCAATGGCGGTCGAGCTCGGACCCGAGGGGATCCGAGTGTTGGCCATGGCGCCCGGCACGACCTTGACCGAAGACGTGGCGGCGGCGTTCGACGACGAACGGATGGCGCAGATCGCCGAGTCGACCCCGCTACGAAAGATGGTCGAGCACGACGAACTCGCCCGCCTCGCCACCTTCCTCAGCAGCGACCTCGCCCGCTGCATGACCGGCCAGTTCATCCTCGCCGACGCAGGAGCCTTCCTCTCCAGAACCCGCCCCGCCAACCTAAAACCTAAACCCTGACTCTGCCGCTACTCACTTATCCCGAAGCGTTCTAGGCCGTAGGCGTTGATGGCGTTTCCGCGGAGCACCTTGTAGCACTCGTCGGTGTCCATGCCGACCTCGACGAACATGCTGTGGGCGACCTTGCGGGAGTGCGGGAAGGTGCCGTCGGAGTGCGGGTAGTCGGTTTCGAACAGGATCTGATCGACACCCACCTGGTCGCGCTGGCGCAGACCCACCACGTCATCGAAGATGCAACCGAACACTCGGCCTTGCACGATTTCGCTCGGCAAGGGTCCGGATCCGCCGACGCCGCCTCGGCCTTCTTTGAACACCGAGTCCATGCGCTCGAACTGGAACGGCATCCAGCCGACCTGGCTCTCGGCGTAGGCGATCTTGATGTCGGGGAACCGTTGCAGCGAGCCCGAGAACACCCAGTCGACCAACGAGGCTTCGGCGTTTTGCGCGTACAACGACATCGAGGCGGCGAGAGGTGCGTCGGGCGAGGTGGTAGGCATCGACGACGACGAACCAATGTGCATCGACACGGTGGTTTCGGTCTCTTCGCAGGCCTGCCACACGACGTCCCAGTCACCCGAGTACATGGTGGAGCAGCCCAGCTTCGACGGGTTCTCCGAGAATGCGATAGCGAAGCTGCCCTTGTCGGCACACCGGCGGACCTCGGCGGCGGCGAGTTCTTGATCCCACAGTGGGATCAGGGTGAGCGGAATGAGACGACCTTTACCGGCGCCGCCGCCCCACTCGTCGATCATCCAGTCGTTGTAGATCTGCAGGCAGGCGAGAGCGAGGTCTTTGTCGGAGCGTTCGAGGAACCCTTGGCCGCAGAACCGGGGGAAGACGTTGGGGTAGTTGATGGCCGCTTCGACATGGTTGAGGGTCATATCTTCGAGGCGGGCCGTTTGGTCGTAGGTGCCGGGCCGCAAGTCCTCGTAGGTGGCGGCGACGTTGCGTTGCTCTTCGCGGGGGATTCCGGCCGGGCCGTGCAACAGGCCGGTGGGAATCTCGGCGTCTTCGAACATCCAGATGTCGCACATCTGGCCTTCTTTTGCGCCTCGGGTGAACCCGTAGTGGCCGCCCTTGAACTCGAGCAGGACCTTGTCTTGTTCGACCCGCGGACCCTGGGCCCGCATCGATGGCGGGAGTTCGGTCTGCCAGAGATCCTTGGGCTCCATGATGTGGTCGTCGACCGAAATGATCAGCGGGAGGTCGGCTTCTTCTGGGGTCACGTTCTCGGCCATAGGTTCATTATCTCCGTTAGGTCACCAAGTTGCGAAGTGGTTCGCCGGACAAAAAGTGGGCGACGTTCTCGGCGAATATTTTGTGCACGTTGCCAAACATGGCGGCGGGCACGGCCGCGTTGTGGAACGACATCGACAGATTGGGTGCGGTCCAGATGGGGCTGTCGTCGACCAGGGGCTCGGTGCTGGCGACGTCGAGTGCCGCACCACTGAGGTGTCCGGACCCCAGCGCAGCGACCAAGGCGGGTTCGTCGACCAAGGTGCCCCGACCCACGTTCACAAAGAACGAGCCGGGCTTCATCGCTGCGAAGGCCGCGGCGTTCATCATTTGTTCGGTCGCCGGGGTGTTGGGTACGGCGGCGATCACGTTGTCGCAGTTGGCGAGCATTTCGTGTAGCTGGGCGGCCGGCCACACGGTGTCGATGAGCTCGTGGGTGTCGCCCGGTTTGGCCGACCCGCGGCACGCTTCGACCCGCATCCCAAACGCCCGAGCCCGCGGGGCGATCTCCGAGCAGATGTTTCCGAACCCGATGAGGCCGAGGGTGGTGCCCGCGAGCTCGCTACCAAAGGTGGTCTGCCAGTTGCGTTCCCGCTGGAGGTCGCGCGTGTACGGGAACCGCTTGGCGTGCTCGATCACTCGGCCCATCGCAAACTCGGCGATGCCCACGGCGTTGCTGCCCGAACTGTTGGTGAGAATCACCCCGGCCTCGTCGAAGCCGCACGAAACGAATTGGTCCGAGCCAGCACCGAACGCCTGAACCCACCGCAGGTTCGGGGCCAGGCTGGTGACGCCAACCGGAATGTCGAGCGCTAAAGCAACATGGATCCGGCTGAACCCGCCGAGTGTTTCGGCCGACATCTCGGGTTGGTCGGCGGCCCAGTCACGGGTCGGGTCGGCGCCTCGGCCGGCCCGTCGCTCGTGTTCCTCTTCGTAGGGCAGTTCGAGGACCTCAACGGACCCAAGTGCTTCAAGCTCGGCGACCGCCGCCTCGAATGCACCCGGTTCGTTCCACCACCAGCTCGGGTAGCAGATGGCAACGACGAGCGGATCTGGGATCTCCATAGGTTCCTGCCTTAGGGGTTCAGTAGGTGCGGCCACGACCGTGGCCATAGGCGTAGTGCGTTTTGGCCACCGATGGCAGATCGAACATCGGCGTCGCACCCGGCGAACCACGACTGCACGAGGTCGACCTGTTCGCCGTAGGTGGAAGTTTCGCGATGTTGGGGCCAGTCGCTGCCCCACACGATTCGTCCGCCGCCGAACCGGGTGACGAGCTGCTCGGCCAGCACGACAGGGTCGGCCGAGTCGTGCCGTGCGAGGGTCGGCGTGAACTTCACATGCAGCTGTTCGTATCGGGCGAGATTCCAGAGCGGCTGCGCTTCGGGGTACGGAGCGGTGCCGGAGAAGTCGGCGAAGCCGCAGTGGTCGAGCACCACGGCGAGGTCGGGACGACGGCTGAGTTGGCGGCCAAGGTCACTCAGGGCGTCGGCCATGCAGCAAACCGTAACGGTGAGGCCGAGTTCGGCCGCTAGGTCGAGCAGCTCGTTGGCCGCGGTCGAAGCCAGCCACGGGTTGGCGGGTGTCGGAACGTGGAACAGGCGAATGCCGTCGATGCGCGAGTTGTCGGCCAGAGTTCGGAGCCGATCGGTCGCTCCGGGTGCTACGGGGTCGACGATGCATACCCCGGCGAACACCGCCTGGTCCGCCACAGCTTCAACCAGGTACGAGTTGTCGTCGCCGTACGGTCCGGCGGCCTGCACGAGCACCACGCCGTCAACACTGCTTGCTTCGACCGCAGCGGCGAGTCCTTCGATCGAGACATCGCCGTTGGTCCACCAGGCGCCGTTGGGCAGTGACGCCGCCCGCTGCGGAAATCGATCGGCGTCGGGCGAAACCGCGTGAGTATGAGTATCGATCAGGCCGGACACAACGCCGACAGTACCCAACCCCACGAACCGGGAGCGATAGTCGTGGCTATAGGCGCGGTTTTCGCTCCTGGTTCGGGTTGGTCTTAGGGTTGATGGTGATGGAAGCGACGACCGAGTCTGATCTCCCCGAGATGGTCGACGTGGCCAGCGACGACCCAGAGGTTGTGCTGGCGGCGTATGCCGAGCGCGGCTGGGGCGATGGCTTGCCGCTGGTCGCCCCGACCGAAGAACGGGTCGCCGCCATGTTGGGTGACACCGCGAATCCCGACGAAGTGATCGCCACCTTGCCCCCAAGGTTTGGCGAGGCGACCCGACGGATGATCGCCGTCAACGCCGTGCTCGCCGGATGCAGGCCAGCCCACCTTCCAGTCCTTGTTGCTGCCGTCCGAGCACTCGACAAGCCCGAACTCAACCTGCGGGGGGTCAACGCTACGACTCACCCGGTTGCACCACTGCTCATCGTGCACGGCCAAGCCGCCGTCGATGGCGAGTACAACGCCGGCATCGGTGCCTTTGGTCCGGGTAACCGAGCCAACGCCGCGACCGGCCGAGCGCTGCGACTGATTCTCTTACACATTGCCGGCGCGGTCCCTGGCCCTGGCGATGTGTCGACCCAAGGTGGCCCAGCCAAGTACTCGTACTGCGTTGCCGAAAATGTCGAAGAGTCGCCGTGGGGTAGTTACGCCACCGACGCCGGCATCGACGCTGCCTCGGCTATCACCATCCACTGCGGGGAAGCCCCCCACAACGTGCACGATATGGAGTCGAGCGATCCGGCCAGCGTGCTCGACAAGGTCGCCTCGGCCATGGTCTCGTGGGGCTCGAACAACGCGCCGATCAGCCAAGGCGAGTTCTTCGTCGCACTGTGCCCCGAGCACGCCTCGCTGTGCGCCGACCACGGCTGGTCGCGGGCCGACGTAGCCAGTTACCTGTTCAACAAGGCCACGGTTCGAGTCGGCGATGCCCGCCAAGCGTTCAACCTGTTGGCCTGGGCGCCGTGGCAGATCGCGCTCGGCGACGACGACATCGTTTCGATGACCGAGCACCCCAACAACATCAAGGTGTTCGTGGTTGGCGGTGCCGGCAAACACAGCTCGGTCATCCCAAGTTGGGGCATGACCAAGAGCGTGACGCTGGCGATAGGGGAGGACTCATGAAGATCTACAACCCACAAGGCCGAGTAGGGCATCCGCCCGCCACCCAGGCCGAAGCGCTGCCGTCACTAGCTGGAAAGCGCATCGGAATTCTCGACAACCGCAAACCCAACGCCGGGCTGTTGATGGGTCGAATCGCCGAACGCTTGGCCGCCGACCACGGGGCGATCGTGTCGATCGTCGAGTCGAAGAACGCCGCCATCTCGGCCCCCGACGAGGTGCTGGGCAAACTCACTAAGGAGGTCGAGTTGGTGCTGACCGGCTCGGCCGATTGAGGAAGCTGCACGTCGTGGAGTGTCCATGACGCCGTACATCTTGAATCTGCCGGAATCCCGACGGTGGTCGTCGCCACCTCGAAGTTCCGGCTCCTGACCGACCAGGTCGCCCAGAGCCTCGACGCCACCGACCTTCGGGTACTCGAGGTCCCACACCCACTCGGCGGAACCGACGACTCGACCATCGTGTCATGGGCCGACGCTGCAGTTGCTGAGACCCTACGGTTGTTCACCGGTGCGGCCCCCGAAGCTCAGGCCAGCAAGCCCGCCGACGTTTCATCGGCGATCGCCGAGATGCAGGCTTTGGTCGCCGCCGATGGGGGAGAGCTAGTGCTCGACTCCTTCGATGACGCGGTCGCCAACTTCAGCCTGGTACTCGAGAGCGCTGAATGCCGCGAGTGTGTGATGCCCGCCGAGCACCTCGAAGCAATCCTGCTCGACAAGCTCAAGCCCCATGCCCCAAACCTCGACACGGTAAGAATCAGCGACCCTCGCGTATAACCGCCTCGCACCTGGGTCCGTACAACCGGGCGTTGATGGCGTCGGTTGAGGTAAATCCTGGTTTGGTGTCGTAACTGAGGACGCCCACCATGCGGTTGGTCGAGCCGTAGACGGCTCGAACTCGGTGCATCGAGCGCAGGCCGTTGAACATCACCAGGTCGCCGGCGTCGAGGTCGAGTGTCTGGCGGCTCGGCCACCGGTCGGCGAAGAGTCGTTCCACGTCGTCGTACCGTTCGTCCCACACCCGGCCGTCGCGGCCGCCGGCTACCCCGGGGATGATCTCGCCTCGGATGAACGGGGCGAACTCGAACTCGCCACCGAGGTCGGGCTTTTGCAAGAGCACGGTGATGACGAAGTCGGAGAGGTCGTAGTGCCAGGCGTGGAGCCCACCGTCACGAATCTTCACGACGTTGAGGTCCTGGAACGGGTCGGCAAACCGGTGGAGTTCAGGAATCGATAAGGCGTCGGCCAAGAACGAGCTGAGGTGGTCAGATTCGTACAGCCGCCGAAGCCCGGTGTCGGCGAGTTGATCGCCCGCGAGGACGTGGGTGTCCTCGGGAAAAGTCCGCCGATGAATGTGGTCGGCTGGCAAATGGTCGCCCGGCGGGTCGCCCCAGGC
>CALHTF010000057.1 GCA_938038815.1 uncultured Acidimicrobiales bacterium | reverse complement strand
CATGGGCGATCTCGGCACCTTTGTGGAGGAGCCCGAGAGCGGCCCGACCGCCGCCACGCCGGTTCGCAAAAGCATCTGGCCGGCGATGCACCCGCGTTTGCTCGAACTGATCCAACAGCACCGTTCGACGCTGGTGTTTGTAAACTCTCGGCGCCTCGCCGAGCGGCTCGCGACTCGACTCAACGAACTGGCGCTCGAAGGCGAGCAACCCAACGACGGTTGGACGGGCAACGAGGCGATGGGGCGGCCGCCAGCGTCGGCCAATGCGGGCGATGGTCACCTCGCTACCGGAACCGAGGGCGCCGAACTGGTGTTGGCTCACCACGGCTCGCTGAGTCGCGAACGGCGACTCGATATTGAGGACCGCCTGAAGTCCGGCCGGCTCAAAGGTTTGGTGGCCACGAGTTCGCTGGAGCTCGGCATCGACATGGGTGCGGTCGACTTGGTTATCCAGGTCGAGTCACCGGGCGCGGTGAGCCGTGGGCTCCAGCGGATCGGCCGGGCCGGTCACCAGGTGGGCGAGGCCAGCACCGGCAAACTGTTTCCCAAACATCGCGCCGACCTGGTCGAGGCTGCGGTGGTGGTGCAGCGCATGCAAGCGGGCCTTATCGAGGAGACCTTCTACCCTCGTAACCCCATCGATGTGTTGGCCCAACAGATCGTGGCCATGTGTGCGCTCGACGATTGGGATCTTCCCGAGCTCACCCAAATCATTCGGGGTTCGGCCAACTTTGCCGATATCTCCGACGATGCGCTGCACAACATCATCGATCTGTTGTCGGGGCGGTACCCGAGCGAAGAGTTCAGCGAACTGCGGCCCCGGATCGTGTGGGACCGGGTTGCTGGAACCGTGCGGGGTCGCAAGGGCGCCCAGCGCTTGGCGGTTACAAATCCCGGCACGATTCCCGACCGTGGCCTCTTTGGCGTGTTCTTGCCCGAGGGAACCCGCGTGGGCGAGCTCGACGAAGAGATGGTCTACGAAAGCCGCCCCGGCGAGACCTTCTTGTTAGGGGCCAGCACCTGGCGCATCCAGGAGATCACCTACGAGCGGGTGATCGTTACCCCGGCGCCGGGCGAACCGGGCAAGATGCCTTTCTGGCATGGCGATGGTCCGGGGCGGCCCCTCGAGTTGGGCCGAGCGATCGGGGCGTTCCTGCGGGGTGCTCAAAGCTCCGACGTGCTCGAACGGCTCCAGAACGAACACGGCCTCGACCCGATGGCCGCCCAGAACCTCATTGGCTACCTCGACGAACAGATCGAGGCCACCGGCGTGCTGCCCGACGATCAGACGATTGTGGTCGAGCGGTTCCGCGACGAGATCGGCGACTGGAGGGTCGTGATCCTCTCGCCGTTCGGGGCTCAAGTTCATGCACCGTGGGCGATGGCCCTCCGCAACCGGCTGGGGGAGCGGTGGGCGGTCGATGTCGAGCTGATCTGGAGCGACGACGGCATCGTGCTGCGCCTTCCCGAAGCGATCGACGAACTGCCCGCCGAAGACTTGTTGTTCGACCCGGCCGAGATCGAAGACCTGGTCATCGACATGTTGCCGAACACGTCGATGTTTGCCAGCCGGTTCCGCGAATGCGCGGGCCGGGCGTTGTTGTTGCCGAAGCGCCGACCCGACCAACGGCGGGCCCTCTGGCAGCAGCGGCAGAAGGCGGCCGACCTGCTGAGTGTGGCGTCGAAGTACCCGAGCTTTCCGATCCTGCTCGAGACCAGCCGCGAATGTCTCAACGACGTGTTCGACCTGCCGGCGCTCAAGTCGGTGCTGGCCGATCTGCAGAGCCGCAAAATCCGAGTGGTTTCGGTCGACACGCCACGCGCCTCACCGTTTGCCCAGTCGCTGTTGTTCGGCTGGATCGCCGTGTACATGTACGAAGGCGATGCGCCGCTGGCCGAGCGTCGAGCCGCAGCGCTCACCCTCGACCGCGAACTGCTGCGCGATCTGTTGGGCGCCGAAGAGCTTCGGGAACTGCTCGACGCAGGGGTGTTGGCCGACCTCGAGTTGGAGCTTCAGCGACTGGTCGAGGGCCGCCAAGCCCGCGACGGCGACGAACTGCACGACCTCATGCGAATCCTCGGGCCGCTGACCCGCTACGAACTTGAGGCCCGGTGTGTCGACGGGCTCGATGTGGGCGGACTGCTCGATGGTCTGATCGACGATCGCCGGGTTATTGAGGTCGGGGTCGCGGGGGAGCAGCGATTCGCCGCATCGGACGATGCCGGCAAACTACGCGATGCCCTGGGCGTGGCTATCCCGATCGGACTGCCCGCCGTGTTCACCGACTCGGTCGACGATCCGCTCGGCGACTTGGTGATTCGGTTCGCTCGAACCCATGGTCCGTTTGTGGCCAAACAGGTCGGCCAGCGATTGGGCGTTGGTGTCGACCGGGTGCGGTCGGTGCTCGATCGCCTCACCGACGATGGCCGCTTGGTCCGTGGCGAGTTCCGGCCCGACGGTGTCGAGCGCGAATGGTGCGACGACGATGTGCTCCGTCAATTGCGTCGCCGGTCGTTGGCATCGCTCCGTAAAGAGGTCGAGCCGGTCGAGCAAGACTCGCTCGCCCGGTTCCTCATTGGGTGGCAAGGCGTTGGCGTGCCGCGCCGGGGAACCGACGCGTTGGCCGAGGTGATCGGCGTGCTTCAGGGCGCACCGATTCCGATATCGACCCTCGAAACCGATGTTCTGCCGGCGCGAATGGCCAGCTACAAACCATCCGAGCTCGACGAGTTGTGTTCGTCGGGTGAAGTCGTGTGGGTCGGCGCCGGCGGCATTGGATCAAACGACGGGCGGGTGCGGTTGGTGTTTCGCGACCAGGCTGCGCTCATCGTCGAACCCCAGGCCGAAGACGATCTCCCAACCGAACCCGTACACGACGCCATCCGTGGTCATCTGGCCAGCAGCGGCGCCTCGTTCTGGCCCGACATCGTTGGTGCCGTAGCGGCCGCCGAGCTGCCGTTCGACGATGCGTTTGTGCTCGAAGCACTGTGGGATGTGGTGTGGTCGGGCGAGATCACCAACGACTCGCTCGCCCCGCTGCGAGCGCTCGGCAAGAAGAAGGGTCGCAAAGCAAAGTCGACCGCCCGACGAGGTCGCCCCCGGGTTGGGCAGATGACCCGGCTCGGTCCGCCGACCGCTGCTGGTCGATGGTCGCTGGTGGCGCCGCTGCTCACCCCCCGACCGACCCCAACCGAGGTTTCGCACGCCCGGGCGTTGCAGTTACTCGAACGCTACGGCGTGCTGACCCGAGAGGCAGCCCTTGGCGAGGGCGCCAAGGGTGGGTTCGCTGGCGTGTACCCGGTACTGAAGGCACTCGAAGAACGGGGCCAGGTACGGCGCGGCTACTTCGTCGCTGGCCTTGGTGCGGCGCAGTTCGCCCTCACCGGTGCCG
The DNA here is from genome assembly GCA_938038815.1 of uncultured Acidimicrobiales bacterium. Classification (GTDB taxonomy): domain Bacteria; phylum Actinomycetota; class Acidimicrobiia; order Acidimicrobiales; family SHLQ01; genus CALLQB01. The sequence continues at coordinate 36,852 of CALHTF010000057.1, read as the reverse complement.
TCGATCGGCTGCGGGCCGAACGAGTCGACCTGGGGGCGCTGCCCGAGGCGGCAAAGTTTGTGGTGCTCGGCGCCACCGACCCGGCACAACCCTACGGCGCAGCAATCGCCTGGCCCGAGAACGCCGGCCGACCCGCCCGCACCGCCGGAGCGCTGGTGATCCTCGCCGATGGGGTGCCGATCATCTACGTCGATAAGGGCGGCAAGAGCCTGCTGACCTTCGGCGCCCACCAACCCGACGGTTGGGTCGACGCCCTCACCAGCATCGTGAAGAACGGTCGACTGCGCTCGTTGGAGATCGCCAAGATCGACGGCCAACCAGTTCGAGAGTCGGCCCTGTCGTCCCAGCTGGAAGCCAACGGGTTCATCCTCGGCTACAAGGGCCTCGTGTACCGAACCTAAGCGCCGCCCGACTACCGAAGACGGTGCTGGTCGAGCCAGCCGGCCAACTGGGCCTGGCACTGGAGCCTGGCACTGGAGCCTGGCACCGAACGCTTAGCGTGGGATTCTCGGAGTTTTTGGTTCTGCGGGCGCGTGAATCGCGCGGTGCGTGGGATTCTTTGTGCCGTGACTCTGAGTCGTGGTGCGTTGTCCCGTGACTCAGAGTCAGGCCGACAGGAGCGGGGCGATTTCTTCCAACGTTTGTACTGTGTGGGTTGGTGCGACAGCAGGGGCTGGTTGGCCGCTTGGGTTATACCAGATGCAGTCGAGGCCGTAACGCTGGGCGCCCGCGATGTCGGAGGTCAGACTGTCGCCGATCACCACGCAGTCGGACTTGGGTGGGTGGCCCAGCATCTCGAAGGTCGCATCGAAGTACTCGACGTTGGGTTTGGCGTGGCCCACTTCGCTCGAGATGACGATGGGGTCGAAGTAGCGGCCCAGATCGAAGTTGATCATCCGAGCGCGCTGCACCTCGGCGTACCCGTTGGTGATCAACGCGATGCGGAAGTCGGGCACGAGTACATCGAGCAGCTCTCGAGCCCCGGGAAACAGCCGGCCGAGGCGACCCAGCCCGTCGAGGTAACCAGCAGCCAGCGCGGTGCGGTCCTCGGCCAACTCGGCCCGTTCGACCAAGCCTGCCCAGCGCGACAGGTTCAAGGTGTCGAGCGTGAGTTCGCCCGCCTCCAGCCCCGCCCACAGCGGCTTCTCGACCTCTCCGAAGATCGTGATTAGCTCAGCCTGGCGATCGGCGTCGTAGCCGGCGTTGGTCATCACCTCGGCAAAGGCCAGATGCTTCGAGTGATTGAAGTCGAAGAGGGTGTGATCGAGGTCGAACAAAATGATCGGATACCGAGCCATCAGGTGAAACTAGCTACCGATCCACTCGGCGATGGCTTCGCGTGAGCGCTGTTCTGTCGCTTCGTCAGGCGCTATGATTCCGATCCGGAGTTCGGTGGCACCGGCGTCGATGTAGCGCTGAAATCCCTCAGCGACTTCGTCCATCGATCCAAACAGTCCCAACTCGCCACCGCTTTCGAGGCCTTCCCGATCGAGCATTGCCCGGTAGGCGGGAAGGGTCGAGTAACCGGCGCCCCCTTCGATCGCCGCAGCCAAAGCCACCTCTGGTTCGTCGGTCACGGCAAAAAGCGGAAAGCCTTTGATACGTGGCGCCGGTCGCCCTGCGTCGGCGGCTGCCTGGTTGATGGTCGGCGCGATGTGGTTGGCGATGGTCTTAGGCCCGACCGTGCCGCCGAGCGAGGTGCCTGCGGTGTGAGCGCCCGCCAGTTTGAGCATCTTGGGCCCCATAGCGGCCAACAAGATCGGCACCGGCTCGGCCTCGACGGTCAGCCAACCGTGAGCGGTGACCTCTTCGCCGTTCACCGAAGCTGCTTCGCCCTGCAGGAGCGGTCCGAGCGCCTCTATGTACTCCTTGGTGTAGGTAAACGGACGAGCGTACGACTCGCCAAAGAACCCCTCGACAAACACGGCGTGAGAGGGGCCGATGCCCAACGTAAACCGACCGTCGAGGGCGTCTTGGGCGGTGCGGGCTTGGGCGGCGAGCGCTAGTGGATGCCGTCCGTAGATCGGCACGACCGACGTGCCGACTTCGCTGAGTCCGTCGCAGTCGGCGGCCACCGCAGTCAGCGCCACGATGGGGTCGACGGCGGTGATTTGGCTGACCCAGAACGAATCGAATCCGGCGTCGGCGGCGTACTTAGCTTCGGCCCGAACCTCGGCGATCGAATTGAGGCCGGTGCCACCCGCGAAACCAATCGGTACCTCGAGCGGATTCATGGCGACTCCTCTTGCGGTGCGCGTCCGACGTTGTAGGTGCTCTTGACCAACCCGTTGTCGTAGCTCTCGACCCCCACCAACTCGAGATCGACTTGGGCGCCGACCCCAGAGAACAGCGGGATACCGTGCCCGAGCAGCACCGGAATCGTGGTGATGATGAGTTGGTCGACCAGCTTGGCCCGCATGAACGAGCTGATTGTCAGACCGCCATCGAGATACACATGAGAAACGCCCTGACCCTCGAGGTCGGTCAACAACTCTGCCGGGCCGAGCGAGGTCGCCGAAACCCGATCGGCTAGGTCGTCAGGAATGTCGACCGTGCCCGACGACAGCACCACCACCGGTACCTCGTAGGGCCACTCGACATCGAAGCTGCGCACCTTGTCGTAGGTGCCGCGCCCCATCACTAGCGTATCGACACTGGCCATGAACTCGCCGTGCCCGTAGTCGACCCCTTCGGGGTGCTCGATTTCGTCGAGCCAGTCGAGGTCGCCGTTTACCCGGGCAATAAATCCGTCGAGGCTGGTGGCGATATAGACAGAAGTTCGCATCCTCGGAAGTTAGCTCACGGCGCTGCGGTAGCTTTCGTACATGGGTCTCTACAGCGACAAAGTCCTTCCCAGAGTCATCGACAAAGTTTGCGGATCGTCGGGCATGGGGGTGTGGCGTAGCCGGTGTCTTGAAGGCATTTCGGGGGTAGTCGTTGAGCCTGGATTCGGTTCGGGTACCAACCTGCCGTACTACCCCGACGAGGTGACCAAGGTGTACGCGATCGATCCGGCGACCTTGGGCCGAGAGCTTGCGAAGGACCGGTTGGCGGCTACCGATATCGACGTGGAGTTTGTGGGGCTCACCGGTGAGCAGATCCCGCTCGACGACAACAGCGTCAACGCGGGCGTGCTCACGTTCACGCTTTGCACGATTCCCGATCCGGTCGCCGCGCTGGCCGAACTGCGGCGGGTGATCGAACCGGGAGGTGCACTGCACTTTGTCGAGCACGGCAAAGCTCCGACCGATTCGATGGTGAAGTGGCAAAAGCGCATCGACCCGGTGCAAAGGCGCCTCGCCGACGGCTGTCATCTGAGCCGCGACATCTCTGGTTTGATCGAAGACGCCGGGTTTGAGATCGAGTGGACCGAAGCCGAGTACGCCGACGCCACCTCGCCGTGGTCGTACTTTCACATCGGCGTCGCGAAGAACCCGTAACTACGGGGTGGTCATGATGATCCGGGTGTCGGCCAGACCGGCGGTGCGGTGGAAAACCGCGGCCTGGTAACTGGGCTTCGCGACCATCTCAAGAAACGCAGCGCGGCTCGGATACTCGACGATCGCCACTTGGTCCCACTGCTCGTCGGCCGGACCGATGAAGGTCATGTCCGCAACCGCCGCATAGAACAACGACCCGCCAACCTCGCCGATCTCCTGGAGCGCCGTCGCTCCATACCTGGCGTACGCGGCAGCACCGGTGCTCGGCCCGTCGTCGCCTGCGGGGTCGGCTATGTCGCCGTAGTTGGCCACCGGTTTGAACTTCAGCAGGTTGATCATCCGGATCGGTGTTTCGATGGTGGCGGCGTCGGTGGCGATGGCGGCCAATGCTTCGGCGGTCGGCTCGATGTAGGTCATGGGCGGCAGACTAGCTTTGGCGCCCATGGCTTCACAGTTCGACACCGAAACCCATATCGAGCCGACAGCCGACCCGGCCGATGGGCGAGGGGAGTGGTCGACGCACCTGACCAGTTCGTGGAACATCGGCACCAATCCGAACGGCGGATATCTCGTGTCACCGGTGCTGCGAGCTATGCGGACCCTGGGCGCCCACCCGGATCCAATGACGGTCACCACCCACTACCTTCGGCCCGGGACGGGCGATGCGTCGGCGACGGTCGAGGCCGAACTGGTTCGGACCGGCCGTACCGTTTCGACCGCACGCGGCCGGCTGATCCAAGACGGCAAAGGTCGAATCGAGACGATCGCGGCGTTCACCGACCTGTCCGAACCGGGCGACGTGCCACTCACCATCGAACCGCCCGACATGCCGCCGCCCGGCCAGTGTCGTGAACGATCCGGACTCGAACAGGGGGTCGACTTACCGATCCTGAACCGGGTCGACGTTCGACTCCACCCCGACCAAGCGACCGCTGGGCAGGCCGAAGCGGCAGTGGTGTCGGGCTGGATTCGGTTCCTCGATGACCGCCCGGTCGACACGCTGGCGCTCCCGCTCTTTGCCGATGCGTTTCCGCCGTCGGTATTCGGCAGCTTGGGTTATGTCGGTTGGGTACCGACCATCGAGTTGACCGTGCACGTGCGACGCCGCCCCGAACCGGGTTGGGTCTTGGCACGGTTCGAAACCACCGACCTGTCCGACAACCGGATCATCGAGGACGGCGTACTGTGGGACTCGGCCGGAAACCTGATCGCCCAGTCGCGTCAGGTCGGGCTGTTGCTAACCGACTAGTCGCTACTTGGCGGCTTCGGCGCGGATGAACGTTGGCTTCTCGGGGGTCGACCGTTCGGGGTCGAACGAGTACCCCATGCCGTCGAAGTCTTTCAACGCCCGGGCCGACTTCACCCGGTTCTGCACTATCCAGCTGGCCATGACACCGCGCGCTCGTTTGGCGAAGAAGCTGATGATTTTGTAGTCGCCGTTCTTCTCGTCGAGGAACACTGGCGAAACCACCTTGGCGTCCAGTGCCGCCGGCTTCACCACCGAGAAGTATTCGATCGAAGCCAGGTTGACGAGCGTCGATGACTTCCGTTCGGCGAGATCGGCGTTGAGGCGGTCGGTGACCTTGTTGCCCCAGAACTCATAAAGGTTTTTGCCCCGGGGGTTCTTGAGGTCGGTGCCCATCTCGAGGCGGTAAGGCTGCATCAAGTCGAGCGGGCGCAGCACGCCGTGGAGCCCCGACAGAATCCGCACGACCTTCTGGGCGTGGGTGAAGTCGCGCTCGCTGTACTGCGCAACATCCATGCCCATGTACACATCGCCCTTGAAGGCGAGCACGGCGGGGCGAGCATTCTCGCTCGTGAACTCGGTCGACCAGTCTTGGTAGCGCTCGAAATTGAGCTCGGCCAGGTTCTCTGACAGGTGCATCAGCTTGGCGATGTCGCCCGGCGCCTTGTTGGCCAACTCGTCGATGAGTTCCTTCGAGTCGTCGATCATCTCGGGTAGGGAGTGCTTCTTGGTAAGCAGCGGCGACTCGTAGTCGAGTGTTTTGGCAGGCGAGAGAACTAACAACATGAGTCCAGCATAGGAAAGCCACGGCCTTACCTGAAGCCGAATAGCGAATCTCACCGCCAGGTCCCTACTGTCTTTCTTTCCGAAAATTTTGCAGTTGGTCGTCCCTGGGCCGTTCAACTGCAATCAGAACGGGGTGTTTGTGACTACTGACCAATAGCCGCGACAACGGGGTCGTGAGACGATAGAAGTGTTCCCGGAGGGTTCACCACATGTTGACTTCGCTTGTTCTGGCTTCGACCGAAAGCGATCTCCTTGCGGCCCGAAACCAGATGGCACTGACCCTCGGGTATCACATCATCATCGCCTGCTTTGGCGTGGCCTTTCCGGCGATGATCTTTGTTGCGCACCGGCGAGCGATCCGGCTGAATGACGACACCTATCTCGAGTTGGCTCGTCGATGGTCAAAGGTTGCCGCCGTATTGTTTGCGATTGGTGCGGTCACCGGCACGGTGCTGAGCTTTGAAATGGGCCTGTTGTGGCCCGAACTCATGTCGACCTATGGCGATGTGATGGGTCTGGCGTTTGCCCTCGAAGGGGTGAGCTTCTTCATCGAGGCGATCTTTATCGGTATCTACCTCTACGGCTGGGACCGGTTGCCGCCCAAACTGCACTCGCTCATGTTGGTGCCGATCATGATGGCCGGAGCATCGGGAACGTTCTTTGTTTTGTCGGTGAACGCCTGGATGAACTCGCCTACCGGGTTCGACACGATCACCAATGCGGCGGGCGAGATCGAAGTGATCAATGTCGATCCGCTCGCCGCAATTTTCAACAGCGCGGTCGGGCTTCAGTACGTGCACATGTTGCTCGCGGCGTACATGGTCGTTGCGTTCTCGGTCGCCGCTACCTATGCCATCGGGATTTTGCGGGGCCGCAACGACCGACACCACCGGATCGGCCTGCTGATTCCGCTGGCCTTCGCTTGTGTGGTCACCCCGATCCAGCCGGCGATCGGACATTTTGCCGGACAGCGGATCGCCGACGAACAGCCCATCAAGTTGGCCGCTATCGAGGGGCTTGCCACCACCGAGTCGGAGGTTCCGACCATCATCGGCGGCTACTACGACGGCGAGAAGGTCGTTGGCGGTATCGAGATTCCCATCCCGGGTCTGGCCAGTTTCTTAGCCCAAAACAGCTTCGACGCCGAGATCGTCGGTCTCGATGCGGTACCCGAAGAGGACCGCCCGCCGGTCAACATTGTGCGGACCTCGTTCGGCATCATGGTGATGATCGGAACCGCGCTGGTGGGGTTGGTTGCGTGGTTCGGCTGGAGCTGGTGGCGCCGACGGAAGCGGCCGGAGTCGAAGTGGTTCCTGCGGGCCGTCGCGCTGTCGGGGCCGGCGGCGGTTGTAGCGCTCGAGGCGGGGTGGATCACCACTGAAGTTGGTCGCCAACCATGGGTGGTGAACGGCCTGCTTCGCACCGAGGACGCGGTGACCGATGCGGAGTGGATTTGGGCCAGCTTTGGGGTTATCACCGCCGTGTACGCCCTAATCACGGTTGCGGGTATTTCGGTGCTGCGGTCGATGACCCGCCGCTGGCGCGATGGCGAGAAGCACCTCCACACCCCGTATGGCCCGCCCGAACAACTCGCCGATGCGCCCCAACCGGTCGAGGTGGGCTGATGGAGTTAGCCGACGCGGTTGCCCTCATCATGTTCATCGGTGTCATCGCCTATGCGGTGTTTGCCGGAGCCGACTTCGGTTCGGGCATTTGGGATCTGGGCGCCGGCGACGCGGAGCAGGGCGGCCCGACCCGTCGACTGGTCGACCATGCGATTGGGCCGGTGTGGGAGGCCAACCACGTGTGGTTGATCTTTGTTCTGGTATTTCTGTGGACCGGTTTCCCCGAAGCGTTCGGGTCGATCATGTCGACCCTGTATGTGCCCTTCTGCTTCGTAGCTTTGGGCATCGTGTTTCGAGGTTGTGGCTTCGCGTTCCGCAAGTTCTCCGACGATCTCGCCTCGGCCCGGCTGTTTGGGACAGCCTTCGCTGCGGCATCGTTGATCACCCCGTTCTTTCTCGGCATGGTCACCGGGGCGATCGCCTCGGGGCGGGTACCCGGCGAGGGAGTAGGCGACCGCTGGACCAGTTGGACCGGCCCCACGTCGTGGGTCGGTGGTGCGCTAGCGGTGCTTACCTGTGCGTTTTTGTCGGCCGTCTTCCTGGCCGCCGACGCCGAACGTCTCGGGCACGCCGAACTCACCGAGCGGTTCCGCCGGCGGGCGATGGTGATGGCGATCATTACCGGCGTCGCTGCGCTCGCCGGGGTAGCGCCGCTGCGGCTCGACGCGCCGACTCTGAGCGATCGCCTACTCGGCCGAGGTGTGGTGTTCATGTTCGGATCAGCGGCCGCCGGACTGCTATCGCTGTGGCTGTTGCATCGCCGCCAGTTCCACTTGGCCCGGGGGGCCGCGGTCGCCGCCGTGGTCGCCGTGGTGGCGGGGTGGGGTGTGGCGCAGTACCCATGGGTCCTGGTCGACGAGATGACCATCGCCGAGGCCGCCGGCTCGTCGGCCACCCTGTGGGGCTTGCTGATCGCCTTTGGGATCGCCGCGGTGCTTGTATTGCCGCCACTCGCCTATCTGTTCTGGCTCACCGACAAGAGCGTGCTGGGCACCGAGTTTTCCGCTGGCGAGTAAGGGCGTGGTCAGCCGACAGCGATGAGGCCCATGGCGACGATGGTGATGGCGATGCCGATCGCCTGCCACCAATGGAGCTGGTCGTTGTCGAACTTTACGGCCAGCAGCGCCACGAAGGCCGGGTACATCGAGGCGGTTACCGACACGACACCCAGGTCGCCCCGCTGGGCGCCGACGGTCCACGTCATCATCCCGATGCCGCCACACAGGCCACTCAGCAACCCGAACTTCAACAAGGTGCCGGGTAACACGATTGGCAGTTTCTGCTTCCAGGCGATCGACGCCATCAGCCCACACCCCACCACCCGCTGGGCGACCACTGGCCACACCCCGCTCGCCTCTGACGTGTCGGCGACCGAGATGATCCCGGCCGCAAACAACAGGCCACCGCCGATTCCGTAGAACAACCCGAGGCGGGCCCGATCGCCGAGGTCGGGGTTCAAGGTGGTGAGGGCAAGCGCCGCGATGGCGAGCGCGCATCCGAACGAGACGAGCAGCGAGGGTCGCAGACCAAACGCCACATCCCACGCGAGCGGACCAAGTGCGGCAAATACCGCCGAGATGGGCGATACGATTGCCGCCGACGTGTCGGCCATGCCGCGGTACACAACACCCAGACCAGCCGACATGAAGATGCCCGATAACCCGCCGCTGAGCACGTCGGCGGTTAGGAACTGAGAGTCGACCACCACGGTGGCGGCCAGAGTGAGCACGATAGCGATCGCCATCGCGGTGGTTATGTGGCTGATGGCATTGGCTCGCCGAGTACTGAAGCGCCCAAGCGAGTCGGAGAACCCGATAAAGATCGCCGATACGACCCCTAAGAATATGGTCACCGCACGATCGGCTTATTCGGCTGAGATCGAATCGAGAATGTTCATACGACCCGCAATCCAAGCCGGGAACACGCCAGCGAGCAAACCAGTCACCGCGGCGACGATCACGTACGTGATGAGCTGGCCAACCGGGATCGTGGTCTTGTTGACCAAGAACTCTGGCATCTTCTGGGTGGCGAGAATGCCCAGACCAACGCCGGGAATCACGCCGAGGATGCCGCCAAAGGCCGCCACGATGACGCCCTCCCAGCGGATCATCCAACGGGTTTGTTGCTTGGTGAGGCCTACGGCTCGGAGCAGGCCGATCTCGCGGGTGCGTTCGAACACGGCGAGCGACAACGCAATGGTGATGCCCAAGATAGCGATGCCGGCCGAGAAGGCAAGCAACACGTTGATGACCGCCAAGGTCTGGTCGATTTGGCCTTCCTGTTGGGCGGCGAACTCTTCGCGGTCTTGGGTAGTCAGCAGCGGGTAGTCGACCTCGAGTTCGTTCTCGATGGCCGCCCGAGCGTCTTCGTGCTCGACGCCGTCGGCGGTGGTTGCCGAGATGAACTGGTCGGTTTCTACGTCTTGATGGCGGTTCCACAATTCGAGATCGATCGCCCGGTCGCCGAGGACAAACCCGTTGCCGTAGATACCAGCAACGGTGAGCTCCTCAACCTGGCCGTCAAGGAACACGGCGATGAAGGTGTCGCCCAGCGCCAGGCCCCGGTCGGCCGCCGTGCCGTCTTCCATGTAGATACCGGTTCCGTCGCCCAGCAGCGATGGGTCTTGTTCGATCCACTCGGGGTCGATGTGTATGTCGAGGGTGGCGAACTCGGTGGCGAGCAGGGTATCGATCGAAACGTTGTCGGCGCCGAGACCGTCGATTACCGCGTCGATCGCCGTGCTGTCGTCGGCCGACAAGGCGCCGAAGAGTTGCGGAACTGCGGCCTCTACCTCTTCGACGGTGATGCCTTCGCCTTCGATCGCTGCGTAGCCAGCGAAGGAGAACTGATACGACAACACCGAGTCGATCTCGGGAAGCGCCTCGACCCGTTCGGCGACATCTTTGGAGAAGGGGATGCCTTGGGGTCCGTTCTGTGGGCCCTGAATCAGCCAGTCCGAGGTGATCGATGAACCGAGTGCCGATGCCACCGACGTCTTGATCGAATCGCCGATCACGGTAACGGCGGTCACCAAAGCAAGACCGATCATCAGCGCGGTGGCCGTGGTAGCGGTGCGGTGCGGGTTGCGGGCGGCGTTCTCTCGTCCGAGTCGACCGGTAAGACCAAAGGCGCTCCACGCGGTCCGGATCAGCCCGTAGGCGAGTAGCCCAACCAAGATCGCCGGGATGACCAACAAGACGAACGCCGGTTCGGAGGTGAGTTGGAAGATGGCGAACCCGACCATGCCGAGAGCGCTGAGCGCCAGGATGGCACCCAAAAACAGCAGGATTCCGGCGGCAACCTTGGATCCGAGTAGGCGAGAAACCGGGCCGCCAAAGATCGGACTCACTTGGGCGAACCCGACGATCGTCAGCGCTGCGCCACCGCCGAGCAGGCCGAACGTTTCGCCGAGTGAGAGATCGGCAAACCGCACCACGGTGAGCAGCACGAGTCCAACAGCGAGCAGAACAAACGGTGCGAAGTCGCGGATTGGATCGTTGAAGAAGCGAACGCCGATGAAGAACAGAATGCCGGCGATCAGCGGAAGGAAGAGGTGCGAAAGCCATCCGTCAAAGGAGAACGCCAGGAACATAATGAACGCGCCGGTAACGATGAGGACAATGGCGCCAGGCGGGCGAGCTCGGAAGTTGAGGTTGACCTTGCTGACGTCGTCGCGAAGCGCGGAGAGCGGCGAAACTTGGCGGGCCCGGATCGACGGGACCAACGCGGCGAGCACCGTGACGACCACGCCGACCAGCAGGGCATAAAGGATGGTCGTTGGTCGAATCGGCAGCCCGGTATCGCCTGGGAAACCGGCTTGGGACAGGCCGAACCGCAGGACCCGGGCGAGCACCCAACCGAACGGCAAGCCCACGATGGTCGCTATCGCCCCGAGGAGTAGCGCTTCGCCGAGCATCATCGACGTGATCTGCGAACCAAAGGCGCCGATTGACCGCAGCAAGCCAAGCTCTTTGATGCGCTGCCCCAGGGTGATGTTGAACACGTTGAAGATCAAGAACGCGCTGACCAACAAGATGATGAACGCAAACACCAACAGTACGGTGCGGAAGATGTTGAGAATCTGACCAAACGCTCCCTGCTGTTCATCGATGAGGTCTTGCTGGGTTTGGGCGACCAGCGTGTCGCCGTTGGCGGCGAGGACGGGTTGTAGTCGCTCGGCTACCGCATCGGGATCGTCGGCGGTGATCGTGATGTCGTTGTAGCCCTTGCCATCGTTGATGAGGTCGAGCGCAACCTCAGGAGCAAAGGCGATGAGCACTGCGCCGACACTGGCGTTTTCTTCCTCGTCGGCGTAATTGAAGGTGCCGACCAAGGTAAACCGGTCGCTGCCGTCGGGGGTGATGACCTGGTACTGCTGGCCTACGGTGAAGTTTCCGCCCTCGTAGCCGTCGACATCGATCACAAACTCGCCGGGACCGGTGGGCGAGACGCCTTCTTGAACGAACAGGCGGGGGTTCGGCGTTTCGTATTCCCAGTTCAGACCGATGTTTGGGCCGGTGCCGATTGCGGGCTCGTCGTCGTCATCGATCGCCACGATGCTGAAGTCGATCACCCGGGGTTGCACGCTATTGACACCGTCGACGGCCGCGATCTCGTCGGCGACGTTGATCGGCACGAGCGGAATCTGGCTTCCGTCGCCAAACGCCAGCTCGTTGCGGACCGCAATATCGAACCCGGACTGAATGTTGGCGCTCAGCTCGTCGAACGTGTCGCGAAGACCGTCGGTAAACACAAAGACGGCGGTCACCGCCGCCACACCGAACGTGATCGCCAGGGTGGTGAGGATGTACCGAAGGGGTCGTTGACGCAGATTGCGCCTAATCAGCGTGAACACCCTTCGATCATACGGCCCCAATTTCCCCGACGCCCGCTGTTATGAACGCCCAACCCAGGTTTCTGAAAATTTCGGTGATGCCAACGTTCTGATTGCAGTTGAACCGCGGTGGGCGGCTCAACTGCAAAAATTTCGGCAAGGGGGCCAAAGAGCCCGGAGCTAGCGGAGGGCGAGGGGCGCCGGTGGGGGGACATAGCGAAGCGCAGGAGCGGAGGCTTGCCGGAGCGACCCGGTTAGACGTGTGAGATGGCGTCGAGGATGTTGAGTTTGGCGGCTCGGCGGGCGGGCATGATGGCGGCGACGAAGCCGGCGATGATCGCCATGATGACGAAGGTGATCAAGCTGCCGACCGGGAAGCTGACCCCCGAGATGATGCTGTCGGGGATAGCGGTCGCCAACGCATAGCCAAACAACAGGCCGAGGGCGATGCCCAAGATGCCCCCGAAGACCGAGATGAGCACCGACTCCCAGCGGATCATGCGGCGCGCCTGCCGGCGAGCCATGCCGACCGCTCGGAGCAGGCCGATCTCTCGGGTCCGTTCGAAGACCGACAGCGTCAAGGTGTTGATGATGCCGATCAGGGCGATTCCTACCGCCAGGCCGAGGAAGATGTTGATGATCGACAACAAGCTGCTGATCTCCTGGTCGACCGACTCGAGGTATTCGGCCTGGTCGTTGACCTCAAAGTTCTCGTCACCGTCGAAGACCGTGTCGAGTTGGGTTCGGGCTTGCGCCGGGGTTACGTCGTCGGCACCACGAGCCAAGAGCACAAAGGCGTCGGCCTCGGCGAAGTTGGTAGTGAACGTGGTTGTGTCGATGATGACCGGCGCATCGAGAATGTCGGTGTACTCGTAGATTCCCGACACTTCGAAGATTTCAGTGTTGAGGTTCTTGAACGACAGCGTGATGTCGTCGCCTATGCCCAAGCCGTAGTCCTCGGCGGCATTCTTTTCCAACACGACGTGGTTACCGCCTGGCGTGTAGTCGCCGGTGAGGCCGGTATCGACGAGCGCTTCGATGTCCGAGAAGTTGACACTTTCGGCCTCGACGACTTCGTCGGTGTCGAAGTCGTCGCCGAGGAGGACTTCACCACTGCCGATCACACTGGTTTCGGAGATGCCGGGCAGGGCAGCGACCTCGCCGACCTGTGCGTCGGTGAGTTCGCCGAACACCACATAACCGGCGTTCACTCGAGTTTCGAGCGATTCGGTGACCGTCGATTTGAGCGAGGCAGCCAGCACGGTCACCGTGGCGATGAGCGCCAGGCCAATGGTGAGGGCGACGGCAGTACCCGCGGTGCGTTGAGGGCTGCGGAGCGAGTTGCGGCGGGCCATCGACCCGGCGGCACCGAAGGCCCCGGCGATCGGGGCGCCGATGAGTCCGACGACCGGCCGGACAAGGAAGGGGCTCAGAACCGCAACCGCAATGAAACTCACGATGGCGCCAAAGCCCAAGATGGTGAGCCGGGGCGTGGCATCTTCAAAGGAGCCGAACAGGCCCACCAAGGTGGCCACGATGCCGACGAGGGCCAGTACCGCTCCGATGATGCTGCGGCGAGCGTTGCTCGATTCGGCCAGGGAGGAAGTCTCCTGCAGGGCCTCCATCGGCGAGATGGTCGACGCCTTGCGGGCTGGGATCATGGCCGAGATCACGGTCACGACCACGCCGGTGAACAAGGCGACAAGGATGGTTCGAAAGGCGAGGGGGAGGGGTCCGTCGGGAAACTCGCCGCCTTGGCTTTCGAGCAGCGCGATGAGGCCTCGGGCACCCAAGAGCCCAAGTCCAAGGCCAATTGCGGTCGCGATGAGTCCGACCAGCAGGGCTTCGACGAGAACCGATCTACGGACCTGGGATCCCGTGGCGCCAATCGCTCGAAGGAGGCCGAGTTCGCGGATGCGTTGGCCGACGATGATGTTGAAGGTGTTGTTGATCAAGAAGGCGCTGACGAACAAGATCACGAACGCAAAGGCCAACAAGATCGTGCGGAACGGGCCAAGGAACTCGTTGAAGGAGTCGTTGAATTCGGCCTGGGAGACGTCGCCCGAGACCACCTCAACCCCTTGAGGCAACAAGGCAGTGATCTCGGCTTGTGCGGCCTCGATATCGCCATCGATCGCTAGGGCGATTTCGTCCCAGGCGTCTTGGCGGTCGAGGAATCGTTGCGCGGTCTCGGCTTCGAAGGCGGTGAATCGGGCGCCCACCGACACGTCTTCGTCGACCCCGAATCGGATCGTGCCGACGAGGGTGAAGGTTTCGGTAGCGATCGGGCCTTTAACGACGTACTCGTTACCGATGGTGTAGTCGCCGTCGGCGAAGGTATTGACGTCGATGGCGATCTCGGTCGGGCTGCTGGGGCCAACACCGTCGATGAGCACGAATTGATCGAGCGCGTCGTTGCCGGTCCAGTTCACGCCGACCACCGGCGGACCGCCGGTTTCGGGTTCGTTGCCCAGGTCGTCGACCACGAGCACCTCGCCAGCAAAGATCGCTGGCGTCGCTTCGACAACTGAATCGAGGGCGGCCACGTCGGCGAGGACTTGGTCGGGTACCGGTGGTAGGTCGCCGTCTCGTTCGCCAAACGGTGCGGCCGGTCGAACGGTGAGGTCCTGCTGGCTGTAGATGTCGGCCGACAGGTCGCTAAAGGTTGATCGCAAGCCGTCGGTCACCACGAACGCCGAGACGACGAACGCCACACCAAGCACCACCGACAGGGCGGTGAGCAGGAAGCGAATTTTGTTGGAGAACACACTCCGGAGAGTCATTTTGAACATGGGAGTACCGTCGTTTCGTCAGTTACGTCGTTGCGTGGCTAGTTGGTTTGGCTAGGTATGTGCCGGCTGCGGTTGAGCGTCAGCCGGGGAGCGGCCCTGCGCCGCCTGGTGGGTCAGTCGCCCAGGGACTTCATGTGGTCGAACACCGCGTCGGCGGTGGGTTCGTGCATTTCGTCGACGATCTTGCCGTCGGCGAGGAAGACCACTCGGTCGCTGTAGCTGGCGGCGACGGCGTCGTGGGTCACCATCACGATGGTCTGTCCGAGTTCTCGGACCGCCGATCGCATGAAGTCGAGGATCTCGCCACCGGTGCGGGAGTCGAGGTTTCCCGTCGGTTCGTCGGCGAAGATGATTTCGGGCCGGCTAGCCAGCGCTCGAGCAACAGCAACGCGCTGCTGCTGGCCACCGGAAAGTTCGTCGGGCCGGTGCGAGGTGCGGTCGGCGAGTCCGACCGTGCTGATCACGTTCTCGACCCAGGCCTGATCGGGTTTGGTCTTGGCGAGGTCCATGGGAAGGGTGATGTTCTCCATGGCGCTCAGCGTGGGGATCAGGTTGAAGGCCTGGAAGATAAAGCCAACCTGTTCCCGGCGCAGCAGCGTGAGTTCCTTCTCGTTGAGCGAGCTCAGCTCGACATCGCCGATGTAGGACTGGCCCAGGGTGAGTGGGTCCAGGCCCGCCATCGTGTGCATCAGGGTCGACTTACCCGAACCCGATGGACCCATGATGGCGGTGAAGGCGCCCCGGGCGAATCCGACGGTTACGTCGTCGAGGGCGCGGACTTCGGTGTCGCCCATTCCGTAGATCTTCGATGCGTTCTGGGTCCGGGCTGCCAGGGTGCTGGTTGCAGCTGATGCGGTTTCCATTGGGAGATGCCTCGCCTTTATCTTTGAGCTGCTGGTTCGGGGTGAACTAGCTCTACTCATCACGCTAACGGTGCGGGGCTGGCGCGTCATCGTCATTTGAGACGAAATTGCGCTCCTACCCAAGGATGACGGTGAGCCTCGCTGCGCTGACCGAAAGGCCGAGGTTCACGCAACAGGGTCCGGACTCTCCCCTCCAGACGAGACCGGACCCCGTAGGCGCTACCGCGAAACGTACTGAACTTTGCCCCACTTGTGTCGTCACCTTCACCAAACCGAAACATTTGCCGAATCGCGCTTCGATCGGCTGTTTGGGTCGAGGGGCGGTCAGCGGGAGTCGCCGGGGACGACCAAGCCGCCCTCGTAGGCGGCAACCACCGCTTGGACTCGGTCGCGGACGCCGAGTTTCATGAGCACCCGACCAACATGGGTCTTGATGGTCGTTTCGCCAAGGAACAGCGCTTCGGCGATCTCGGCGTTCGAGAGGCCTTCGGCGAGCAGTTGTAGGACTTCGGTTTCGCGAGCGGTCAAGGTTTCGAGCGCTGGATTGGCGGTAACCGAACTCGACGGCCCGGAGGCATAGTCCTCGATTACCCGTTTGGTGATCGACGGCGACAACAACGCATCGCCGGCCGCCACCACCCGAACCGCTTGCACAAGATCGTCGGGCGGGGTGTCCTTCAACAGGAATCCCGAAGCCCCGGCGCGCAGCGCCGAGTAGACGTACTCGTCGAGATCGAAGGTGGTGAGGATGATGACTTTGGGCGACGACTCGCTTGGGTGGGCGAGGATCTTGCCGGTCGCTTCGACCCCGTCGCAGTTGGGCATGCGGATATCCATTAGCACCACATCGGGGCGCTCGGTCGCCACCAAGTCGATCGCTTCCAGGCCATCGGATGCTTCGGCCACGACTTCAAAGTCGTCCTCGGCTCCCAAGATCATCGTGAATCCCGAGCGCACGAGGGCCTGATCGTCGACCACCAAAATCCTAATCATCGACCCGCTCCTGTGATCTTGGCGACTGGTTCATCATGTGTCCGGTTCATTTGGCGACCGGCTCATTATGCGACGGGGATGCGGGCGGTGACCTGATACCCGCCGCCCGACTTTGGTCCGGCGAGGAAGGTGCCGCCGATCGACTCGATGCGTTCGCGCATGCCGAGGAGCCCGTGGCCGCCCCCATCTTGTTGGTCGGCTAGCCCAGCGGCGCCGCCCCGGCCGTCGTCGGTAACCGCAACTTCGAGGTGCGACGGCTCAAACGACAGGTCGACCCTTGCCCGAGCCGGACCAGCGTGTTTGATGGCATTGGTAAGCGATTCTTGGACGATTCTGTAGGCCGAGAGTTCGATACCGGGCGGGAGGTTTCGAGCCTCGCCGTGCACGTTGACCTCAACCTGGAGTCCAGCGCCGTTTACCTGCTCGACCAGGTGTTCGAGGTCGGAGAGCCCGGGCTGGGGTGCTCGCTCGCCGCCGTTGTCCTCGCTGCGAAGCACGCCGAGGAGCCGGCGCATTTCGTCGAGCGAGGTCCGTCCGGTTTCCTCCACCGCAAGCAGTGCTTCGTCGGCCTTCTCGGGCGATTTGTGCAACACCCGACGGGCCGCCGCGGCCTGGACGACGATCACGCTCAACCCGTGAGCCACCACATCGTGGAGTTCGCGGGCGATGGCGGCCCGTTCGCGCTCGATGGCGCGGGTGGCTTCGAGCTGGCGATTCTTTTCGTCCTCGACTGCCTGGCGTTGCATCTCGGCGATGCGGTCGCGGCGCGACCGCATGTTGTCGCCGAGCACCCAGGCGGTGGAGAACACGACACCGTTGGCGACCGCGTCGAGGCCCGACAGGTCTTCCTCGGGGAACACCACGCCGGCGATGAGGACCGCCGCGAGGGCAAACCCGATAAACAGGCCGACCTTGCGGGCCCGTTCGGAGGTCGCGGTGTGGGCAGCGGCCGAGTACGTCAAAATGAGCAAGGCTGGGCCAACCGCCGCCTCGGGGTAGTCGGCGACCCAGTAGGTCAGGGTGCAGAGGGTCGACACGATCGCCGCCTGAGGTGGGTGGGTGCGCCGGAAGGCGATCGGAATCGCCGCACCGACACCGAGGATCCAGCCCCAAACATCGAGGGCTCGTCCGCCCTCTTCGGTTACCGAAGTCCAGAGCACGGCGACCGAGATGGCAACAAACACGGCCATGAGCACGAAGTCGGCGGTGCGCGGGCGGCTACGCACGGCCTCAACCACTCGGGAGAAAATGCTCGTCATCGCTTCCCACGGTACGCACCAGAGGGCAAAGCTGCATCCCCCGTAGGTAGGACCTCGAGTCCCCATCAGGTCGGATGCGGGGGAGTTGGAGATCGGTCGTGAAAGCCCCGTCGCGCCCTCGCGCCGTGCCGTAGGCTGGCGTTGTGCATTGTGTGAGCTGCGGATCCGAACTGCCCTCGGGCGCTCGGTTCTGCCCGTCGTGTGGTCACCGAGTCGAACATCGCCACGACGAACGGCGCATCGTCACCGTCGTGTTCGCCGACATCGTTGGCTTCACCGCACTCTCGGAACGACTCGACCCCGAGCAGGTAAAGAACCTGGTCGACGCGGTGTTTGAACGGTTGGCGGCCAATGTCACCGAGTTCGGCGGCCGAGTCGACAAGGTACTGGGCGACGGCATGCTCGCCATGTTCGGCGCTCCGGTCGCCCACGAAGACGACGCCGAACGGGCGGTCCGGGCGTCGTTCGCGATGCTCGAAACGGTCGAGGAGTTCAATCGCGAGTTCATGGCTCGCCTTCAGGTTCGGGTTGGGGTCAATACGGGCGAGGTCTTGGTTGGCGAGATCCGCGCCGCCGGCGACTACACCGCGATGGGCGATGTCGTGAACATTGCGAGTCGCTTGTCGGACAACGCAGCGCCCGGCCAGATCGTGGTCGGGTCGCAGACTCACGCCGCAACCAACGACTCGGTCGAGTACGAAGCCGGTGTCGAAATGCGTCTGGCTGGCCGAGCCACCAAGGTCGCTACCTGGGTTGCGTCGCAAACTCTCGGACTTCCGGGTCAACGGCGTCGCCACCGCGGCGAGTTGGTTGGCCGCGACATCGAACTCTCGATCGCCACCCAGTCGGTCGACTCGGCGTTCCGGCTCCGCCGTTCGTTGCTTTTGTTGATCATGGGCGCCGCGGGTGTCGGCAAGTCGCGGTTTGCCGAGGAAGTTGCCCAGCACGCCAACGACGCGGAAGCCGTTGTGCTTACCGGCCGCTGCGTGCCCTACGGCGAAGCCAACATCTGGTTTCCCCTAGCCGAGGCCGTGTTGTCGGCGCTACGTATTGGCTCGGACCTCTCGACCGACCGCCCGGAGGTCGAGTTAGCCGATGCGGTCGCAGGGTTGGTCGCCTCCGACGCCGAGGAGACCTCGCGCATTGTCAACGGTCTGCTGTACCTGGTCGACCAAAGTGGCCCGCTCCAGGCGATCGAACCTCGCAACGCCCAGGACGAAGCAGCCCGGTCGGCCCGGTTGGTGCTCGAAGCGGTGGCCGATCGGCAACCGGTCGTGTTGCGCCTGGTCGACCTGCACTGGGCCGACGAACTGGTGCTCGCGCTCATCGACGACTTGGTCGGCCGGATGGTGCACCACCCCTTTGTGGTCGTGGCCACCGCTCGGTTTGGGCTTTCCGAACGTTGGGCGCCCACCGCTGGTCGGCACAACAACCTTGCCCTCACCCTCGATCCACTCGATACCGACTCGGCGACCGAACTGGCCCGTACGTTGTTGCCCGACTCGCCCGAACTGCACGACGACCTGGTCGAGCGCTCGGGCGGTAACCCGTTCTTCCTCGAAGAATTGGCCGCGCTGGTAGCCAGCGGCGGCATGGTCGAAGGCGACGAACTTCCCGCAACGGTCCGAGGGTTGGTGTCGGCCCGCCTCGACCGGTTGTCGGTCGCTGAAGGAGCGGTGGTCGAAGATGCAGCGGTGCTTGGCCGACGTGGTCTGATAATCGCGTTGCAAAAAATGGCCGAAGCCCGAGGGGTCGACGAGCCGCTCAAACCCCTACTGATGTCGTTGGTCGAGAAAGACCTCTTTGAGATCGACTTCAACTCTCAGCGGTGGCAGTTCCATAGCGACCTGGTGCGCGACGTTGTCTACAACCGGTTGACCAAGTCCGACCGAGCGCTGCGTCATTTTGGGGTGGCCGACTACCTTGAACAGTTCGAAAAAATGGTGCCTTCGGCGACGTTGGCCCACCACTACCTGCGGGCTGCCGAACTAACCAACGAGATGGGTGTGGTTATCGGGATGCCATCGGGCGTCGACGAACGAGCGGTGCGCTGGCTCGACGCGGCAGCCAATCGAGCGCTCGGTGTCGAGCACTGGGACAAGGCGGCCGACTTTGCGACCCAGAAACTCAACCTGGTGGGCGACGACCCCCAAGGGGTTGAGGCGCTGCTTACCCGGGCGCGGGCGTTCACTGGCGAACGTTCGCTCGACAAGGCGGCCGCCGACCTGGCGCGCGCCGAAGAGTTGGCCGGACCCGAATCCGCGCACGCTGCCGACCTGGCGATGGCGTGGGGCAACATCGAACAACGTCGCGGCAACCTCGACGGCGCAGTGAAGGCGTACGACGAAGCACTTGCTGGTTATCGCGCCGCCGACGACCCGACATCGATCATTGAAGTGCAGCGGGCCATCGGCATGACCCATCTGTTGGCCGGGTCGAGCGAGAACGCCGAACTCGCCATGAAAGATGCCCTAGCCGGCAGTCTCGAACTGGGCGACCGCCGCAGCGAGGCGTGGGCCCGGCAGAACCTGGCATGGCTCGGATTCGTGCAAGGCCGTACCACCAAGGCCGACGAACGGATCGAAAAGTCGATCGGCATCTTCACTGAAATCGGCGACGAGATCGGTATCTCGTGGTCGCGCGGTCTCCGGGCCTACGTACGCATGCACCAGGGACTGTTCGACGACGCCGAACAACTCGCCGATGTGGTGCTCCGCGACGCAATGGGTCGCAACGACGCCTGGAGCGAAGCAATGATGCGGGTCCTGCTCGCCTCGGTACAGCTCTGGCGAGGCCAATCCGACACGGCGGTCGTGTACGCCGAAGAAGCGGCTCGACTGTTCGAGTCGGTCGCCGACCCGTTTGGCTTGGTGCAGTCCAAGTCGGTGCTCGGCCGGGCCTTGGTCCGAGCCGGACGAGTCGACGAGGGATTCCTCGTGCTCAACAGCGCTGACTCGGCTGAGGTCGGCTCGGAGCGGGTCGTGCAACTGGCCCGCACCACCAAAGCGGCGGTCAACGTCAACATCGGCAAGGCCGAACTTGCGCTCGAGCAGCTCGGAATCGTGGCGACCGACGATATCGACCCGTCGTTGGTCGGCCAGTCTGAGCGCCTGGTCGCCTACGGAATCGCGCTGCTTCAGGTCGGCAAGGTTTCCGAGGCCAAGGGCGTGCTCGTGTACGCCGCCAACCAACACGACGAAATCGGTCCGAGCGCCGCGGCAGTGGCAGCGCTTGCGTTGGTGGTGGCCGCCGACGGCGACTTCGAACAAACCACCGCTCTGGCCAGGGCGGTAAACGATTCGTCGCGAGCCACCTACCTCGACCGGCTACGGGCCGATCTCGCCAACGGGCTGGCCTACGCGGCCGCCGGGCGCGGCGATGAGTCAGCCGAGATCTTCGCCAACATCAAGGCCATGTTGTCGACCACCACCGACCGGCTGGGTTACGCCCTGGTCTCGTTGGCTCACTCCTTGGCCGCCGAACGCCTCGGCCAACCCAGCGCCGACATCTTGCGGCTCGAAACCGAAGAGCGGCTCGCCGAACTTGGCATCGAGGCCACCGGTTGGCGCCGAGCGTTCGCCACCGGCTGGGAACAGACCCGCCCGGGGCGCTAGGCCCCGAGCGGTGGCGACGGCAACCCTGGCGGGCTAGGGCCTACGGGTGGACGTACCTCAGGTACGGCTTCGGCGCTTCGAAATCGCCGAACCGTTCGCGAGCCTCGTCGTCGCTTACGGCGGGCGACACGATCACTTTGTCGCCAGGGTTCCAGTTGACCGGGGTGGCCAACTGGCGTTCAGCGGTTAACTGCAATGAGTCGATGACTCGCAGAATCTCGTCGAAGTTGCGGCCGGTGCTCGCCGGGTAGGTGAGGGTGAGCTTGACCTTGTTGTCGGGGCCGATCACAAAGACCGACCGGACCGTGAGGGTGCTGTCGGCGTTGGGGTGGATCATGTCGTAGAGCCCGGCCACTGTGCGGTCGGGGTCGCCGATGATCGGGAAGTTGACCGCCGTGCCTTGCGTTTGTTCAATGTCACCCACCCAGCCGTGATGGTCTTCGACCGTGTCGACCGAAACCGCAATGGCCTTCACGTTGCGGGCATCGAACTCCTCTTTGAGCTTGGCGGTGTAGCCGAGTTCGGTCGTGCAGACCGGGGTGTAGTCCTTCGGGTGCGAGAAGAGCACCGCCCAGCTGTCGGCCTTCCAGTCGTGGAAGGTGAGGTCGCCCTCGGTGGTGTTAGCGGTGAAATTTGGGGCTTCGTCGCCCAGGCGGATCGCCATGATGTCTTTCCTTCGATTTGATAACCGGATCGGTTAATTCCGACTAACTTAGTCGGGTTTAGACCCCAACCGCCGAGTCAAGCAAGGTATTCCGCGATGTTCGTCCGGAGACGGAGTTGTCGGCGGTTGGTTCGCGATGTTTGTCCGGAGCTGGAGTTGTCGGCGGTTGGTCGGCATTCTCCTCCGCCACCCCTTCGGGGCGGTACCAGTGCTGGGGTTCGCTTCGCTCACGCTGGGACAGCGGACTCGCACACTGCCGACCACCCACCGCCAACTCCATCTCCTACATCCACCGCTCTCTTTTGTGGGGGAGCAGTGGTCGTGTTTTGGAGCAACTCGTTAAGGATTGAGGCCCGCCAGGGCCGAAACCGACCGGCACTGGAGCCTGGCACTGGAGCCTGGCACTGGCTACGCAGAGTGGGATTCTAGGCCATTTCCGGGTCGCGGACGCGTGAATCGCGCGGTGCGTGGGTTTCGGGGCCTGGCCCCTACATGCACGTTTGGGCTTTTGGGCTAGCTGGCGACGGTGTCGAGGGCGGTGCGTAGTTCGTCGCGGTCGTAGGCGAAGTGCAGTGCCTCGACGATTGTGCCGTCGGCGTCGGCGAGGAAGAACGATGGTTCGAAAGCCAGTTGGTAGGACTGGAGGACCTCGGTGAGTTCGGCCTGGGGTGAAGGCGCATTGTCGTTGACCGGATCCACGTACACCTCGGCGTGCACGGCTGTGAGATTCGAATAGTCGGGTGCGGATTCCATCAGAAGTTCGACGACCGGACCACAAATGTCGGTGGTGCAAAACGTTGGCGTCGCGATGAGCAAGCCCGTGGCTTTGCCGGACCCCAACGCCTGGGTGAGCGTTTGCTCATGGAAGGGGCAGGGCTCGGGAATCCGGGTGCAGATTGGGTCGACGCCGCGAGCATCGTCGGCGGTTGGCGTATCGAGCGCCGGCAACGGGTCGCCGATGAGGGGGATCGGAACGTCGGCTCGTTCGTTCACGACGAACGGACGAGGGGTGTCGGACCACTCTGATGCGACCTCGTAGGTTCCGGGCTCATCGGGGGTAAAGACGAGCGGGTAGTAGGGGGTGCCGATCCCGGCTCGGCGCCGCGGGACCATTCCCGAGAAGATTTCCGCGCCGTCACGGGTCACCGTCATTTCGAGCTCTTCGGGTTCGCCGAAGGTCATGGGGAAACCATCGCTGGCGAACGCCACAAACGGCGCCCGCAACTGATGCCCGGCAGCGAAGATCGATGGCGCACCAAAGCCGTCGGGGAATCGGACGCCCAACTGTTGAAGCGCCGGATTGAAGGGGAGTGATTCGGGGCTGGGTGTGGCGTCGGGGTCGGGGTCGCCGTCGGTCGATCCGCCACAGGCGGTAAGGGCGGCTGCTGCGGCCCCGCCGAGGAGCAAATTCCGGCGGGTTATTCCACGGTACGAAGAGTTCACAGAGATGAACGTAACCTTTGGCCGATGACTAGTGGAATGCGGCCATGACAATCGAGTTTGAGTGCGACGGGACCCAGGTAGTCGTGCCCGATCAAGGCCACACCTTGTTGGAGGTACTACGCGACGAACTCGGTGTTCGGTCGGTGAAAGACGGCTGTAGCCCACAGGGTCAGTGCGGTTGTTGCACCGTGTTGGTCGATGGCCAAGCGCGGGTCGCTTGCGTAACCCCGGTCCGGCGAGTGCGAGGCCGGTCGGTCACCACCTTGGCCGGACTCGACGCCGACGAACGAAACAAATGGGCCGAGGCATTTACCGCATGCGGTGCGAGCCAGTGCGGCTTCTGCACACCGGGAATCATCATGCGGTTCGCTGGTCTTCGAGCCAAAGAACCCGACGCCGACACCGAGCGGGTCGAGCGGGCGCTGGCCGCCCACTTGTGCCGGTGTACCGGGTGGCAGACCATCGTCGAAGCGTGGGATGCCTTCGGCGCCGCTCCCGCCGATCGCGATCTCGAAGCCGCTGCTCGCCGAGCGGAGATTGAGGGCGGCGTGGCCCAGCAGGTTGGACCCGAGGCCACGTTGGGCGAAGGCGGATTCGCAGACGATGGCTCGCCGCTCGATGCCAAGGTCGCCGTGCGGGCGGGCGACGACTGGGTCGTGGGCGACTCGCTGGCCGCCGCTCGGGAAGCAGCAGGCAAGGTTCAAGGTCGACGCACCACCGCCGAGCTCAACCACCCGATCGGACTACCCGACGGCGACTGGGATCTCACACTGCAGACCACATGGGTTGAGCCGGGGTATCTCGAAACCGACGCATCGTGGGCGGCCCCCGAGCAGCCCGCCGCATCGTCGCTCGGCAACGGCGGTGCGTTCGGCGCCAAGCTCGACTCGCCGGTCGGCGAGGTGGCGGTGCAGTTGGCGACCCAGCACGCTCAGCCCGTTCGGGTCCTGATGTCGCGCGAGGACACGGTGCGACTCGGACCCAAGCGCCCGCCGGTCGCCGGTGGAGTCAACGCCGATGGCACCGGCACCATCCGAGTTGCTGCCACCCCCGGTGTTGTCGAGGCCATCGGGTCGGTAGCTCCCAACCTCACCGTTGAAGAGGTGGCGATACCCGGGCCCAACACCTCGGTCGATATTCGCGGCGCCGGGTGGGTCGAGGCAGCCGTGTTGCTGGCCGTCGCCCGAGCGAAAGCCGAAGGCTCGGGCACGATTTCGATCTCGGCGCCCAGCGGCGGAACGGCCACGGCAGCGTTCGATGGCGACTCGATCAGGGTCACGGTGGATGCCGGCGACCCGATCGACCCGATCATCCTGCGGTCGTACTGCATCGGCGCAGCTCACATGGGGTACAGCTGGGTCACCTCGGAGGGCTTGGTGGTCGACGACGAAGGCCACATCCACGATCTGACTGTTCGGTCGTTCGGCATTGTGCGAGCATCGGACATGCCGCCCGTGACCGTTGAGATCGCCGAATCATCCGAACCGTCGGTCAACGGCAGCGACGCGGTTTTTGCCGCGGTGGCTGCGGTTACCTGGTTGCGCGCCGACTGCCTTCCGACCTGGCCGGTCGCCCAGTGACCGAGTATCCGGCGCAGCCCGCAGCCGCTGCCGCCACCATCAACTCGCCGGCCGGCTGGTACCCCGATCCGTGGGGCCTCACCCCGTGGCGTTGGTGGGACGGATTCGCCTGGACCACCCATGGCGGCGGCGAGCTGGCGAAGAAGCCTCGCCTGCCCAACTTTCTTAGCGTGCCGGTTGTGCTGAGCTTCATCCTCATCATCCCGATGGTTCTGGTGCTGACCTTTCTTGCCCCGGTCGCGGTACTGCTTGGGCTGGTGCCGCTGTTCATCGTCATGCCGGTACTGCTGTGGATCGACCGAGTCGAGCCCGAGCCTCGTTCCTCCAAGGTGCACGCGTTTCTGTGGGGCGCGTCGGTCGCCGGCTTATTGTCGATCATCGTCAACTCGATCGTCGGCCTGACCTTGGGCGAGACCGTGGCGGCGGTCGCTTCGGCACCGATCATCGAAGAGATCACCAAAGGCGCCGGAATCTTGTGGGCGGTGCGGCGCAAGGAAGTTGACAGCGTGACCGACGGTGTGGTCTATGCCGGGTGGGTGGCGCTGGGCTTCGCCGTAATCGAGGACATGACCTATTTCCAGGCGGCGCTGGCCGACGGCATCTTGGTGCAGACGTTTATCCTCCGGGCATTCCTCACCCCGTTCGCCCACCCGTTGTTCACCGCGTGGATTGGGTTGGCCATCGGTTTGGCGATCGCTCGCGGCAAGCCGCTGTTCCCGAATGCTCTGTGGGGATTACCGATCGCCATCGCAACCCATGCCTCATGGAACGGTTCGCTGGCGCTCACCCAAAACACCGGTCAAGAGTGGATCGTGCTGGTAGCGATCGGACTTTTCTTCTTGTTATTCGTTGCCGCCATCGTGGCATCGGTGCGGATTCGTCGGAGCGAGCAGAAGAACTTCGTCGAGGCATTGCCGTACCTCACGCACCGGTACGGGGTGCCGGCATCGTCGATGGCTCATCTGCACGACTGGAAATCGGTGCTTGCCGCCCGCAAAGCGTTGCCGAAGCACGAGCGCAAGAAGTTCGACAAAGTGCACGCGATTCTCGGCCGAGCAGCCGTGTTGCACCAGCGTCCGGGCGAGACCGATCCGGTCGCCGAGGGAGTGCTCTACAACCAGCTCCTGGCTCTGCAAACCGAGACCTAGAACCGCTTCGCCCGAACTTCGCCGGGGCGGCTACGATGACCACGTGGATATCGGAGCAATTATCTTCGTCGTGATCTTGGTTGTCATCATGCCCATCGGCATCTTGATGAGCTTTGGCGCCCTCGCTGGCATCGTGAGTTACCTCACCAAGACCGCGGTCGACGCCGACCATGCCGACTCCGAGCTGCTCACGATCTCCGAGGGTAACCCGTGGGGCGGAATCTGCCCCGTCGATCACCCCGACGACGCGTAATCGCTACTTCGCTCGAGCGATCGCTTCGACTTCGATCGCCGCACCGATTGGCAACGCCGCAACCGCGACCGCCGAACGTGCTGGACGGTGGTCGCCGAACGCCGCGATGTACACCTCGTTGACGGCTGCGTAGTCGTCCATGTTGGTGAGAAACAGCGTGGTCTTCACCACGTCGCTCATCGACGCGCCTTCGCTTTCGAGCAGGCTTGCCAGGTTGGTCATCGCCTGAGCCAACTCGGCCTCGACGCCGCCTTCAACCAATGCGCCGTCGGCAATGCCGACCTGGCCCGAGGTAAAGATCAGGTCGCCCGAACGAACAACAGGTGTGTAAGGCCCAACAGGTTTCGACATAGCCGCCACACTAACCAACCAACCCCGAACTGGGGATGGAATTCGTACCTATAGGTACAAGTTTCATCCCCAGTTCGCCGGGTTTGCTCGGTAGACGATGTGGGGCCGGCGGGGGTGGCCGGGTTCGAGTTTGGGGTGGTCGAAATCTGAGGTCTCGTCTCGGGTTAACCCGATGCGTTGCATGACCCGTTCGCTTCGCGTATTGCCGATCGCGGTGAACGAGACGATGTTGGTCAGACCGAGATCCTCGAACCCGTGTTTCAGGGTCGCCTTGGCAGCTTCGGTTGCGAATCCGTGGCCCCACGAGTCGACGGCGAATCGCCATCCGATCTCGACCGCTGGTCGAAGGTCGGGGTTGAAGTCGACGTAGTTGAACCATCCCGAACTGGGGATGGAATTCGTACCTAGAGGTACGAGTACGCGGGCCAGTTCGGGGGATCTAGCCCGACCAGCGGCTTCGGCCGAAGGAGTAGCCGACCGACCTGACGGTATGGATCAGGTTGGCGTGTTCTTCGCCGAGCTTGGACCGCAAACGTCGAACATGAACGTCGACGGTTCGGGCGCCGCCGTAGTAGTCGTAACCCCACACCCGAGAGAGCAGCGTCTCGCGGGTAAAGACCTTGCCGGGGTGCGACGCCAAGAATTTCAGCAGCTCGTACTCCATGTAGGTGAGGTCGAGCGAGCGTCCGTCGACCACGGCCTGATAGGTCTCGAGGTTGAGCTGCAGCGGCCCGTACTCGACCACATCCGCGGCCACCGACCGGCCGGTCTTAAAGAACGCGTGCTCGAGTCGAGCATCGAGTTCTCGCGGGTGAAACGGGGTGAGCATGAAGTCGTCGAACAGGTCGGCCCGATGGTCGAGTTCGCCGAGTTGGGCACCGCTGACCAGTAACAACAGCGGGTCGAGCGCAATCTCGCCCTTGCGGAGCGCTCGACATAAAGCAAAGGCTCCGACCGGATCGGCATCGGCCACCACGATGGCGCCGCCCCAACCACCTTCAGGCTCTTCTTCGCTGGCGGCCTCGGGGGCCGCGACCGCCTTCCAGGCCCAACCGGAAAGGTCGAGGGCCTGGGCGAGCTCGGGTGGAGCCGGGTCGGGAAAGACGATGAGCGGCGGTTGTCCGCTGGGGTCGCTCACCATGTGGGCAGGTATTTCTGACGCTCGAACGGGGTGACCTGGCGTTGGAAGTCGTTCCACTCGGCGCGCCGGTTGCGTAGGAACCACTCAAAGATGTGTTCGCCCAAGGCCTCGCAGACCAACTCGGATTTCTCCATCTCGTCGAGCGCTTCGGCCATCGAGCGGGGGAGGAGTTGGATATCGGCCGCCTTGCGTTCGGCTGCGGTGAGCTCGAACAGGTTGCCGGTGGCTTCGGCGGGTAGGTCGTACCCCTCCGTGATGCCCTTCATACCGGCCGCCAGCAAGACCGAGTACGCCAGGTACGGGTTGCAGGCCGGGTCGATCGCTCGGTACTCGATGCGGGTCGCGCTTTCTTTACCGGTCTTGTGGACCGGCACTCGAATGAGCGCCGACCGGTTATTTCGAGCCCAACTGAGATGCTGCGGCGCCTCGAACCCGTCGTTGATGCGACGGTACGAGTTGATGAGCTGGTTGGTAATCGCCGTGATCTCACGAGCATGAACCAGCAGCCCGGCGATGAAGTGCTTGGCCGTTTTCGACAAGCCGTGCGGGTCGCCCGGATCGGCAAACGCGTTGACGCCGTGCTCGAACAGCGACATATGGGTGTGCATGCCCGAGCCCTGAACGCCATCGAGTGGTTTGGGCATGAACGACGCGTAGATATCGCGTTCCATGGCGATCTTCTTCACCACGAGCCGCAGAGTCATCAGGTTGTCCGAGCAGTTCAAGGCGTCGGTGTACTGCAGGTCGATTTCGTGCTGGCTCGGCGCGTCTTCGTGGAAGCTGTACTCGACCGGGATCGACAACGCTTCGAGCATGTGAATCGTCCGTTTGCGCAGGTCGCTCGATACGTCTTCGGTGCTGAGGTCGAAGTACGAAGCCGAGTCGATCGGCTCGGGAATAGCGCCGCTGGCTGCACTTCCTTTGAAGTAGAAGAACTCCACCTCGGGCGCGCAGTAGAACTCGAAACCCCGCTCCTTGGCCGCGTCGAGGTTGCGCCGAAGCACTTGGCGTGGATCGCCCACGAACGGAGTGCCATCGAGGTTGACGATGTCGCAGAACATGAGCGCCGATGGTTCGTCGTCGCGAGCCCAGGGCAACAACTCGAACGACCCAGCGTCGGGGCGGGCCAGCACGTCGGACTCCTGCACGCGGCTAAATCCGTCGATGGCCGAGCCGTCGAACTGGAGTCCCTCGGCGAAAATGTTCTCGAGTTCGGCCGGCGAAATGGCGACCGACTTGTGCTGGCCGAGCACATCGGTAAACCACAGGCGTACCAGGCGCACGCCGCGCTCTTCGACGGTCCTCAACACGTATTGCTGTTGCGGCGAAAGATCGATTTCGGTGAAGTCCGAGGAGTTCATATATCGAGTATGGCCACACATACCCCACCGATGGCTAGTAGAGAACCCGCTGGTTCACACTCCGTTCACAATTGAGCAACAGTCGAGAAATCTCCCAGATGGAATATGTGGGTTGCCTAGAACTAGCTTCGCGACCGTTCGCAAGCTCACTACAACTGGAGACCCGCTCGTGACATACAGAGCCGAATACATCTGGATCGACGGATCGGAGCCGACTCGCGAAGTCCGCTCGAAGACCAAGATTCTTGCCGACGGCGAAGAGCCCGGCGTATGGGGCTACGACGGCTCCAGCACCAACCAGGCAACCGGCGACAACTCCGATGTTGTTCTTCAGCCCGGCTTTAGCTGCCCCGACCCGATCCGTGGCGGTGACAACATCTTGGTGATGTGCGAAACCATGCTCACCGACATGACTCCGCATCCCACCAACACCCGTGCCCAAGCTCGAGAAGCCGAAGAGAAGTACGGCGACCAAGAGGCCTGGTTTGGTCTCGAGCAGGAATACACCCTCATCGATCCCAGCACCGGATGGCCCGCTGGTTTCCCGCCGAACGGTTTCCCCGCTCCGCAGGGCCCGTACTACTGCGGCGTCGGCGCACTCAAGATCCACGGCCGCGAGATGGTCGAAGAGCACACCGATCT
This sequence comes from uncultured Acidimicrobiales bacterium, assembly GCA_938038815.1. Lineage (GTDB taxonomy): Bacteria > Actinomycetota > Acidimicrobiia > Acidimicrobiales > SHLQ01 > CALLQB01. Next base: position 6,817 of record CALHTF010000057.1, on the reverse strand, counting down.
TTGCATCGCTGCTGGCTTGAAGATCTCGGGAACCAACGCCGAGGTCATGCCCGGCCAGTGGGAATTCCAGATCGGCCCGGCCGGAACCGTTGAGGTCGGCGACCACATGTGGCTCGCTCGTTACCTTCTGTACCGGATGGGTGAGAAGTACAACGTAGAGGTGTCGATCGAAGCCAAGCCGATGAAGGGCGACTGGAACGGCGCAGGCATGCACACCAACTTTTCGACCAAGGCAATGCGTGAGGCGTACGAGCCTTGCGTCGCGGCGGCCGAAGCACTCGGTGCTCCCGGAATGCCCGAGGCTCACCTCGCGGTATACGGCGACGGCATCGAGGATCGTCTCACCGGTGCGCACGAAACCCAGCGCTACGACCAGTACAGCTACGGGGTCTCGGACCGTGGCGCATCGGTTCGTATCCCATGGCAGGTCGCTCGCGACGGCAAGGGCTACATCGAGGATCGTCGTCCCAACGCCAACGCTGATCCATACGCAGTCGCTGCGATCATGACCAGCACGATCGGCGCAGCACTCGCGTAACGCAAGTCTGCATTGATGTAACAGACGCCCGGGGCCACCACTCGGGCGTCTGTTTCGTTTTGGGGCCATTCCTTGGAGTCGACCCGCCGCGCCAGCAAGGGCGATACTGACAGCAACGAGAAATGCCGAAGGCGTGGAGCCGGAGGCGGAACAGAGCAACAGTGAACGCATCGAACGTTTTTGGTGATCCGATGATTACGTGCAGCACCGAGCCCATGACCGGGTTCTTTCGCGACGGCTGCTGCAACACTGGCCCGCAGGACACCGGCATGCACTTGGTGTGTGCGGTGATGACCGATGAGTTCTTGGCGTTTAGCAAGGCGGCGGGCAACGACCTGTCGACCCCGATGCCCCAGTACGGATTCGGTGGGCTGAAGGCGGGTGACCGTTGGTGTCTTTGCGTGACCCGATGGAAAGACGCATTCGACGCCGGCATGGCTCCCAAGGTTGTTCTTGAAGCGTGTCATCTTTCGACGCTCGAGTGGGTCACGATGGACGAGCTCAAGAGCCACGCGGTTCCGGCCTAACTTCGGCGGCCGACCCGAGTTGGCCCGCAGTTGTGGGCTTGGCCCAGCAGAGCAATAGCCTTGCAGAGTGACAAGTCTTCGGATTGCGCTCTGCCAGATCAACACCACCGTTGGTGACCTTGTAGGAAATACCGACCTCATCTTGCGCGACCTCGAACGAGCCGAGGCGGCGGGATGCGACGTGGCGGTTTTCCCGGAGATGACCATCACCGGGTATCCGCCCGAGGATCTGCTCCTCAAGCCAGGGTTCGTGCGCGAGAACGCCGCTCAGCTCGACCGAATTGTTGAGGCGAGCAAGGCCAAGCATTGTGCGGCGGTTGTCGGTTTCGCCGATGGGCACCCCGATGTGTACAACGCTCTGGCCGTGGTGGCCGACGGTACGGTGCACGGCACGTACCACAAGCGTCACCTGCCGAATTACGGCGTGTTCGACGAAAAGCGCACGCTGCGAGAAGGTGACGAGCCGATGAAGCTCTACCGGATCGGTGGGGTCAACGTCGGCATGTCGATCTGTGAAGACGCGTGGATTGCGGGTGGCCCGGTGCCCCAGGTGGCCGCCGGTGGCGCCCAGGTTGTGCTCAACATCAATGGCTCGCCGTACCGTCGCGGCAAGGTCTACGACCGCGAGCAGGTGTTGGCCGATCGGGTGAGTGAGGGTTCGTGCTCGATCGTGTATCTCAACCTTGTCGGAGCTCAAGATGAGCTGATTTTCGATGGCGGCTCGATGGTGGTCGACGACAACGGCCAGGTCGTGCATCGGTCGAAACAGTTTGTCGAAGACTTTGCGGTGGTCGATGTTGCGGTGGGCGATCCCGAACCGATCGCCGAGCCGTATCCGATCGTCGACGTGACGAGCGAACCCGTCGAGCGGTCGGGCGAAACGGCAACCGCAAGCGAATGGCTCGATCCGCTTCCCGAGCTGTACGAAGCCCTGCTGCTGGCAACCAAGGATTATCTCGGCAAGACCGGATTCACCGATGTCTGCCTCGGCCTTTCTGGCGGTATCGACTCGGCTTTGGTCGCGGCGATCGCCGCCGACGCTCTGGGTCCCGAACATGTGCACGTGGTGCTGATGCCGTCGCGTTTCTCGAGCGACCACAGCGTGAGCGACGCCGAGGTGTTGGCCCAGAACTTCGGGGTCGACCACCGCACGATCGCGATCGAACCTGGGCACGCAGCGTTCCTGGAGATGCTGGCGCCGTCGTTTGGCGACCGCGAAGCAAACGTGACCGAGGAGAACATCCAGTCGCGGGTTCGCGGGGTGTTGCTGATGGCGCTCGCCAACAAGTTTGGCTGGCTGGTACTCACCACGGGCAACAAGAGCGAAGCGGCGGTTGGCTACTCGACCCTGTACGGCGACACGGCCGGCGCCTATGCGTGCATCAAAGATGTGTACAAGCTCGACGTGTACCGGCTCGCTTCATATGTGAACGAACGCCACGGCCGCGAGATGATCCCCGAGTCGACCATCACCAAACCACCGTCGGCCGAACTTCGCCCCGACCAGCGCGACGATCAGTCGTTGCCACCCTACGAAGAACTCGATCCGCTGCTTGAGGCCTACATCGAGGGTGACGCCACGGTGGCCGAACTGAGCGAACGTTTCGACCCCGAAATGGTCGCTCGCATCACTCGTTTGGTCGACATTTCAGAATTTAAGCGTCGCCAAACCCCGTTGGGAGCGCGGGTAACCGCAAAGGGATTCGGCCGAGACCGCCGTCTTCCGATCGTAAATCGCTTCCGTTGAGCCCTAGTTTCTTGGTAGAAGAAGGGCAGAGTTTCTGGCGGTTTTGCACCCAAAATGGAGCGAAAGGGGCCGAAATACCCCTTGACGGTGCGTTCGTCAACCCTCAACATCGTAAAGAGCACCTCATTTAGCCCCACCACTAGGTGATCGCTGTACAAGGTTGCTCAGGTCGACGGCCACAAACGTCGACAACGTAAACAGTCCACACTTAGCCAGATCCAACAAAACCCGGCTGCGCGACAGGCACTTCTACTGGGCTAACCAGTAGAGTTTAGGTGCTGGTCCACATGGTATTCGGGATACCAACGGATCCAGCTGAGAACGCCCGCGTGATCCAGCGTAATACTTAGCGAGAAGGTGCCCCTTGGCCAAGGAGCGAGTTGAAAGAGACGAGGAAGATCTTGTTCGTCTCTACCTCACCGATATTGGGCAGTACCCACTGCTCACAAAGGACGACGAGGTTCGTCTAGCGCAAGCCATCGAGGCTGGCGCGGAAGCACGGACCACCCTCGACGACCCCGACGCAGACGTCACGCCTCAGAAGCGTCGCGAACTGCAACGCCTCAAGCGCAAGGGCGACGAAGCCGAGCGCACCTTCGTTCAGTCGAACCTGCGCCTGGTTGTCTCGATCGCCAAGAAGTACCAGGCCTCTGGTCTTCCGCTGCTCGACCTCATTCAAGAGGGCAACCTTGGCCTCATGCACGCCGTCGAGAAGTTCGACTGGCGCAAGGGCTTTAAGTTCTCGACCTATGCCACCTGGTGGATTCGTCAGGCCATCACCCGCGGTATCGCGAACACCGGTCGTACGATCCGTCTCCCAGTTCACGCTGGCGACACCCTTGCCCGGTTGCAGAAGGCTCGCTCTCGACTCGAACTCAAGCTTGGTCGTCCGGCCACCTTGTCCGAGCTCTCTCAAGAAGTTGAGATGCCCGAAGACAAGGTCACCGAAGCACTGCGCTTCGCTGCCGAACCTCTGTCGCTTTCTGAACCGCTCCGTGAAGACGGCGACGCCGAACTCGGCGACGTTGTCGAGGACCGCTCGGCCGATTCACCGTTCGAGGTTGCTGCCACGGCGCTGCTTCCCGAAGAAATCGCCCGCCTGTTGGCTCCGCTCGACGAGCGCGAACGCGAGATCCTCAAGCTTCGCTTTGGTCTCGACCGTGGCGAACCTCGCACCCTCGAAGAGGTCGGCGAGCACTTCAGCCTTACCCGTGAGCGCATTCGTCAGATCGAGGCTCGCGCAATGTCGAAGCTTCGTCATCCGTCGAGCGACACCGGCGCACGCGACCTGCTGGCCGTCTAAGTCGGAAAGCAAACAATCGAAACAAGCGCTCCCTGCGGGGAGCGTTTGTTCGTTTTGTCGCCCCAACAGCCGTTCTGATTGCAGTTGAGCCGCGGCTGGCGGCTCAACTGCGAAAATTTCGGGGGGGGTTAGTCGCTTAGTTTTGCTCGGGATTCGTTGGCGGCGGCGGCGAAGATGCCTTTGCTCATGAGGCTGTATTCGCTGTTACGGCGGGCCTGGTAGATCTCGGCCCGAGCGCCATGGGCAGCCTGGGAGTCGGGTTCGGCTTGGGTGGCGAACTCGATGAGCGAGCACGCCAGGCGGAAGTCGCCCTCGTCGGCAAGTGCCTGAGCCCGGGCGATGATCAGGTCGATACCGCCGGCCAACGCCGCAACCTCGGCACCAACGGCGCCGCGGGTCGGCGGCTTGAGCTGAGCTGGGTTTTGGTCCCACCAGCCGCCATACAGGCGCCAGATGTTGCGCACCACAAACTCGGGCTCGTCGTAGATCGGGTTCATCCACTTGCGCTGCAGATGATCGTCGGGGAGCTTCACCGCATGGATGATGTCGTCGAGGGGAACATTGTTGTTCATCATCTCGACCGTTTCCTTCACCAGCGTTTCGAGTGCGGTGGCGAGGTCGCCGAGTAGACGGTTTACCCGTTCGGTTCCTTGCACTGGAAGTCCGTGGGCGCCGAGCAGCAGGTCGGCGTTCTTGGTTTGCATCTTGCGCAGCGCGGCGGCCCACTCGAGCGGGAATCGTTGCACCTTCTGCGGGTTGCCGCAGTTGGGGAACACCCAGGTGACAAAGTCGCCGACGCACAACGCTTTGTGTTCGGGTACCCAGGCCCAGGTGTGGTCGTCGGTTTCGCCCTTGTCATGGAACAGTTCGAAACTCACACCGCCGACCTCAAAGGTATGGCTGTCGTCGTACTCGGTGGTCGGCCACATGGCGTCGGCCGGCAGGAAGCGACCGTCGCTCCCGCCGATACCCATGCCTTCCTTGAGCGAGATTCCGCCGAACTGCCGGTTATTGATGTGCAGGTTGAACGTGTTTGTGTCGTCGTAGCGGCGGAAGCGGTCGGCGACCGCGTGGTGACCTACAACGTCGGGTGCTTCGAACCCTTGGGCAGCGGCGTCGGCGGCGAACGCGCCGCTACCACCCACATGGTCGATATGGCCGTGGGTGTACACCAGCTTGCGGACCGGATCGGGCGACCATGCTCGCAACGCATCGACACACGCCACGCCGGTGCTGGCGCCGCTCGAGTCAAAGCTCACCAGGCCGTCGTCGGTCTTAAAGGTGATGATGTGCGAGAACGACTCGACCACCGAGATGTGGTCGGTGAGATCGACCACTTGATTGGTAATCCGGTTCGTGCGTTCGTCGGTCTCGCCTCCGTCGAGGATGAGGGCCGAAAGTTCGAGTGGGTGGGTCATGCTCATGTCGTCAGTATTGCCGGTCTTTGTGGTGCCAGCTGAATCTCACGCGATTGCTGGTTGTCTTTTTCAAGCGGCTTTGCCAATCTGAGAGATGTGGGGGACCAGCGCACACGAATGAACCGGCCAAAGGGGTACGACCCCGAGCCAATGAATGTGCCGCCATTGTTCCAATCGCCGAGTCGCCCGGTGAAGATGGTGCGCTGGTTGATAACGAAGTACATGTGGCCGCAATCGACGTTGTGGATCGCCATCGCCGCGCTGATGTACCACTTCTTTACTCCCGGAGTGGATCGGTTCTCGTCTTTCACCATCGATGACGTTGCGCTGCTGTGGCTTCGCAACACCGTCCTCATGCTGGTGGTAATCGGCGGCCAGCATTGGTGGCTCCACATTCGCAAAGCTCAGGGCACCGACTACAAGTACGAATCGCGTTGGCTGGCCACAAACCGCAAGTCGTTCCTGTTCAGCAACCAGACTCGCGACAACATATTCTTCACGTTGGTCAGTGGCGGCGGAATTGCAGCGCTGTATGAGGCCATCATGTTCCGGCTCTACGCGACCGAGTCGATTCCCCAGCTCGGGTCGGTGTGGGCCATCGCCGCCATGACGTTTGCCGTGTTCTGGATTGAGGGAATCCACTTCTATGCCAACCACCGACTCCTTCATATCGACCCGATGTACCGCTGGGCGCATGCGCTTCACCATCGCAATGTGAACACGGGGCCATGGTCGGGGATCTCGATGCACCCGCTCGAACACCTGCTCTATCTGTCGTTGCCGTTCGTGTTCCTCGTGCTGCCCGGCTCGCCGTTCCTCGTCACCTTCTGCCTGGTGTACCTGTTGCTTTCGCCGTCGCCGTCACACTCGGGGTTCGATCGGTTTCGGATCGGTGAATCGGCCACTCTGCACGGTGGCGACTACTTCCACAACCTGCACCACCGGTATTTCGAAGTGAACTACGGGATGTTGTTGTTACCGCTCGACAAGTGGTTCGGCACCTTCCATGACGGCAGTGCCGAAGCTCATGAACAGATGAAGGACCGCCGTCGAGAGTCTGTTGAGTAGCTCGGTGGGCTGACGCTGCGTCAGGGTTGCCCCTGGCGGAGGTGGACGGGAATCGAACCCGCCTGCGATGGATCACACCGCACACCCGCTTTGAAGGCGGGGGAGCCCACCAGGTACTCATACACCTCCCTGGGGGTTGTCATCGTACGGGTCGCTCGCCGCTTAGATGAAGCCGGGATGGGTGGTTAGCTCTTCGACTCGCAGGTCTTGTGCAGT
>CALHTF010000056.1 GCA_938038815.1 uncultured Acidimicrobiales bacterium | reverse complement strand
CGTCGAGTCGCTCCAATCGGGCAAGCTGCTCAGACTTCGCGACGCGGTTCTTGTCGCGCCGCAACCGATCGATCGCTTTGCGTCGAGCAACGGTTGTGATCCATGCACCCGGCCGGCGAGGAATTCCGTCCTGTTGCCACTGCAGCAACGCGGTCTCGACCGCGGCTTGGGCAGCATCTTCGGCAAGGGAGAGGTCGCCCAGGTCGGCGACGAGCGCACCCATCACCCGGGACCACTGCTCGCCCACTACCTGGGCGACCTCTCCCTCAACCGATCGATTTGCCATGTGGGCTAGGAAAAGTTGCTGTAGTCCATTACCGGCCGCACCTCGATGCGTCCGCCCATCGCGGCGTGGGGAATGTGCGATGCCATCTTGATCGCATCGTCGAGATCGGCGCACTCGAGCAGATAGAACCCGCCGAGCTGTTCTTTGGTCTCGGCAAATGGCCCGTCGGTCGTGACGATCTCACCGTCGACTACCTGCACCGTTGTTGCGGTGGCGCTGTCTTGTAGTGCCTCGCCGCCCTGCAGACGCTCGCCCACAATGCCGTCATAGGCCATGTATCCGGCCATCATCTCGCCGAAACCGGGATCTTCCGGGCCGGGGCTTACGGCCTTGTCGGACTCGTCGGCGTAGATCAAACATACGTACTTCATCAGAAACTCCCTGTTTTTGGCCAAAGGCCTAGTGGTTTGGGGCCAGATGGCCGGTTTCACGAGAGGGCGAATTTCCCCCTCTTCACCAGCCCGACGAACAGCCTGACCCAAAATCGACAACAATTCCGAAAAATCTCCCGAACTGGGGACAAAACGCGTACCTATAGGTACGCGAACGCGTGCCAGTTCGGGGTTTTGGGTACGGTCGGGCGATGGGATCTTCACTTCCGGCGCTTGCCTTGGTCACCTTGGTGGTCGACGACTACGACACCGCGATCGAGTTCTTTGTCGAGGGGTTGGGATTCACTTTGGTGGAGGACCTCGACCAAGGTCGCAAACGCTGGGTGGTGGTGCAGCCAACCGGTGGCGGCGCCTCGCTGGTGCTTGCCAAGGCGTCAACCCCCCAACAAACCACGGCGATCGGTAACCAGACCGGCGGGCGGGTCGGCTTCTTCCTCTACACCGACGACTTTGCCCGCGACCACGAGCGGATGATCGACTACGGCATCACGTTTCGCGAAGATCCTCGCCATGAACCCTACGGCACCGTCGCGGTGTTCGAGGACCGGTGGGGCAACACCTGGGATCTGCTCGAACCGGCGAACTAAGGCACCGCCTGGTCGCTGACCATGTATCGCCAGAAGCACCGTGCCAAGCTTGGGTGGTGGCCGGGACACAAGACGACGTCGCCCCCCGCCGATGGGGACGTAAAGCGCTAGCACTCATCGTGCTCGGCGGGTTCGCGTACCTCGCCATCACCTTCGTCCAAGTGTGGGCTACGTCGCGAACCGACTACCGCGGTAGCGCCGACGCCCTCATCGTGTTGGGCGCCGCCCAGTACGACGGCGTGCCATCGCCGGTGTTCGAAGGCCGCCTCGAACACGCCCTCACCCTCTACAACGATGGACTCGCCGACAAGATCGTCACCACCGGCTCCAATCAACCAGGCGACGTGTTCACCCAGGGGTTCGCCGGGTACGAGTACCTGCGCGACCAGGGTGTTCCCGACGAAGACATCGTGGTCATCGTCGACGGCAAGAACACGTGGGAAGAACTCTCGGCGGCCGCGAACCAGCTCAAGCCGCTCGGGCTCACCGACGTCATCTTGGTATCGGATCCGTATCACTCGCACCGGGCGGCCAGCATCGCCGCCGAGGTTGGACTCGACGCCGACCCTTCACCCACCGACAGTGCCTCGCCCACCAAACAGTTGGTGCGCGAGTCGGGAGCGGTAGCCGTTGGCCGCCTTATTGGGTACCGCCGGTTGAGCAATCTGCGTGAGTAACTAGAGCTTGGCTCGAGCGTCGGCGAGCCGGGCCAGCGTCTTCTCGCGACCTAGCGCCACCAAGCCGTCCCACAGCGGGATACCGAAGTTCTTTCCGGTGACCGCAACGCGTACCGGCACCTGGCTCTTGACTCCCAAGTCGCTTCCGACCTGCCGCACGGTGGCATCCAACGTGTCGGCCTCCCACTCGCACTCGCCAAAGGCGGCGATCACGCCGTCGAGCACCTCGTCGACCTGCTTAGCCTTGACGATGCCCTTGTTCCACGACTTCTCGTCGTAGCTGATGTCGTCGGCGAAGACCCAGTCGACAAAGTTTGCGCTGTCGGCGTGGGTGACGACGCGTTTTTGCACCTCGGGCGCCAGCAGGTCAAACACATCGGCCGAGTAGTTCTCCGCCGGCCACGGCGCGTCATCGCTCGTCACGTACGGGGTTGCCGCGGCCACAAACTCGTCAGGGCTTTGCGCCCGAACGTACTCGGCATTGATGTGATCGAGCTTCTTCACGTCGAAGAACGCCGGCCCTTTGTTGACATCGGCCAAATCGAACCGCTCGATGATCTCGGCAATCGGGCGCACCTCAACCTCATCGTCAGGGCCCCAACCAAGAAGTGCCAAGTGGTTCAGCATTGCCTCGGGGAGGTACCCCCGAGCCCGGAAGTCGCCGAGCGACACGCTGTCGCGCCGCTTCGACAACTTCTTGCGAGATTCGTTCACCAACAACGGCAGATGGGCGTACTGCGGCGGGTCGCCATACCCCAGCGCTTCCCACAACATCTGCACCTTGGGTGTGGTGTTGAGTAGGTCTTCGCCACGAACCACATGGGTGATGCCCATGTCGGCATCATCGACCGCGTTGGCCACCAGGAACACGGGCGAGCCATCGCTGCGCCGAATCACGAAGTCTTCGAGCAACGAGTTATCGAACTCGACCCGGCCCCGGATGGAGTCATCGACCACAGTGACACCCGAGTCGGGGGTGCGGAACCGAACGACCGCGTCGGGCCCGTCAGGCAAGCCGAGGTCGGCCGAGAAGCTGTGGTAGCCCTCCGGCAAACCTTGCTCCTCGCACTTGGCCAAGATCTGCTCGCGGGTCAGGTTGCAGAAATAGGCCTTACCTTCGCCAACCAGTCGTTCAATGGCGTCGACATACAGCTGCGTGCGCTCGCTCTGAAAGAACGGCCCTTCATCCCAGTCGAGACCCAACCACTGCAGTGGCTCGGTGATGGCGTCGACAAACTCTTCGGACTTGAGTTCGGCGTTGGTGTCTTCGATCCGCAGCACAAAGGTGCCGCCGGTGCGCCGGGCGTACAGCCAGTTAAAGAGGGCCGACCGGGCCGAACCTACGTGGAGGTACCCGGTCGGGGCAGGGGCGAAGCGAACACGAATCGGACTGGTGGAAGACGTCACGGTGCGAGACTACCCGTCGGACAACATCAGCTCCTACGCGAAACCGCCGCCACCCGAAGGTGGCGGCGGCAATTTCGAAAGAGAGCCACCATTTGATTCCTAGACCGGCAACGATGACTTGATAGCCGTACCGATATCCATCTTTTCCGGACCTGAGATAACACTGTGCGTAAGCATTTTGTCTGCGAGGCGCTTCTTATCGGAATCCCAAAGCGGCCAGAGGTAGTCCAGGATTCCTGGCAACCAGCACAAAGCCCAAAGAAATGCACCCAGCAACCCGCGTACAAAGGTCATACCCATACCGACCGGTTGCCCGGTCACATCGCTCACGAGTTTGATTCCCTGGGCCTTTTTGCCAACTGTCTGACCAGAGGTCCCTTGCAAATAGATCGAGTTGTAGATACCCCAGACAAAGTTCAGCAGGTATCCAAGGAGCAAGAAGAAATCCGCAACAACGATGGCCAGTACCACGAACGGAACGAAAATGGCGATTGAAACACCGAGGTCGATCAACCAAGCCGCGGCTCGCTGGCCCCATTCCACTCGTTGACCACCTGCCGCAAGGCTCACCGCATAACCCTGCTGGGGTGGTGCGGCTGGAAAGCCTCGGCCGCCCTGGGGCGGGAGTCCACCCGGCATTGCGCCCGGAGGCGGAGGGGTTGCCATGCCCGGAGCGGGCGGTGGCGGTGTCATGCCACCCGGCGGAGGCGGAGGCGTCGGGGTGGCCGGGGGTTCAAAACCGCCGGGAGGTGGTGGTGGCGTTGCCCCGCCTGGGGGAGGCGGTGGTGGGGCGGCGCCGCCTAGCGGTGGAGGGGGCGGGGTGCCACCGAATGGCGGTTCGCCTGCGTTTGGATCTGACATGTGTGCCTCCCCGGGCAATTTGTACAGGCTCTGAGTCGAGCGTGCGTTTGAGAAGTTACAGAACGAGATTCGTTGTTTGGTCGTGCTACAGGTGATCGAAACGATGGAGTTGGTACAGCCACAGGGCGGCCACGACGGGCACGGTGACCCACCAACGGCTGCGGGCCGAATCGTCGGGGCCATCGAGCGATGCCTTGAGCGCGGTGCCGGCCCGCCAGAGCTGGCGCCATAGCGGCGGGATGAATGCGAGCAGTACAACGGCGAACAGCAGCGGCGCGAGCGGGTTGGCCAGAAAGGCCGCCAGAACATCGCCGCGCACCATGGCGAAGGTTCCGGTCGTCATGCCACAGACCGGGCATGGCACGCCGGTGGTGCGACGAAGTGGACAAAGCGGGCCCACGGCCGGAAGCGCAATCAGCGCGGTGCCACCGACGGCCATTGCGCCGCCAAAGCCGCGAAAACCCAGGGCAGCTCGGGCACACGGATCAAACGCCGATTCACTGTGCGCTGCGTCTGAAGCCCCACGCAGTTTTGAGGCCCCCGCCCCCTCAACTGTAAACATATGCCAGCATCGTAGCTGATCAGCGGCGTCGCGTCACAGAACGATCGTGGCCACCCGATTAGTCGGCGGGACTACTGACGAACGAGGACTTCCAGTTGTTCTTGTAGTCCGACTCGACCTGGCCGGGGTTTTTACGAAGGGTTGCTTCGTCGACCGAGTCGACCAAGGCCCGCGATTCCACGTAGTGAACCGGAATGTGCACACCCTCGAACAGCTTGCGTCGCATAGCCACCAGCTCGTCGGCCGGGTTCGGGTCGAGGAAGCCAAAGATGGTGAATGCAATGGTGAGATCGTGGATAACCGGGGCTCGGCCAAAGATCGACGACCGGCGCATGGCAACCGCTACTCCCCCACTTTCGACATCGTGGATGTCTTCGCCGTCGGCAAGGTGCAGCTTGCCGTCGAACTGGTGCACCAGCTTGAGGGCGTAGCCCTGGTCGGGCCCGGGAGAACCGAGCCGTTCTCCAGCGGGTTGGCCACCGCCAACCACTTCGCCGGGCCGATCGGCGGTCCAGGGTGAGTCGCGCCGGGGAGGCGAAACGTAGCTCTTCGTCTGGATCGAAGCCGACGGAACAAATTCGGGTGCTGCCATGGGTTGTAGGTTACTCGCTCGTCGTTCAGGAGCTATGCAACAGCCCGTACACAAACGAATCGGCCAGGGCCTGCCACGACGCCTCGATGATGTTGGGCGAAACACCGATGGTGGTCCAGGACTTCGAGCCGTTGCGGCTGTCGAGCAACACCCGGGTGACCGCACCGGTTCCCGCGCCCGAGTCGAGCACCCGAACCTTGTAGTCGGTGAGTCGCATCTGTTCGAGCGCCGGATACCTGCCGTTCAGGGCTTCACGCAGCGCGCTATCGAGCGCGTTGACGGGGCCGTTGCCTTCGCCAAAGCCGACCCGACGGTCATCGCCGATCCGGATCTTCACGACCGCTTCGGTGACCAGATCGGCGTCGAGTTCGTTCCAGACTCGGGCGCCCGAACCAGACCGGTGGTCGACCGACGCCTTGTAGGATTCGAGCTCGAAGTACGGCTGGCTCCAACCCGCCGCCTCGTGCATGAGGAGTTCGAGCGAGGCGTCGGCCGCCTCAAAGAAGTAGCCCTGGTGTTCGAGGGTTTTGAGCCGCTCGCTCAGATCGCCGAGCGCACCACCGTCGATCTCCACCCCGAATTCAGCAGCCTTGAGCGCCAGAGTCGACCGGCCGCCGAGGTCGCTGACCAAGAACCGCGTGGCGTTACCAACCTCGGCCGGATCGACGTGTTCGTAGCTATCGGGTCGGCGGGCGATCGCCGAGGTGTGCAAGCCAGCCTTGTGAGCGAACGCCGACGCACCCACATATGGCTGCTGGGGTTGGGGTGCCAAGTTGACGATCTCGGCGACGGCGTGCGACACCGTGCTCAGTCGTTCGATGCGCTCCTTGGGCAGGGTTTCGATGCCCATCTTGAGCGTGAGGTTCGGCACCAGGGCGGTGAGGTCGCAGTTGCCGGTGCGCTCGCCGTAGCCGTTCATCGTGCCCTGCACGTGTGTTGCACCGGCTCGGACGCCCGCGATGGCGTTGGCGAGCGCGCAGCCGGTGTCGTTCTGGGTATGCATGCCGATTTGGGTGCCGCTGAAGTACTTGACCACCTCGCCGACCGTCGTCTCGATGTCGTGAGGCAGCGACCCGCCGTTGGTGTCGCACAGCACGAGGCAGTCGACGCCGGCCATGGCGGCGCCTTCAAGAACTCGCATCGTGAACTCGGGGTTCCGGCGATACCCGTCGAAGAAGTGCTCGGCGTCGAAGAACACCCGAAGGTCTTGGGCCTTGAGGTACGCAACCGAGTCGCGCACCATCGCTACCGCTTCGTCGAGGGTGGTGCGCAGCGCCTGGGTGACGTGGTAGTCCCAGGTCTTGCCAACCAGACATACGGTTTCGGTTCCCGCGTTCACCAGGTTGGCCAAGGTGGGGTCGTCGTCGACTTTGCCTTTGGCCCGGCGGGTCATGCCGAACGCAACCAGGTTGGAGGCTTTGAGGTCGAGTTCGGTCTTTGCCCGGGCGAAGAACTCTTCGTCTTTCGGGTTGGCCCCGGGCCACCCGCCCTCAATCCAGTGGGCGCCCAAGTCTTCGAGCTGCTCAGCAACCCGAAGTTTGTCGTTGACGGTCAGCGAAATTCCCTCGAACTGTGCACCGTCGCGCAGCGTCGTGTCGAAGATCTCGACCGAGGTTGGCCACGCAGGGTTGTAGTTCGGAGACCGGTCGACCGGCGGGGCCGGTGTCTGGTCGTCGGGCTCGGACACGTTAGGAAACCCTCGATGCCAACAGGTCGCCGACCTCGGTGGTCGAGCCAACAAGCGATTCGGTGTCGGCGGCCGCGGCCCGGATTCGGTCGGCGGCGTCGGTCTCGCCCAGGTGGTCGAGCATCATGGCTCCTGACAGCACAGCGGCGGTCGGGTTGGCCTTGTTCTGTCCGGCGATGTCGGGAGCCGAACCGTGAACGGGCTCGAACATCGACACGCCTTCGGGGTTGAGGTTGGCCGACGAGGCGAACCCGATCCCGCCCGAAACCGCTCCGCCCAGGTCGGTGAGGATGTCGCCGAACAGGTTGTCGGTGACGATGACGTCGTACTGCTCGGGGCTCTGCACGAAGTAGATGCACGCTGCATCGACGTGGTTGTAGTTGGTTTCGACATCGGAGAACTCGGCCGCTACCTCGTTGAAGGTGCGCTCCCACAGCGAACCCGAGAACGTAAGCACGTTGGTCTTGTGAACCAAGGTCAGATGCTTGCGAGGGCGTGACTGCGCAAGCTCAAAGGCATACCGGATGCAGCGCTCGACACCGTGGCGGGTGTTCACCGAACCTTGGGTGGCGATTTCGGCGGGGGTTTCTTTGCGGAGGAAACCGCCCTCGCCAGCGTAGGTACCTTCGGTGTTCTCGCGAATCACGATGAACTCGTGCGGACCGCGAGTGTCGTCGCCTTCGTACACGAACGGCCGGCGGTTGATGTAGAGGTCGAGCGCAAAACGCATCTTGAGCAGCAGCCCTCGTTCGATAAGGCCCGGCGGAACCTCCGGGGTACCGACCGCACCGAGGTAGAGCGCATCGAGGCCTCGCCACTCGTCGAGCACCTCGTCGGGAAGAACCACACCATCGTTGAGGTAGCGTGCGCCACCCAAGTCGTAGTCGACCGTTTCGAGCTCGACGCCCGCCGCTTTGATGACCTTGAGCCCCTCAGCAATAACCGACGGGCCAATGCCGTCGCCACCGATGATGCCTACTTTGTGTGCGCTTGCCATGGTCGAATCCTACTGAGAGCGCCCCGCTGGCTTAGAAGCGGGCACCAACGCCCAGCACAGAACCACCAAACGCGCGACGGGCCGGTCGGTGGGGGCGTTATTATTTGTCCATGGCTGAAACTCAACTCTCTCAGGCGGCCTATGACCGCCTCGCCGCCGAGCACGAAGACCTCACCACTCGCGGCCGTATCGAGATCGCAAAGAAGATCGAAACCGCCCGCGAACTGGGCGACCTTTCCGAGAACGGCGACTACCACGCCGCCAAGGAGGAGCAGGGCAAGATGGAAGGCCGGATCATGCATCTGGCGAAGCTGATCGAAGACGCCCAGATCGTCGAGACCACCGGCGGCGGCGACACCGTGCTCGCCGGATCGATCGTCAACATTGCCTACGAAGGCGACGACGACACCGAGCGGTACCTGATTGGTTCGATCGAGGAGCGGGTCGGCGATCTCGATGTCATCTCCCCCGGGTCCCCGTTGGGCGAAGCGTTGGTCGGCGCATCGGTCGGCAGCACGGTTAGCTACGACGCTCCCGGCGGTGCGCTGAAGGTCAAGATCGTCTCGATCGAGTGAGCGAAACCCCCGACCTTCCGCCGGGCCAAACCGTTGCGCTCCCTGGTCGGGGCGAAACGTTTGTGCGCACGATCGAGGGTCCACCAGGCGCGCCAACCGTGTTGTTGCTACACGGCTGGTTCGTCAACGCCGACCTCAACTGGTTCCACACCTATGCCCCGTTAGGCGAGCACTACAACGTGGTGGCCCTCGACCATCGGGGCCACGGTCGCGGCATCCGCTCACGCGAGCGATTCCGCTTTAGCGATGTGGCCGACGACGCTGCCGCACTACTCGACGTGCTCGGGATCGCCACCTGCATCCCCGTGGGCTACTCGCTCGGCGGCCCGGTAGCCATGACGATGTGGCACCGCCACCCCCACCGCATCGACGGATTGGTCCTGTGCGCCACGGCGAGCCGGTTCAACATCACCGCGATCGAACGAGCCGAGTTCCCGCTGCTCGCGCCCCTCGCCCAAACCGCACGGGTCATCCCCGCTCGCCTGCGTCAACCGGTGTTCAAGCATTTGGTCGAGTGGCGGATCGGCACCACCAAGTTCTCGCCGTGGATGCGCGAGCAGATCCTCCAAGGCGACCCTCGGCTCCTTCTTCAAGCCGGCCGCGAACTCGGCCGATTCAACGCCCAAGGATGGATCGGCGAGGTCGACGACGAACTGCCACTGTCGGTACTGGTGGTCACCGACGACACGATGGTTCCGGCCGAGCGTCAATGGGCACTGGCCAACTCGATGCCCCATGCCAAGGTGTTCACCACCACCGGCACCCACGACGCCCCGGTGTTGCACCCCAAACGGTTTGTGGCTCCGTTCCTCGAATCGGTTCACCACGCGGCAGGACGATCATGATTCGCACCGACCTCAACCTTTTTGGCTCTTTGACCCTGGCGCTAAAGCGCGGCCGGCCTGGCGGATCGGGTGGGTCCAGCGGCGCCAGCGAGCCCGGCGGTGCCGACGACCAACCTCAGGCGCCGATCCCCAAACGGGTGATCGCCGCGATCGTGATCGGCCTGTTACTCGTGTGCGCCGGGATCTTTGTATTCGTGATCAGCGGCAGCGACCCACCGGAGCCAACCATCACCGGTGTGCTGACGGGTTTGTAGGCTCAGCTACGCGGCGTCTTGTTCTGGTTCGGCTACCGGAGCGAGCAACGGTTGCGGGGCCCCGATCTCAAAGCCTTGGGCGTAGTCGATGCCCAGGGCGACCAACGCTTCGAGCTGATCGGGGGTTTCGACCCCTTCGGCGATGGTCGGGATACCCATCTGATCGGCGACTGAAACCACCATCTCGATGAAGGTCCAGTCGAGGTTCGGGCTGATCCGTGAGCCGTCGATCTTCACCGCATCGAGCGGCACTTGGCGCAGCGAGTCGAGGCTCGCCGGACCGGTACCGAAGTCGTCGAGGAAGATCTTGAACCCCGCAGCCGACAACCGGCCGAGGGTTTCACGTACGTCAGCGTCGGGGACGAGCAGCACCTCTTCGGTGATCTCGAGGGCCAGCGCCGAACGAGGAGCGCCGTGCGACTCGACCTCTTCAAGGATGTCGCTGACGATCATCATGTCCGACAGCTGTTGGGGCGAAAGGTTCAGGGCCAAGAAGGCGTTTTCGTTGGCGGTGTGGGCGAGGTCGCGACATGCCAGGCGCAGCAGCTCGATACCCAGGTTGTTCATCTGGCCGGTGATTTCGGCAACCGGGATGAACCGGTCGGGACCCACCAAACCATCTTCGGGGTGCAGCCACCGGGCGAGTACTTCGACGCCCCGGGGATGATTCCAGTTCTGCCCCAGCGGCACGATTGGCTGGTGGAACATGACGAAGCGTTCGCTGCCGATCGAGTGATCAAGATCGGTTTCGTCGCGCAAGCGAGCGGAGATGGCTTCGCCCAGGTTGGGTTCGAGAGTCTCCACACCGCCACCGCGGGCGCGTGACGCCTCAAGAGCGAGATCGGCGCCGAGCAGCAGAGATTCGGGGTCTTGGCTTCGGTCGCCCAAAGCGACACCCACTGCGGCCCGAACCTGTTGGGGTTGGCCGAAGGTGCGGATTGGTTGTTCGAGCGCTTCGACCACTCGGTCGACCACTGGCGAAAGCGCGTGGGCACCTTCGAGGTCGGAGCTGATCACGACCCAGCCGTTGCGATACGGCTGAAGTTGGTCGCCGTCGCGAAGCACTCGTTCGAGGCGTTCGCCCAGGACAAGGTTGGCTTCTTCGTCGGCGTCGGCGCCGTCGATCTGGCCGGTGCAGGCCAAAACTGCGGCCCGGCTGCCGTCGAGGCGGCTCAAGCGGATGGCGTCGCCGATCAATTCGACCAGCGGTACGGGATGTATGACTTCGATGTCGTCCACGGAAAAGTTATCGACTCGTTTGGTAAATCCCTGTAGCCCCAAATGTGGGCAATTCTGGTGGTCACGCTCGATGGCCGCCCGCTGCTTTGGATTGGCGAGTCGGGATTATTGTTTGATGGTTCGAGACCGGTCAGCAAAGTTCAGGAGACCACGTTCACCAATGGCTACCAACGATGGGGCGAAAACCCTTAGCGAGAATGGGGCGAAGACCCTGAGCGAGAAGGTGTGGGATCGCCACGTCGTGCAATCGTCCGACGGCGAACCCGACCTGCTGTACATCGATCTGCACCTCGTGCACGAGGTCACCTCGCCCCAGGCGTTCGATGGACTACGCCTGTCGCACCGCACGGTACGCAAGCCCAACCTGACCGTGGCGACCGAGGATCACAACGTCCCCACCACCGACATCGACCAACCGATTGCCGACCCGATCAGCGCCAAGCAGGTCGACACGTTGCGGGCCAACTGCGATGAGTTCGGCGTGAAGCTGTACTCGATGGGCGACATTAACCAAGGCATCGTGCATGTCATTGGCCCCGAACTCGGTATGACCCAGCCGGGCATGACCGTGGTGTGCGGCGATAGCCACACCAGCACCCACGGTGCGTTTGGCGCCCTCGCCTTTGGTATTGGTACCAGCGAGGTCGAGCACGTGCTCGCCACTCAAACCCTCCCCCAGCCTCACCAAGAGACGATGGCGATCACCATCACCGGCGAACTGCCCGAAGGCTCGACCGCCAAAGACGTTGTTCTCGCCGTGCTCAAACAGGTCGACACCGGCGGCGGCATTGGCGCCATCGCCGAGTTCCGTGGCCCGGTTATCGAAGCGCTGTCGATGGAAGGCCGGATGACGGTCTGCAACATGTCGATCGAGTTCGGCGCCAAGGCGGGTCTGATCGCCCCCGACGCCACGACGTTCGAGTACTTAAAGGGCCGCCCCAATGCGCCAACCGGCGCCGACTGGGACGCTGCGGTAGCCGACTGGTCGACGTTGGTCACCGACGAGGGCGCAACGTTTGACCGAGAGGTTGTCATCGACGGCTCGACCATCGTCCCGTACATGACCTGGGGAACCAACCCTGGCCAGGTCGAGGCCATTTCCGGGTCGGTCCCGAACCCGGCCGACTTTGCCGACGCCGGCGCACGCGACGCTGCCGAGCGGGCGCTCGACTACATGGGCCTCAGCGCGGGGACCCCCTTTCGCGACGTCAAGGTCGACACGGTGTTCATCGGCTCGTGCACCAATAGCCGCATCGAAGACCTCCGTGCCGCCGCCGCGGTGGCCAAGGGCCGCAAGGTCAAAGACGGCATGCGCACCTTGGTCGTACCCGGGTCAGGCCTGGTCAAAGCCCAGGCTGAAGAAGAAGGGCTGCACGAAATCTTCAAAGAAGCGGGCTTCGACTGGCGCGAACCGGGCTGCTCGATGTGTTTGGCGATGAACCCCGACAAGTTGGTCGTGGGCGAACGGAGCGCCAGCACCAGCAACCGAAACTTTGAAGGCCGCCAAGGCCGAGGCGGACGTACCCACCTCGTGTCGCCAGCCGTAGCCGCCGCAACCGCCATCGCCGGGACCTTCGCCACCCCGGCCGACCTCGACTAGAACGGACCGCCATCATGGAACCAGTAGCAATCGTCCAAGGAACCGCCGTCCCGCTCGACCGGTCCGATGTAGACACCGACCAGATCATCCCGTCGGATTGGCTCAAGCGAGTCGAACGGACCGGCTTCGAAAAGGGCCTGTTCTCCGAATGGCGCGACGGGGAAGACTTCGTCCTCAACGACGAGGCATACGCCGGCGCAACAATCCTGCTCGGCGGGCCAAACTTTGGTACCGGCTCGTCGCGCGAGCACGCGGTGTGGGCTATCCAGCAGTACGGCTTTGCTGCGGTAATCTCCTCGCGCTTCGGTCCGATCTTTAAGAACAACGCCACCAAGAACGGCCTCGTGCCGTGCGAAGTCGACGCCTCGGTGGCTGAGAAGCTGATGGCGGCGGTCCAAGCCGACCCGTCGCTTGAGATCACAATCGACGTCGAGCGGGCAACCCTTGAAGCACCAGCTATCGACCTCGAAGCCAGCTTCGATCTGTCGGAGTCGATCCGGACCCGCCTGTTGGGCGGACTCGACGACATTGCACTCACCCTGCAAAACGCCGACGCAATCGACACCTTCGAAGCGTCGCGCCCCAGCTACATGGCATAACTGCGGCTCTCGCAAAATCGCTTAGGCCCACCCATTTGGGGGCCGATACTTTGTGGGTGTTCGACGCCGAAATTCAACGGATCATCTCCGTAGAAAACCTTCAGGTCATGGCCGCCATCTGTTTGGCGATCGCCGTGAGCCCCTTGTTTATCTTGTGGGGCCGCCAGGCGCGCAGCGAAAAGGCCCGCTTACTCGACGTTGTTGGCTGGAGCCTTTTACCCTCGTGCATCGCGTGGGGAGTCATCGGCGTGTACTACGGACGACCACCGGAGGTCATCCTCGTGCCGATCATCGCCACCTTGCTCACCCTCGGGTTTCACGAACTGGTCACAGGATTCATGCCACCGGTCGACACGACCGATCTTCCCGATCCGCTCGCCGAGGCGTTGCGAGACCGAAACGGCGCAACCATCTGACCCACGTAGTCGTCGGGCAGATTCCCCGATGTGCCGTAACCGCCGGGCCGACGCTCGGCCGGTAGCAGATAGGTACCGAACAACACATCGAACAACCCGGTGAACTCGCCGTAGTTCTTGTCGTGATCGGACCGGGCCAGCACGTGGTGCCAATGGTGGTATTCGGCGGTGACCACCAACCAATCGAGGTCGGGCGAGGAATGATGCACCTCATGGAAGCGCCAAAGCAGCGGCACCATGTGGGTGGTGCGGTGCGCCCAGTACACCAGGAACTCCCGCAGCACGTACAGGGCCTTTTGACCTGTATCGAAATGGGCCGAAATGCCGTATAAGCGAGAAAATTCGGGAACTTCGGGAACCTACCGATAGAGAAACAACGTCCAAACCTCACATCGACCCACCACACTGGACATACCGGCGCACCGGTTCGTTCCCCGAATTACCCGGAGAAACCCATGAGCAACCCCTTCCGACTTCGCTTCGCCCGCTACTGGGCACCGCTGATCTTGCTGGCCATGTTCGCCTCGGCGTGCTCAAGCTCGACGCCTCCCAACGCCACCGGTTCGTCTACCTCAACCACCGAGCCCGGCGACTCCGAGGTGGAACTCGGCGGCGACGGCGAGCAGGTGCTGCTCACCTCGGCGCTCATCCCCTTCACCGAGTGCGATTCTCTCCTCGACCACCTCAAGTCCGAAGCCGCCGAACGGGTTGGCCCCTGGGGTCTCGGCGGCGGGTACTACGGTGAAGAGGTCATGTTCGACGGTGACGACGAAGCGATGGAAGAAGAGTCGTTCGACGCGAGCTCCGACGAAGGGGCCGCCGCACCGCCAGCCGACTCTTCTGGTGAGGCAGCATCGGAAACCGCCGGCGGCGATGGGGACTTCTCCACCACCAATGTGCAGGAGCTCGGAGTCGATGAACCCGACATCGTCAAGACCAACGGTTCGCAGATCTTCGTGGTGAAAGAAAACCGCCTGTTCGTGTTCGATGTGTCGGGCAGCGAAGCCACCCAAACCCATTCGGTCGACCTCGGCGAAGGTTGGGGTAGCCAAATGTTCATCTCGAACGACTCGTCGAAGGTCTACGTGATCGGCGAGGGCGGCGGAGCGCTGCCCACCGAGATCGGCGCCGACGCTGAAAGTGACTTCGCCGGCGGCGACGACCGGTTCTGGGTCCAGAGCACGGTGATCAACGAGGTAACCCTCGATCAGGGTGGATCCTCTTCGATCCGCAGCATGCATATCGAAGGCTGGTCGGTCAGCGCCCGCTTGGTAGGTACCGACCTCCGCTTTGTTGTGTCGACCCAAACCAACAACCTTCCGTTCGTATCGCCCGGGGGCAACACCGAGAAGGCGGCCGACAAGGCCACCGAAGTCAACAAAGAGGTCATCGCCGAGTCCGAACTCGCCGACTGGCTCCCCTCGTACTCACTCGTCGACGGCGACCAGGTCACCACCGGACTGCTCGCCGACTGCCAGAACATCCACCGACCCAACAACTTCGCCGGGTTCGGCGCCTTGTCGGTCATCAGCCTCGACACCACGCAACCGCTCGGAACAGCGAACGCGACGTCGGTACTCAGCGAAGGTCAAACCGTCTACGCCT
Source organism: uncultured Acidimicrobiales bacterium (assembly GCA_938038815.1). Lineage (GTDB taxonomy): Bacteria > Actinomycetota > Acidimicrobiia > Acidimicrobiales > SHLQ01 > CALLQB01. Next base: position 53,608 of record CALHTF010000056.1, on the reverse strand, counting down.
CGACCGAAGCCCTGTACGTAACCACCAACCAGTGGATCGACCCCCGAAGCTGGGAAGACCCCAACTTCCGCTACGACGACTGGTCGACCAGCATCCACAAGTTCGCTACCCCCGTGGGTGCGTCCGCCACCTACGAAGCATCGGGATCGGTTCAGGGCGACCTGCTCAACCAGTTCTCGATGTCGGAGTACGACGGTGTGTTCCGGGTCGCAACCACCGCTGGTAACCCGTGGGACCAACAGAACCAGAGCGAAAGCTTCATCACCACCTTCACCCAGGACGGCAACGAACTCACCCAGGTTGGTTCGGTCGGCGGTATGGGCAAAGGCGAGCGGATCTTCTCGGTCCGGTACGTGGGCGACCTCGCCTACGTCGTGACCTTCCGCCAGACCGACCCGCTCTACACGGTCGACCTCGCCGATCCGGCAAACCCGACCATCCTCGGCGAGCTCAAGATCACCGGCTACTCCGGCTACCTGCACCCGATCAGCGACACCCTCGTCGTCGGCATTGGCCAGGAAGCCGATCAGGAAGGCCGAACCGAGGGCACCAAGGTGACCCTGTTCGATACCTCGGATCTCGCGAACCCGATCGACGTTGCCACCTGGTTCCTTGCCGACTCCTACACCGAAGCCGAATGGGACCACCGCTCGGTGCTGTGGTGGGCCGAAGACAACCTGCTCGTGATGCCGATCCAGCAGTGGGAAAGCAACTTCTTCGGCGCCGTGGCGCTCAAGATCGAGAACAACACGATCACCGAGGTCGGCCGCATCACCCACGAACAAGGCGAGTCGGGGGTTACCGACTGCCGCGAGCTCACCATCGACGACATCCCCGAGGACGTCAACGTCGAAGAAAGCGAGTTCTTCTACATCCTTCAAGAAGAGTCATCGCTGGTGCTGCTGTGTGAGCCCGGCCAGACCGGTGGCGCAACCGGCTACCAGTGCGACACCATCCCGGTCGACGAGGTCGAGAACTACGGCTTCAACATCGGCCCGAACTTCGACTGGCAAGGCGCCGACCGCATCGAGTGGTGCTGGCAGGACTCCTACGGCACGAGCATCAACCGCTCGCTGGTCATCGGCGAAACGTTGTGGACCCTGTCGAACCAGGTCCTTCAAGCCAACGACCTCACAAGTCTTGAGGTGCAGAGCCGCAACGACCTGACGTAGTGCGATGGTGTCAGCCGTCTTAGGCGGCCATTGGTCCGGTTCGCTGATCGGACCGATGGTCGTTTGAGACTTCCTCGGCACCAGTTTCGTTCCGCGACCGGGTCGATTCGATTCGTTCCAGCCGCCGCTGCACGAGGATGCGCGCCAACGCAGCGCGTCCAAGCCATTGTCCTTCTTCGAACCTGAAGCCGAACTCATTGGCACCGTCGCCGAAGTCTGCTCGAACCGGCGTCACCTGGAAGCTCGTTCCGCCGTCGATGCGAACCGTTAGTTCAAGCGGGCCGCCACTAAGTACTCGTTGGCTCGAGTCGATTCGTAGCCGGCCACCATTCACCCCGACCGAAGTGATTTGGCATTGGCGTCCGTCGAGCAACGCTGGTGCTGGCTCATCCACTCGCCATCCACCACGGCGCTCGGAGCTGAACTGCTTCGCCGAGATTCGACCCAGCGCCAAGCCAATCAGACAGAGATTCGCCACCAACACCACGGCAACGAAGGCTGCACCCCACAATGAGGTATAGACGGTGTTCGTCGCACCGAACACGCTGGCGACGAACCACAAGAGCGCAATGGTTGACATGACCCCGATCGCAACCTGTAGCGACGGGGGTTCGGCCCGTTCACGGTCCTCACCGGTGCGACCCTTCGGGGTCACCTTGAAGCCACCCTTGTCGGGCACTACCAGTCGAAGCGTGGCGGTGAGGCTGACCGCCAGACGCACCAGATCGAACACGATGGTCCAGAGGGGGTGAGAACGGCCCCGCCCCAGGCGATGCAATGCGTACATCTGGGTGCCGAAGCTCAACCCGAACATCACCACGACACGCGCCGGGTCAGCGCGCAGCGGAAAGGTTCCTGACAGCAGCACCACGATAGGTAGCAGCAAGAACCCGAGCAGTCGCCACGCCTCGAACCAACCAGTAAGAGAGGCGAAGTAGCCGATTCGCTGACCGAAGCTAAGCCCCTTCTTCGTCAGCGGGTTCTCCGAACGCAGTACTTCCATCGATCCGCTACCCCAACGGTCGCGCTGGGTCTTGTATTCGAGAAACGTCGCCGGTGCGAGGCCATGGGCTAGGGGCTCATTGTGAAATACGGTCCTCCAGCCCTGCGAATGCAGCCTGAGCGTGGTGAGGAGGTCTTCACTTACCGAATCGGTCGCTACTCCGCCGACCGAACGCAACGCATCGGTGCGCAGGACGGCGCTGGTGCCGCACCAAAACGCCGAATTCCAACGATTCTTTCCCGGCTGGAGCACCCGGTAGAACAACCGCTCCTCAAGATAGTCATCGACATGTTCAAAGGAATCAGCGTTGTAGAAGTCCTGAGGTGTCTGGACCAACGCAAGATCGTCAATCGTGGCGAAGTAGCCGAGGGTATTGCTCAAGAAGTTGGGACTCGGAACATGGTCAGCATCGAGAATTCCCACGAGATCCGCATCCAAGTACTGCAAGGCGTTGTTGATGTTGCCGGCCTTTGCGTGGGCGCTGTTTTCGCGAGCGAGGTAGACCGCCCCGAGCGACGCCGCCATCTCGCGAACCCACTCACGGCAGCCGTCGTCGAGCACCCACGTTTCGTGATCGGGGCTCAATGCGACCGCCGCCGCGACCGTGGGAAGCAAGATCTCCGCCGACTCGTCGTAGGTCGGAATGAGAATCGCGAGCTTTGCGTCGGTTGCAACCACCTTGCGGGCTCGGGCCACATGGTGGAGGTCCCAACTGCTGTGGAGAAACAGCAAGAAGCCGAGGAAACCCCAAACCTCGAGGAAGTACAGGGCCAGACTCAGAAGCGTCGAATCAGGGTTGAAGGTGGAGGTTGCACGCCACAGGAGATAGGCGAGACCGAAGACGATCGCGGCCAACGCACTCAGCTGGGTGTGCAGGCGCGTTCCCCGGGACTCCTCATAGAAGTCGGTGCGACGGTCGTTGTGGTCGCCGAATACGAACTCGCGGTCGAACCGCGGGGGTGTTGGGTTGTCGGGGTCTGCGGCGGGAGCCAAACCAAGTCACCTCTGCTAACGTGTTCTAAAAACATCGTTCACAACCGATGCTCACTTGAGCAGATTTCGCAACCTTCAGTGCTATTTCAGCGCCCGACTACCGACCCTTCCAGATCGGGGCTCGCTTTTCGATGAAAGCCCTGGGGCCTTCGGCGAAGTCTTCGGTCTTGGCGAGTTCGGACATCTTGACGCCGCTCGCCTTGAAGAGCGCTTCTTCGTTTGACGCGAGCGACTGGCCCATCACGTCGAGGCTCGCTTGAACCGCCAAGGGGGCGTTGACGGCGATCCGTTCGGCGAGGGCACGAGCCTCAGCCAGTACGTCGTCGGCCGGCACGACCCGGTTAATCAACCCGGCGGCCAGCGCCTGTTCGGCGGTTATTGGGTCGCCGGTCAGCACCATCTCGGCCGCCATGGCCGGGCCAACGGCTCGGGGCAGGCGGAACAGACCACCGGCTGCCGCCACCAAGCTCCGCTTCACCTCGGGCAACCCGATCTTGGACCCCTCGGCCACGATTGCCATGTCGCAGGCCAACAAGAGCTCGCAGCCGCCAGCCAACGCGTGGCCGTTCACCGCCGCAATGACCGGTTTGCTTCGCTCGCGCGAAACAAATCCGGCGAACCCGCCGCGCGTGGTAGCGATCGTGCGTGACTCCCCCGACGCAACCGCTTTGAGATCGGCCCCGGCGCAAAACACCGATCCGGTACCGGTGAGGATGGCGACCCAGGTGTCGTTGTCGGCCTCAAATTCGTCGATGGCCGCTTCGATCCCGTTCGCCACATCACCGTTGACCGCGTTTCGGGCCTCGGGCCGGTCGATGGTTATGACCCCGATGTGGTCCGACGATTCGTAGCTAACTGCGGTCACGGGTGCTCCTGGGGTTCGGCTGGCGGTACGCCGAATGTTCTAGCCGATCAGGAGTCGGCGATCGAAAGCACCCGCACGCTGTGCACGCCAGGGTGGTTTCGCAAGGCGTTGAGCACCTCGTCGGGAACCGCATCGTCGACCGAAGCCACCATCATGGCGGCCTCACCACTTTCGGCGTGCCCCAAGTGCAGATCGTTGAGGTTGACCCCGGCGTCTCCGAGCAACGTTCCGAGCAGACCCACCATGCCCGGGGTGTCCTCGTTGCGCACCACGATCATGTGATCGGCGGGCGGCACGTCGACGGTATGGTCGTCGACATTGACCAGGTGGGGCGTGTTGTTCAACCCGACCAGGGTTGCGCCAAGGGCATGGCCGCCGCCTCGCACCGTAAGCACGTTTACATAGTCGTTCGATGCGGTGACGTTGCTGGTGTGGATCTCCACACCGACGTCGCGGGCCACGTCGAAGGCGTTTACAAACGACACCGATGTGTCGCTCAGCGGCCCGAGGAATCCCTTGGCAAACGAGAGTTCAGCCAACCGGTTGTCGTAGCCGCCGATCTCGCCTCGGAACTCGAGCTCGACCTTTTCGGGTGGCGCGTCGACCAAGGCCTGGAACAGCCGACCGACCGTCTCGGCCAGCGGGACGTACGGTTTGCCGACCGCGCTGACCTCGGCCGCCTCCACGTTGACCGCGTTGGGCACAAAGGCGCCCGACAATGACAACGCGACTTGTTCGCCGATGGTTTCGCCTGCCCGATCTTGTGCTTCTGCGGTGCTCGCTCCGAGATGCGGGGTGACGACGATCCCGTCGACATCGAAAAGCGGCGATTCGGTGCACGGTTCGTTGACAAAAACATCGATGGCGGCGCCCGCTATGACACCGTCGGACACCGCTTGGGCCAGGTCGGCCTCGTCGATGATGCCGCCGCGAGCCACGTTGATCACCCGCAGGTTGGGCTTTGCTTTGGCAAAGACGTCGGCATTGATAAGTCCGATGGTTTCGGGCGTGCGGGCCACGTGCACGGTCAAGAAGTCGGCTTGGGCGATTGCGGTATCGAGATCGACCAGTTCCACCCGCAGCGACCTTGCCCGCTCCTCGCTGATGTAGGGGTCGAAGCCCACGATGCGCATGCCAAACGCCGCCGCCCGTTGGGCAACCAGCGCGCCAATTCGGCCCAGACCAATAATGGCCAGGGTCTTGTCGAGCAGTTCCACACCAGTCCACTTCGACCGTTCCCAACGGCCATCGCTCAGCGCGGCGTGTGCCTGGGGGATGTTGCGAGCCTGGGCTAAGAGCAGCGCCATGGTTTGTTCGGCGGCCGACACGATGTTCGACGTTGGGGCGTTCACCACCATGACGCCGCGTTCGGTGGCGGCCACCACATCGACGTTGTCGAGCCCTACACCAGCTCGACCCACCACCTGCAGCTGCTTCGCCGCGTCGAGAACTTCAGCGGTAACGGTGGTCGCCGACCGGATCACCAGACCGTGCACATCGGCTACTGCCTTGAGCAGCTCATCGGCACTGAGGCCGAGTTCGACCCGCACCTCGTGGCCCTCGGCCCGCAACCGATCGAGACCCGCCGCCGCTATTTCCTCGGTAACTAACACTGTCGCCATAGGGCGAACTTAGCTTGAAACCCGACCGAAGTACTCAACTTTACTGCCTTACAAATCGTAAGACTTTCCCGATGGCCCGATGGTCAGGCCGCCTGGTTAGCCGGCGACGACGAACTCGATACGTCGATTCTTCGCCTTGCCCTCTTTGGACTCATTCGACGCAACCGGCTGGCTCTCACCAAACCCTTGGGCGGTGAGGCGCGCCGGGTCGATACCACGGGTCACCAGTTGATCGAGCACGGTCTGAGCTCGAGCCGAACTGAGCTCAAGGTTTGCTTGTTCTTCGCCATCGGAGTCGGTGTGGCCTTCGATAACCACGCTGGCCGACGACTCGCCCAACAGGCCAGCGATACGGTCGAGAGTCGCCGCCGACACGGGGTCGAGTTCGGCACTTGCACTCGCGAAGAAGATGGGATTCGCCGAAACCTCTCGGGCCAAGTTGCGTTGCAAGAGCAGCGCCCCTTCCGACACGGGGGGCGCGGCGGTTTCGCCCTCGACGGGTTCGACCTCGTCGGTGGTGATTTGATTGTCGACATCGATGACGTTGGCCACCGACACGGCGACCTTCTCGGCCGCCAGGCGGTCGGCAAGGGTCGGCAAGTTGCCAGTCAAGACAATGCGACCGTTCTGGTCGGTCTCGGTGATTTCGATGGCGGAGTAACCGGCTCGGTTCTCGGCGATCCGCACCGCAGCGGCAATATCGCCGGACTCTGGGGATGCGGTTGTGTTGTCACTGTCGCCGCCGCGGCTTGCCATGAACCACAGCAAGAGCAACAAAAAGGTAAGGCCGACTACCACCCACACCCAGCGCGGAACGCCGTGACGGGTATGACGCGGACTACCAATACCTCCAGGCGACAGCCTGGAATCCCACTGCAATCCGTCTCCTTCACGGCTCATATTGACACTTCTTCGGTAGTCGCGGTCTACCTAAGCTTTGCCTAGCGGTCGGCTCGATTCAACCCTTGGTGGTGGTCAGAGGCCATTTTGAGCCGCATTCGAACCGGTGGGGGAAGCTGAGCGCGACCGGTGAGATCGCGACCTGCTCAATCTAGTGGGCTTGCTGGGGTAAACCCACAGACCGAGCCGAAGAAGCCGAGTTCGGCTTCGAGGGCGGCGATGACGGTTTCGGCTTTGCGAAACCCATGCTGTTCGCCCTCAAACTCGAGATACACAACCGGAACACCCCGAGCTTCGAGGGCCGCGACGATCATCCTCGACTGGGCCGGCGGAACGATCTCGTCCTCGGAACCCTGAAGCACGATCATCGGTTTATCGAACCCGTCGAGGTGGTTGATCGGCGATCGTTGTTCGTAGATCTCGCGGGCTTCGGGGTAGGGCCCAACCAAGTTGTCAAGGTAGCGGCTCTCGAACTTGTGGGTGTCCTCGGCCAAGGCGGTGAGGTCGGCCACGCCGTAGCTCGATGCCCCGGCGGCGAACGTGTCGTGGAACGCGAGTGCGCTGAGCACCGTGAAACCGCCAGCGCTTCCGCCCCGAATCAGCAACCGGTCGGGGTCGACATCGCCCCGGTCGGCCAAGAACTGGGCGGCGGCGACACAGTCCTGAACATCGGCGATGCCCCAATGGCCGTCGAGCGCTTTGCGATACCGACGGCCGAAACCGCTGCTGCCGCGGTAGTTCACGTCGACCACGGCAAACCCTCGACTCGTCCAGAACCGGCGTTCGAGTTTGAGCTCAGAACGAGCAGCCGAGGTCGGACCGCCATGGGCCAGCACGATCAAGGGCGGGCGTTCACCCTCGGGACCGTTGGTGGTGGGATGAGCGGGGGCGAAGAAGAGAGCCGAGACTTCGGTGGCGGGGTTGTTGGATGCGGGGAACCGAATCACCTCCGGGGCGGTCAAGAACCCCGGGTCGAGGCCGAGCGAGCGAGGCGCTCGAATAACCTCACCGTTGGCGATCACCGTGGCTTCCGCCGACCACGAGGCGGCACCGTAGGAAATTACCGGAGCATCGACGGTGCCCGACGTTCGGATGGTGTTAAACGCCGTGTACTCGGGGCTTTGGTCGAGCACCTCAACGCCATCGACAAAGCGAGCGGCAACGATCTCGCCCGATGGCAAGAACGCGTAACGAGACAACCCAAAGACCCACGGCGGGTAACCGACCTCGCCAGCTACATCGAGCACCGGCTCGTCATCGCCCTCAACAAAGATCTGCCATCGATCGTTGCGGTCTGAACCAAAGTGCAGCCGGCCATCGGGCGACCATTCGGGTTGCACAACCGCCTCACCCGCAGTCACTCCCCCGGCAACGATCCGAGCGGGACCGACCTCGACCGTGTCGCCGAGCGTTACCTCGGCGCAGTACAAGACGGTGTCGTCCCACGGCATGTTCGGGTGGTCCCAGGCTGTCCAGCAAAGCTGTGAGCCGTCGGGCGAGAACCGAGGCGACTGGTAGAAATCGTGCCCTTCGGCCACCACATGGATGATCTGATCGGCCGCAGTCGACAGCGCAACGACCCGGTTGATCGGTTCAGGCGTCCCTTCAGCATGTTCTTCGCCGATCGACACCACCCAGCGACCATCGGGGCTCACCCGCATATCGGCGAACCGCAGCGCACGAGGCGTGGCTGGTTCGGGCGACAGAACAGCCACGTCTCCAGCCGGGGTGATCGAACGCAATCGCTGATCGGAATCGTCGACGTAGAAGGCGATGCCGTCGTGGATCCACCACGCGCCCCCGCCGTACTCGTGCACCCGGGTCCGAACGTTGGCCTCGGGCGGCGTGATCTCGGTCGCAGTGCCGTCGCGCCAGCGCATCAACGCCGATCGGCCACCTTCTTCCGGGCGCGACTCGGCCCACCAAACCGCGTCGCCGTCGGGTACAACTTCAGAGATCCGCACCGCCCCCGAAACCAAGGTTTGGGGACTAAGCGGCGACTCCCACGAACCAAACGGTGCGACGGCGGCCACGGTTAGGCCAACAGGTCGGCGATGCGGCCGATACCTTCGCCCAAGTCGTCGTCGCCGAGGGCAAACGAGAACCGTGCGTACCCCGGCGAACCAAAGGCCTCGCCGGGCACGATCGCAACCTTGGCCTGATCGAGGATAAGAGCAGCCAGTTCGGTGGTGCTGTTGGGGGTTACCCCACCAATGTCGCGACCGAGTACGCCCTCGAACGACGGGAAGGCGTAGAACGCACCCTCAGGTTCAAGGACCTCGACACCGTCGATGCCCGATAGCAACGAGTACATCAGCTGGCGACGACGATCGAAGTGGCCCCGCATCTCGACTACCGCATCGAGGGGTCCGGTCACCGCGGCGAGGGCGGCTCGCTGGGCGACGTTGCACACATTGGAGGTCGAGTGCGACTGGAGGTTCTGCGCCGCCTTGATGAGATCGTTCGGGCCCATCATCCAGCCCACCCGCCAGCCGGTCATGGCGAAGGTTTTCGCTACACCGTTGAGCACCACGCACTTGTCGGCGAGTTCGGGCACGAGCTTCAGGATCGAGTGATGTTCGTTACCCGCATAAAGAAGGTGTTCGTAGATTTCGTCGGTGATGACCCAGATGCCTTTGGCGAGCGCCCATTGGCCGATCGCTTCCATGGTTTCTTTGGGGTACACGGCGCCGGTCGGGTTGGACGGCGACACGAACAACAGCGCCTTGGTGTTCGGGGTGTACGCCGCTTCGAGTTGGTCGACACTCACCCGAAAGCCGGATTCGATGTTGGTCTGAACCTGCACGGTCGAGGCGCCAGCGAGCGAAATAGGTTCGGGGTAGGTGGTCCAGAACGGGGTCGGTACCAGCACCTCATCACCCGGGTTCAGCAGCGCCTCGAAGGTGTTGTACACGGCGTGCTTGCCGCCGTTGGTGATGAGTACCTGGCTCGGATCGAACTCGACACCCGAATCGCGAAGGGTCTTGGCGACGATCGCTTCTTTGAGCACCGGCAGTCCGCCCGCTGGCGAGTACTTGTGGTTGACCGGATCCTGACAGGCCGCAACCGCCGCCTCGACGATGTGAGCCGGGGTCGCAAAGTCGGGCTCGCCGGCACCAAAACCAATCACCGGTTCGCCGGCGGCTTTGAGCGACTTGGCCTTCGCAGTGATGGCCAAGGTCGCCGATTCGGTGATTGCGCCGATGCGGGAAGAGAGCCGTTCGGAGGTCATGGAGTTGTGCCTTCTTGTCTTGTCGAGCTTTGTGAGCGGTCAGACCAGCCATGAACTGCGGATTACCCACAGAACGGCCGAGCAAATTGCCCAAAATCTAAGGGTGCATGTTGACACGATTCACGCGACAATGCGGCATAGTTAGTAGGTGACCACTAACACCGAAACCCCCCAAATCACCATCCCCGCCGACCTGCTCCCCGCCGATGGCCGCTTTGGCGCCGGACCATCTCGGGTTCGGCCCGAAGGTATCGCCGCGTTGGCGGCCGAAGCTCCCGAGTACATGGGCACCAGCCACCGGCAGGCCCCGGTGAAGTTCATGGTGTCTCGACTACGCAATGCGCTCGCCGAAATGTTTGTTCTCCCCGATGGTTACGAGATCATGCTCGGCAACGGCGGAACCACGATCTTTTGGGACGCCGCACTGTTCGGCCTAATCAACAACAAGTCCCAGCACCTCGACTTTGGCGAGTTCTCCGGCAAGTTTGGTAAGGCGGTCGCTGGCGCACCGCACCTCGACGACCCCGAGATCATCGCCGTCGAGCCGGGCACCCGCACCGAAGCCGTTGCCCGCCCAGGAATCGACGTTTACGCGCTGACCCACAACGAAACCACCACCGGCGTGTCGATGCCCCTGGTCCGCCCCGAAGGCGCCGACGCCGATGCACTTGTTCTCGTCGACGCAACCTCGGGCGCTGGTGGCTTGCGCTTCTCGGCTGCCGAAACCGACTGCTACTACTTCGCCCCGCAAAAGGTGTTGGGTTCCGACGGCGGCCTGTGGCTGGCCGCCATCTCCCCCGCTTGTGCCGACCGGATCGAATCGATCGCCGCCTCGGATCGCTGGATCCCGCCGTCGCTCAACCTCAAGACGGCGCTCGACAACAGCCGCAAAGACCAAACCAACAACACCCCAGCGCTCACCACCATCTTCTTGGCCGTCGAGCTAGTCGAGTGGATCAACCACAACGGCGGCCTTGAGTTCGCCGCCAAGCGGTGCGACGAGTCGGCCGCCACCATGTACGGGTGGGCCGAAAGCCGCGACTTCGCGTCGCCGTTTGTCGCCAACCCCGAGCACCGCAGCTCGACGGTGGCCACCATCGACTTCGACGATTCGATCAGCGCCGACATGCTCGCCGATATCTTGCGGGCCAACAACATCGTCGACACCAACGGCTACCGCAAGCTCGGCCGCAACCAGCTCCGCATCGCTATGTTCCCGGCAACGCCGCCGTCCGACATCGAAGCTTTGACGAACTGTCTGGACTACATCATCGAACGGTTGTAACTCTGGGGGAACGAATAGGCAGCTCCAGATCGGAATAAAGCAGGTCCGAAGGCTGGTTCAAGAGCTATCTACACAACCGCTCGCCTATTCCTCTGACTCGAGGGAGCCCCGATGAACGACACCGCCACCGACGACCTCTACGACCTGATCGTGATCGGCGGAACCGCGGGCGGGCTCTCGGTTGCCATCTCGTCGCTGCGCTCGGGCCTCAAACGGGTACGACTCATCGAGCCCGGCGACCGGGTGGCCTTCGGCGAACTAGTGCCCGCCAACCAAGTCGATGTCGCCTACGGCGAGAACCTGGTCGGCGTCGAACTCGATGGCGACGAACTCCTCGTCACCACCGACCTTCGCACCTATCGCACCCACGGCTGCCTGATGGCGATGCGCGACGCCGACCCGAACTGGTCGCCACCTCTCGCCTCGCCCCAAGCCTCGGTTACGGTCGATACCTTGCCCGAGCACCTTGACGACCTCGACATCATGGTCGTGGGCCACACCGATAACGCGGTGGAGTTGGTCTGGAACGCGGCCAATGCCGGGGCACGGGTCGTGATGGCTGCTGGCGGGATGGACCCGGCACAGTTAGCGCCCGCCGCCGACACCACCCTGCGCCAACTCGAGCGCGAGCGCCGGGCCACGATCTTGTACCGCGCCGTCCCCGACGAGATCAGCAGCGACGACAAGTTTCCCGTCGCGTTCTTCAACGATCGCCGAACACCCGACCTTGAGTTCGACCACATCGTGTTGGCGGCCCAACGTTGCCGGCCGCCGTTCGAAACCTTCAACGTATCCGAAGAAGCGTTGGCCACCGGGCGGGTGTGGTTCCTCGGCGAACCCGACACCCACCCGAACGTTCCGACCGCCGACTCGTGGGAGATCGGCACCCGTTTGGTCGAGGCCTGCTTCCCGGGTTTCGACGCCCCAGCCGCCAAGTCGGTCGTGCGTCGCCGGGCCCGCCACGAATCCGCGGTCGAAGAGTTCCGCCACGAGCACTACAACGCAACCATTACCGCTTTCGAGCCGACCCACTCCGACCTGTGGGTGCTGCGGGTCAAGCCCGACCACGGCGACACCACGTATCTGCCGGGCCAGTACGCGTCGCTCGGCCTCGGCTACTGGGAAGACCGTATTGACGAGGCGGTCGACCCCGACCTCGACGACAAGTGGGAAAAGCTGATCCGCCGCTCGTACTCGATCTCGCACCCCATTCTCGAAGAGTCGGGGTACATCGCGCCCGGCGATGTTGGCGGCGAACTCGAGTTCTACATCGTGCTGGTGCGCGCCGATGAGTCTCACGTTCCGGCCCTCACTCCCCGCTTGGCACTCAAACGCCCAGGCGACCGCATTTACCTCGGCCCAAAGGTCGCCGGCCGATACACGCTCGGCTCGGTTCTCGACCCGTCGACCACCGTCGTGTTCTTCGCCACCGGAACCGGCGAGGCACCACACAACTCGATGGCCGCCGAACTCCTCCGCAAAGGCCACACCGGCCCGATCATCGCCACGGTCACCGTGCGCAACTGGGCCGACCTGGGTTACATGGAAACGCACCGCGAACTCGAGAAGCGTTACCCCAACTACCACTACGTCCCCATGCCGACCCGCGAGGCCGATGTCCCAAAGCGTTACCTCCAGGACCTCATCGTCAACAACGATTTCGAGCAGTTCCTCGGCCATCCCTTACAGCCCGAAAACACCCACGTGTTTCTCTGCGGCAACCCAGCGATGATCGGCCTTCCCGAAGACGGCACATTCCCCGAGACGACCGGAGTCGTCGAACTACTGACCGAGCGCGGGTTTACCCTCGATAAGCGCAACGAGCCGGGCAATATTCACTTCGAAGAATATTGGTAGGAGTTCGAATAACGCGTTAGCGCCGAGCTTCGTCGAGCGCACTCAACGCCCGCACGATCAAACCGAGCGCCACAACGATCAGGCCGCCAACCGCTATGAGACCAATACCGGCAAGCGCGGTCCAGCGTTCGCCTGGGCCAACCTGAAGCAGGTTGCGCGCCGACGCTAAGAACATCACGGCAGCCAGCACGACGGTGATGCCGCCGAGCGCAATCGTGATCGTGCCTGCCAGCCGGGTGTTGCGCGCCGAGGCGTGGTTGGTCGACCGCTCGTGCGCTTCGTGCGCGGTGAGAGGTTCATCGTCGAGTTCGTAGTCGAAGGGGATCGAACGAAGTGGCTCGGCCATAAGATCCTGTCGGCACGTCGGCACCCGACCTGAGAAACTTTGTAACTGCGAACGTAATGCGCCCTCTACGGGGTGATCGTGGCTCCGCTTCGAGGCTCGGCCGGTGCTTGCCGACGAGCCAAAGCGAGCGACAGCCCGGCCAGCAATCGATTCCGCACCTCGGCAGGCTCGATCAACTCATCGAAGCTCATCGACCCAGCCGAACGGTAGCCGGCGTTGTCTTCCGCCCGCCGCAACGAGGCGGCGTCGTGCTCATCGGCGCCGAGCGCCTTGCCCGCCGACGCGGCACCCATCGAACCCAACGTGACCCCCGGAAGGCCGACCGACATCGTTTGCCCATTGAAGCTCGTCATAGCCATGACCATCGATCCAAAGCCGTACGCCTTGCGCAACGTCACCTGAAGTTTGGGCACCCGGGCCAGATTTTGCGCCGCAAACATTCGTCCGCCACTGCGCAAGATACCCTGACGCTCCGATGCAGACCCGGCGAGAACACCGGGGTTATCGGTGAGAAACACGATCGGGAGGTGGAACGCATCGGCGACCCCGATGAAGTGGGCCGCCTTGTCGGCGGCGTCGGCGTCGATCGCGCCGGCGGCGTAGGCCGGTTGGTTTGCCACAACGGCCACCGGGTTGCCACCGAGGTGCGCCAACGCGCACACCATCGCTGGCCCAAAGTCGGGCCCAACCTGAAAGAACGATCCACCGTCGACCACGCGGCTGATGACGTGGCGTATGTCGTAGCCCTTTGCGCCGTCGCTCGGGATCACCTCGACCAAGTCGTCGAGCGAACGGGGCCCCGTGTCGGGCGAGCCACCCAGGGGTGGGTAACTCCAGGCGCTCGAACCGAAGTAGCCCAAGTAGGTGCGAACATCGGCCAGCACCGCGTGATCGTCGCCGGCCAGGTTATGGATCAGACCACTCGGAATCGCTACCGAGGGCCCGCCAAGATCTTCTTTGGTGACCTCTTCACCCAATGATTCCTTCACTACCGGCGGGCCGGCCGCAAAGATGGCTCCCTGGGGGCTCATGATCGAGAAATCCGACAACGACGCGATGAGAGCGCCATGGCCCGCCGAAGGCCCAAGCACCGCGGTCACGATCGGAACCTTGCCCGACAGTCGCGACTGTTCTTGCAGGTCGATCGGGCTGCGCCCGTGCGATTCGCCGTCTCGTAGCGGGCGATGACCCGCACCTTCGAGAATCATCACCAGCGGCACCCGCTCGCGTCCGGCCAGCTCGGCGATGCGGAACCGCTTCGATGCGCTGCCTGGCCCGATCGATCCTCCGAGCACCGTGAAGTCCTCGGCCCCGACCATTACCGGGCGACCATCGACCAGACCATGGCCAGCAACCACGCCGTCGGCCGGGCTCGACCCATCGAGCGGCCCGGCGAGCGTTCCGAGCTCTACGAAAGACCCCGGGTCGACAAGTGCTTCAATCCGCTGGCGGGCATCGAGCTTGCCCTTGCCGTGCTGGCGGGCCAGCTTCTCGTCGCCGCCCATCGCCCGAGCCGACCGCTGGCGCTCGGCAAACCCCTCGAGTCGTTCCGGCCAGTCCCCACGTGCATCGGTAGTCACGACGCAACGTTAGGGGTTCTGATCCAAAAACGCATCTGGTCCGCCCCGATCACCCCCACAGTGATCGGAACGAACCAGAAGTGCCCCTACTGGGATCTTTGGGCGGGATGTGAATCCCGCCCGAGTTTCGCGTTCTAGATAGCGGTCACGATCAGGCTGTAGTTCCAAGCCACAACCCACGTGTACCAGGCAATACAAATCCAAAGTGCGCCTTCGACGATTTTGGATCGCTCTCGAATCAGATAGAACAGCCCGCCAACCACACCGAGTGCCCCGAGCTTGACGATGGCCGCCAGCCACCACCGGGTAACGATTTCGGTCATCAATGGGTTGTTCTCTTCAAGAACTCCGAGGCTCAAACCCGTCTCGGTGAGAATCAGATCCATCACATTGAGCGCTACGAGAATCGTAAAGAGCACCCACTTGTGAGACACCTTGTCCCGGGTGATCGGAATCCGCAGTTTTCGTGAAGATGTTGTTCCCGCTGCCATGCGCCCACAGTAGAACAAACAATACGGAAATAACAGGAAATACAGCGTAACGAGCTGAATGGCCTAGAAACCGTAGGCCATCTGTTTCGTCAGGCTTGCCACCAGCTCGTCCCGGCTTACTCCAGCAGCGATCATGCCGTGTTGGTGGGCCGCAACGTTGGCCAGCATCGCTACCAGCACAAACGCCCGGCCCTTGGCGTCGACGTGGACCCGGGATTCATAGGTGGACTCGAGGGCGTTACTTACCCCTCGCAACAGTTGGCCTCGTACATCCTTCAACGCTCCGGCGCCCTCGGCGGCCCGCAGGTCGACCACGCTGATCAACTCGTGATGGTCGGCCCAAAAGTGCAGAAACTCTTCGGCCAGCGCTCGAGCATGCGCCTCGACATTGTCGGGGGTCCACTCGGAGTTCTCGATCGGTTGGCGAAGTCGGGTGTCGGCCTCGGCAACCACGGTGGTCATCAACGTGTAGATCGCCGCCTCGACATCGGCAAAGTAGGTGTAGAAGGTCGCCGGACTCGTACCGGCCTGACGGGCAATGTCGGCAACTCGCAACCCGCGATACCCGCGTTCGTTGAGCAGGTTGCGCGTCGAGTCGAGCAACCGCTGTCGAGTCTGCTCGCCGCGTCGGCCTAACGTTTGATCCGTGCGTTGTTGGTCGGAGCGTTCGTCCACCCGGCCATGGTAACGACCGATCGTCTAGGCGACCGGGTCCTCGTCAGCGCTGGCTCAGGAACGCTCGATGGTCGACCAGCTCTGGGTTGCGTCGTCGAACAACATCCAGGCGTTGCGACGCTTGTCGAACAGAACGTAGGCGTTGCGCTGCGGGTCCCACGTCATGTCGTTGAGGGTTGGTGTGTCCTCGACTACCGACTCAGGTTGCGGCGTTGGGCGTTCCATCGGAGGGGGCGCAAGCGTGGATTGCACCTCGGGTGCAGCCGCCGCGGGAGGGGCAAGACTCGACTCAGGCATCGCCGGCGGAGCAGCCAAACTCGACTCAGGCATCGCCGGAGGAGCAGCCAGGCTCGACTCGACGGGCTGGGGCCACGCTGCGGGTCCGGCGTCGGCCGCCTCAGCGGTCGCGACGCCGATCGTTCCCTGGGGCCAGGCTGGTTGCCGTGAGGTCTCGCTCAACAGGTTTGGTGCGGCCATCGCCGGCGCATCGAGCTCGGCGGCGGGGGCATCGGCGCCAATCAGTGCTGGCGATGCAACGTCGTTTGGAGCTGTTGCGAAATTGTCTGGCGATGCGAAGTCGCCCAGTTCATCATTGCTCAGCCACGCGTTACCGGACGGCACCTGTGGGGCCGGAGGTGCCTCTGCGGGTTCGGTGCTGGTCATTTTCGCCACGTCGGTCAGCCAGGTGTTGGCAACCGGTTCGGTGTCGAGAACTTCAGCTTCTCCCGTACTGGCGGGGTCGCCAAAGGTCCGGCTAGCAACATCGTCGAACGGCGCTGCGGGCCACGAGGCCACCGACGCAGGCGCAACGCCCATGGGTGCGGGGGCTGGTGGCGGAGAATCGGGGACCTCGTCGAGCTCTGACGAGTCGGCGACCTCGGCAGCCTCGCCGTACATGGCCAGCTGATCGCCGAGGTCGCGTACCGACTCCGAGTCCGGTTCCGACCCGGACCCGCCGAGGTTGTCGCTGTGGAGCTCTGGCCCAGCAGTAGTCAGATCAGTTGACGACTCAGGAGCACCGAACAGCGAGACTCGCTCGGCCGAGGCCGGGCCGGCGAGAGCCGGAGCATCGGCGTCATCGAAGTCGGGCATGACAACATCGGTGCCGGCGTCTTTGACCCGCTTGCGTCCCATTCCCAAGCGTTCGCTGATCTCGATCATTTCGCCGTCGTCTTCTTCGTCGCCTTCGTACTGACGTTTGCGACGAGAGTTTCCAACAATCATCGCCGCCGCCATACCTGCGGCCAGCAACATGATGAGGAACAACAAGCCAGTCGGAAATCCACCATCGGTGCTTTCGCCAAGAATCGTGGCCCCCGGCTCGGTCTGCACAAAGAGGGTCTTACTGCCGTCGACCAACGGATTGATCTCCCACACCATCGAGCCATCTTGGGCAATACGGGTGGCGTTGTGTTGCACCTGTCGACCGGGCAGCTTGACCGCAAAGTTGAATTGGCCAGCGCCAACCTCGTCACGGAAGGCCGCCTGGTCACCAATCGTGTCGGGAACCGGCGCCTTAAATTGCGCTTCCATCGACCAGTTGCCGTTGGATTCGGTTACGGCGACCGCCGGGAAATGGCCAAAGGCGGAGAAGCGAGCCTCGCTGCTTAGCGAGTTGAGCCCAGCCTGCAGTTCATCGAGATCGGCGAAGGTCATCTCGAGTCGGGCACCACACTCGCCACCGCCATCGAGCTCGGTGAAGATGGCTCCAGCCGGAGCAACGTTTCGCATCGACGTCGCGGCGTCGCATGGAGCGACCAAGTCGTTGCCGACCTGGAGCGTGTCCGGCGAGGTGTCCTTGTCGATGAGGAACTCGGCGACGAAGGTTCCGGACCCGTCCTCGTTCACCGACAGATTGCTGTCGAGGGAGTAACAACCGGTGGCTAGCACGGTCATTGCAACGAGTACCGCCATGAGTCGATGCAGTGAGTTGGTGAACATTGTGGTCCTTCCGAACTGAAGATCATCCAGTTCCTGATCAAACCATCGGCACGAAGCGCCGGATCTTGAAGGCCCAAAGGGGCACAAACCGCTGCGGTTTCAGCCTTAAATCTGGTGTGCTGTGGTATCGCCCCAGAGGAATCCAAGTGCTTCGCGTAGCGCTACATCGATGACACAACCGGCGCCTATCCGCAGAGCGTGCAGCGCGGCGGCTGCGCCGACCAGCGCCCCGACCGGATCGGCCAACGCGTCGCCAACGAACCTCGGTTGGTCGCCCGAGGCCACGATGCCCGCGCCGGCCGCTACATCGTCACCAAATCCGATCCGGTTACTCCATGGGCCGGTGCGCCCGTATGCGGTGAAACTCAGCCAAACCCCGCCCCGTTGTCGCACGGTTTCGGCCGGGTCGATACCCAAGCGTTCGAACACCCGCGGCCGCGATCCTTCGAGTACGACATCGGCGCTGGCTACCAACTCGGCGATCTGGCTGCGACCAGTGGCGGAAGCGAAGTCGACCTCAACCATGGTTTTGTGGCCGTTGAGCCGCTCGAAGAAGGCCGCCGGACCTCGTCGCGCCCCGTCGGGACGACCAGTGCCCTCCACCTTGAGGGTGGTGACCATCGACGCGCCGCCCACCACATCGGCGATCAGAGTCGAGCACAGCGGGCCAGCCCACAACGACGTGAAGTCGACGATCTTTAGCTGTGGTTTGTTGAAATCCGACTCGACCACCTCGCCGACCTTTACCGGCCCACGAACCGGGGCCTGCTCCCGGGCGACCAGCTGCGGGTCGACCGGCGCGTCGTCACACCCGAGCGGCCGGTTCGGCACCGCTGCGGCGGCAAGTCCGAGCAACATGGCCTGTTGGTCGAGGTCGACAACCCGCAGCTCGGCAACGGCGTCGACCAGAGCCGACTCGTCCCACGGATCGATGGGCCGACCTACCAACGCGGGCAAGGACTGGCGATCGACCGGCCGGGCGAGGTTGAGCACGAACCGGCCGTCGAGTGCGTCGAGCAAAACCGCCGAGCCTCCTACCGAATGCGGCGGGCTTTGTCGCTGCCGAGGCCCGACGTGTCCAGCGTGCATCGCCCGTTCGACCAAGAGCCCAACACCGTCGACGCGCTCAGATATCAGGGCGGCGGTGGCCTCTACCCGCTCGAGGAAGGGCCCTTCGAGACGTAGTCGGGTACCCGGATCGGCGTTGAGTCGCGTGAACATCTCGAGCGCCTCGCCACCGTCTTGGGCGCGTGGCGCGCCATGGGTGATGGCGGCGGCGAGGTCGAGTTCGAATTGTCGCGGATTCAACATTGATGTTCCCTCCGCCACTTCTGACCGAGACTTGGACGGTCTTTCACGAACGGCACTACCGTAGGATCTTGCCAACGTTTTCGAGAAGGGGACACAACACAAATGGTTGAACTCAAGGCTGGCGGTCGACTCAAGAGCGCAGTGTGCGCCACCGAACTCATTGCGGTGAAAGCCCCCGAAGGCGAACTCGATATTCGCTGTGGCGGTGTTGCGATGGTGATCGCCGGTACCGACGCTCCCGAAGCATCGCCGGTCGACGGGTTCACCGAGGGTTGTGCGTTGGGCAAGCGGTACGTCAACGAAGACGCCTCGCTCGAACTGCTGTGCACCAAGGCCGGCGAAGGATCGGTTTCGCTCGGCGAGACCATTTTGCCGATCAAAGACGCCGAGCAGCTACCGGCCTCGGACTAGACCCGAGGTCCCAATTTATGACCCTGGTTCGGTGGTCGTCGGCCGACGCCTTGCAGGCGTCTGCCACCGGTGACACGCCGCCAGCTACCGAGGTTTCGCTGGTCGCAATCGACCAGCCCTCGCCTACCCTTGACCTTGGCTTTCTGGCCGGGCAGGGATTTGTCGTGGCCAGCGTTGGCACCGCCAATCCGACCGCCGATGTAGTCGTCGGCGACCACGAGGTCGCCGAGTTAGCCACCCGCTGCGCCGCAAACCCGCAGGCGGCAGCCGTGGCCGCGCAACAACTCCGCTTGGCCGAACAACTACCAGCCGAAGCAGCGTTGATCAGCGAGTCGTTGGCCTACGCAACCCTGCAAGCGGGCGCCGAGCACCAGCGGTGGCTCGACAAGAACAACCAACGGCGTCGCGTGCGGCCCGCTACCTCTACCCCACCGGTGATCGTCACCGACGACGGCGCCCGGGTCGAACTTCAGCTCAACCGACCTCGGCTGAAGAACGCATTCACCACCGAAATGCGCAACGAGCTGCACGCGATACTGCAGGCGCTTAACCAGCGACCTGAACTGGAGTCGGTCGAGATTTCGGGCGTCGGGAAACACTTCTGCATCGGCGGCGATCTCGCCGAGTTCGGGGCGGTGCAAGATCCGGCGACCGCCCACGCCATCCGGCTCGCAAGCAGCGTTGCTCGCCAACTCGTGGCGTGCCCCGCGGTAGTGAACTTCCGGGTTCACGGCGCCGTCGTCGGAGCGGGGTTCGAACTTGCCGCCTTCGGTCAAACGGTGACCGCGACCAACGACGCCACCTTCTCACTACCAGAGCTGGAGATGGGACTGCTCCCAGGCGCAGGAGGAACGGTATCGCTCACCCACCGGATTGGCCGCCAGGCGGCCGCCCGGTTGTTGTTGATCGATCGAGCGATCGACGCCGAACAGGCGTTACGGCTCGGGCTGATCGACCAACTAGCCGATTAGAGCCGTTCGAGAATCGTCACGTTGGCCTGACCGCCGCCTTCACACATCGTCTGCAGACCATAACGACCACCGGTGCGCTCGAGCTCGTTGAGCAGGGTGGTCATCAGGCGGGCACCGGTGCAGCCAATCGGATGACCCAAGGCGATCGCTCCACCGTTCACGTTGACCTTCTCGTGCGGAATGTTGTGTTCTGCCATCCACGCAAGAGGCACCGAGGCAAACGCCTCGTTGCACTCGAACAGATCCATGTCGTCGACACTCATGCCGGTCTTTTCCATGGCGTGAGTGGTGGCTGCGATAGGTCCGGTCAGCATGTAGATCGGGTCGTCGGCTCGCACACTCATGTGGTGGATACGGGCCCGCGGGGTGAGGTTGTGTTCCTTCACCGCAGCTTCGGACGCGATCAACAAGGCAGCTGCACCGTCGGAGAGTTGGCTCGCCAACGCAGCGGTGAGTCGACCGCCTTCTTGCAGTGGCGCCAAGGTCGCCATCTTTTCGATCGACCCGCCGCGTCGGGGCCCTTCGTCGACCGACACGTCGCCCAGGGGGACGATCTCGCGTTCGAAACGACCCTCGTCGATGGCGGTCAGCGCCCGCTCGTGGCTCGCAAAGGCGAACTCTTCCATCGTCTCGCGGCTGATGTTCCACTTCTCGGCGATCAACTCGGCGCCACGGAACTGACTGACCTCTTGGGTGCCGTACCGGTCGACCCAACCGGTCGAGCCGTGGAACGGGTTGTCGCCGAGGTCGAGCGGCCCGGCGAGGGTCATCGCCGAGCTGATGGGAATTTGACTCATGTTCTGTACGCCGCCGGCCACGACGAGGTCCTGAACCCCGGCCATCACACCCATGGCGGCGAAGCTCACCGCTTGTTGACCCGAACCGCACTGGCGGTCGATGGTGACTCCGGGAACCGCTTCGGGCATGCCGGCCGCCAACCAGGCCGTACGGGCAATATCGCCGGCCTGAGGACCAATCGTGTCGCAGCACCCGTAGATAACGTCGTCGACCCGCTCAGGATCGATACCGGTGCGTTCGACGAGCGCCTGAATCGGATGAGCACCAAGATCGGCCGAATGCACACCGGAAAGTCCGCCTCCACGTTTCCCGACCGGGGTACGAACGGCGTCGACGATAAAGGCTTCGGGCATGGCGAGCTTGCTCCTCAGGTAGCTAGAACGTCAGGATAGACCGCTGCGAACACCCCACCGCCAAACGAAGTGGCCAAAAACTAGGCCGACACTCGATGACATTTCACCCCACACCTCCCCCTCCTGCTCCCCCACGTCGCTCCCACGACGCGGGCCGGAGTCGTCGGGGCGTCGTTTATGGCAGCTTTGCACCCTCACCGGTAGGTTCGGCCGCTGTGACCACCTCTGCCACCCGTTTCCGGCAGCGCCGACTCTCGGTGCTTCTCCTGGCCCTCGCGCTCCTCGCCGCGGCGTGTAGCAGCGCCGCACCAGAGCCGTCCGAAGCGGCAGCCGAAGCCGAAGCGAATCTGAACGATCGGCCAGACTCCACCGACGACGAAGCACCCGACGAGCCGCCCGAAGCGGCACCCGTCGAGCTCCTTCAGCAGGACACGCCGGTGGCTAGCGCACCTGGGGTAACCGACACCACGATCCGCATCGGGGTCATCCTGCGCGACGTCAACTCACTCATTGGGTCGGGCTTCGTCGAGAACCTCACCGTTTCGATGCAAACCGATCGATGGCGGGCCGAGCAGGCCCGCATCAACGACGCCGGCGGCATCCAGGGTCGTCGAGTCGAAGTCGTGGTCGCGAGCTACGACCCGCTGGCGCCCGAGTCGCTCCTTACCGCATGCGACCGGATCGCCGAGGAGCGCGACGCCTTTGTGGTTCTCAACGTTGCCGGTCTTGAAACCGTCGCTACCGAGTGCCTCGTCGATCAGTACGCCCGGCCGGTCATCGTGGGCGAAAACCCCAACCTCGCCGACTTCGACAACGGCGACGGTCTGATCTTTAGTCTCGAACCTCCCCGAGAAGTTCTGGCCATGACCGCCATCGATCGGTTCGAAAAAGAGGGTTTGCTCGTCGGACGGGTGGCCGTCGTGCACAACGACGGTGTGGTCGACGCCGCGTCGGCCGAAGCAGCCGCACAAGCGCTCGACGACCTTGGGTACGACGTCGTGACCCAGGAAATCCCCACCAGCCAAGGGGTCGAGGCGGCGATAGAAACCTTGCCAACGAAAGTCGAGGAACTCATCACCGGCCAGACCGAGACCCTGGTGATGTTGTCGAACTCGACCATCGCCGGTCCGTTCGGCGACGAGATGCGTCGGCTCGGGGCCGAATGGAACAACCTCATCGTCGATGTTGACAACATCGCTGACCCGTTCGCCGCCAGCCGGTTGGGTCAGGGGTGGTACGGGGCCCAAGCGCTCGGCACCTACGGCGGCACGGTACTGCCCGAGACCCCCATCGCCACCGAATGTCGGGTGGGCTGGAACAACTTCCTCAACGGCGAGTACGCCAACATGGGCCCCCGAGGTGACTGGACGTTCAGCGCCGGGCTCGAGGAGCGCAGTACCCGCGGCGCGGCGGCCGATTCGGTCGAACCGCCGGGCGATATTGGCTACACCGAATGTTTGTTGATGTACCTGGTGAAGTCGGCGCTCGACCGCGGCCCCCTCAACTTCACCGTTTCGGACTTTGTGGCCGGACTCGAGGCCGAACGGCGCTTGCAGATGCCACTGGGCGCAAGTGGCAGTTTCGATGCCGACAAACATTGGCTCGCCGACCGGGCCCTGCTGCTGCAATACCTACCGTTCAGCAGCGGTCTGTGCCCGACCCAAGGCCGGGACTGCTTTGTGCCCCAGAGCCTCGACCGAAGCAGCTACCGTCCGCTGCTCGATCCTCCCGCCCCAGCCGACCAAGAGTCCTAGACTGTCGGGTCATGACGACCTTCCCGATTACTGGCTTACCTCGATCTGGCTTGGCACCCAACGTGCTGGTGGTCGGCGATCCAGGCCGGGCCACGCTGGTGGCCGAACATCTTGATAACGCAAAGCCAATCGACGCTCGACGCGAGTACCACAGCTTTGGCGGAACCTACGCCGGCACCGATGTGGTGGTGATCAGCCACGGGGTCGGCAGCGCCGGTGCTGGGGTCTGCTTCTCGGAGATACTCATGGCCGGTGCAACCAAGATCATCCGGGCCGGAACGTGTGGTGGGCTTCAGGACTCGGTATCTGACGGCGACCTGGTCGTCGCCACAGGCGCGGTTCGAGCCGACGGCTACAGCCAAGGCGTGGTGCCTCCCGAGTATCCAGCGGTGGCCGACCCCGGGCTGACACACGCCCTGTTGTCGGCGGCCGGTAGTCCGCATTACGGCATCGTGCTCACGAGCGATGTGTTCTATCCATCGCAGGTCCTCGGCTCAAACCTCGAACTATGGCAGAGCGCCAACTGCATCGCCGTCGAGATGGAGTGCGCGGCGCTGTTCGTCGCTGCATCGCTCGCTGGTGCTCGCGCCGGAGCGATCTTGACCGTCGATGGCAACCCACTGGCCAAGGCCGACGAAGCAATGGAGGGCTACAACCCCGACCGCACCGTCGTAAAGGACGCCATCAACCAGATGATCGAAACCGCCCTCAAGGCCCTCACCGCCTAACCCCTCCCGAAATTTTCGCCGTTGAACCGCGCTGCGCGGCTCAACTGCAATCAGAACGGGATGTTAGGTCGTCGTTGGGGGTTTTGGTTCGCGGGGAAGGCCGAGCACCCGTTCGCCAAGCACATTGCGTTGTACCTGGTTACTGCCGCCGTAGATCGTGTGGGCTCGGCTGTAAAGGAACGTGCGCTGCATCGAGTCGATCGGGTACTGCTCGCCAAACACCGAATCGTCGGCCACCATGCCGCTGGCCCCTCGCGACCGGATCAGCAATTCGCCGAGCATCCGGTGCCAACTTGCCCAATACAGTTTGCCGATCGACATCTCGGGCCCCGGAACACCACCCGATGCTTCGATCGAGAGCATGCGCAGGTTGTTAAAGCGCATGATCTCGAGCGTGCTGTACGCCTGGGCGAGTTCTTGACGAAGGACGGGATCGGTGTTGACGCCTGTGCGCTTGGCGTACCGGAGCAGGTCGTCGAGCTCGGCCCGGTAGGTCATCTGCTGGCCAAGGGTCGAGGCGCCACGTTCGAAGCCAAGGGTGCCCATCGCCACCGCCCAGCCTTGGCCCAGTTCGCCGACCACGTTCTCCTCAGCCGTCTTTGCGTCGGAGAAGAACACTTCGTTGAACTCGTCGCCGCCGGTGATCTGGATAATCGGACGGGTTTCGATACCCGGCTGATCCATCGGCACCAACAGGTACGACAGCCCGGCGTGGCGTTCAGTACCCGGCTCGGTGCGGGCGACCACAAAACACCAGTCCGAAACCTGCGCTAAGGAGGTCCAGACCTTTTGCCCGTTGATAACCCACTCGCCGCCATCGAGCGCCGCTTTGGTGCCGACGTTGGCAAGGTCCGAGCCGGCGTTTGGTTCGGAGTAGCCCTGACACCACCACTCTTCGCCGGCCAAAATCGGCGGGACGAACCGCTGTTGTTGCTCGGGGGTGCCGTAGGCGACCACGGTTGGGCCGAGCAACGTTGCGCCCATGTTGGGGATTCGGCCCGGGCCGCCGGCTTCGACATAGGTCGAGAAAAACACGACCTGTTCGAACAGGCTTACGGTGCGGCCCCCAAGGTCGGTCGGGTAGCCAAGACCCAACCAGCCTCCCGAGGCCAGCTCCTTCTCCCACGCCATCTGCATCTCGAGCGGAATATCTTCTTGGCCAACGCCACCTCGGCCTCGCAGGTCGGCAAACTCGCCAACCAGGTGCTCCTCAAGCCAGGTACGCACCTCGTCTCGGAAGGCTTCTTCGGACTCCGACAGCTGAAAATCCACGTAACGGACTGTAACGGTTCGCCCTCCCCGGAGCGATCTCGTTCGGGCAACATTTGCCAATCGAATTTCAGCCAAGGACCAGCGCGGAAATGTCGCTTCGGTCGGAGCCTAACTAAGGTCCGCCCATGGAATATCGACGTCTAGGAACCAGTGGTCTCAAGGTCAGCGCGTTGTCGTTCGGCTCGTGGGTCACCTTCGACACCCAACTCGACACCGACCGTGCCGCCAGCTGCATGCAGGCGGCCTGGGATAGCGGCGTCAACTTTTTCGACAACGCCGAGGCCTACGCCGGCGGCGCCTCCGAAACCATTATGGGAAACGTCTTTGCACAGCTCGAGTGGCCGCGTCACGAGTACATCGTGTCGACCAAGTTCTTCTTTGGTATTCACGACGGCCCAAACACCCGAAACACCCTGAACCGCAAGTACCTTTTGGGCGCCATCGAAGGTTCGCTCGAGCGACTCGGCCTCGACTATGTCGACATTGCGTATTGCCATCGCTGCGACCCCGACACCCCAATGGAAGAGATCGTGTGGGCCATGCACGACATGGTCGACCGAGGCCAAGCCACCTATTGGGGCACCTCGATGTGGTCGGCCGCCGAGCTACGAGAGGCGTACGGCGTCGCCGATCGCCTCGGGCTGCGCCGCCCGGTAACCGAACAGCCGCAGTACAGCATGTTGCACCGCGAATTGGTCGAAGACAGTTACGCCCCGCTGTATGAAGAGTTTGGGCTCGGCACCACCATCTGGTCGCCGCTGGCCTCGGGCATCTTGACCGGCAAGTACCAAGACGGAATCCCCGACGACAGCCGAGCAGCCCTTCCCGAATACCAATGGCTGGCCGACCAACTCACCGACGAGACCAACCTGGCCCGGGTCGCCAAACTGATCCCGATCGCCGATGGCTTGGGATGCTCGATGGCCCAACTCGCCATTGCGTGGTGCCTGAAGAACTCCCACGTTTCGACCGTTATCACCGGCGCCAGCCGAGCGTCGCAAGTGACCGAGAACATGGCGGCCATGGAAGTGGTCGAAGCGATCGACGACGAAGCGATGGCCAAGATCGAAGAAGCGCTGGCGTAGCTGATGGGCACCAACGAACGTTCAAAGATCGAGATGACGAGCGACGAGGTCGCCCAGTTCATCGAGCAATCACGCAACGCAACGATGGCCACTGTCGGACCAAACGGCGCGCCTCATCTGGTGGCCATGTGGTATGGCCTGATCGACGGCGTGTTGTGGTTCGAGACCAAGGCAAAGGCCCAAAAGGTCGTCAACCTGCGACGCAACAACGCCCTGACCGTGATGATCGAGGCCGGCAACACCTACGACACCTTGCGAGGCGTTTCGATCGATGGCCAAGGAGCGATCATCGACGACCCGGATCAACTCTGGAAGGTCGGCGTGAGTGTTTGGGAGCGCTACACCGGACCGTACACCGAGGAGATGGCTCCCTTTGTTGAGGTCATGTTGCACAAACGGGTAGCGGTCCGTCTCGATGTCGACCGGATTCGGTCGTGGGATCATCGCAAGCTTGGTATGTCGCCTATCCCGCTTGGCGGCAGCACCGCTGAGTTCCTGGACAACTGATGCTGGGCGCAGTCGTCCGCAAGGCGGCGAACGACTACGGCGACCATGTCGCCTATGTGAGCGCCGACGGCTGGCCGTTCACCTACGAACAACTCGACCGGCACTCCGACGAAGCGGCGGCCGGACTAGCGGAGCGGGGAGTAGCGGAGGGAACCGTCGTGGTGCTGGCCTTGCCATCGACCATCGACTACCTCGTCGCCTATGCGGCTTTGGCGAAGCTCGGGGCGATCACCGCCGGTATCAACCCGCGTTACCAACCGGCCGAGCGTTTGTCGGCGATCGAAACCGTCGCTGCCGAAGTGATCATCGCCACCGCCGACCTGGCGGGCGGCCTCGAAGAATCCTCGGCGTCCTTGGTGCTCATCGAGCCAGCTGGCGACGCGGCCGAGGTCCTTCGCGAACTCCGAGCCGACGGAGCAACCGTCGACCCCTTGCCCGACAACATCGACCGACCGGTCACGATCTGCTTTACCTCGGGCTCGACCGGCCACCCCAAAGGAGCGTTGTTTACCAACCGCCAGCTCGAAGCGATCCGCGACCTCGATACCGGTGGGGCGTGGGGCGGTGGCGGCCACGCCGTCGCCCCCACCGAGTTCGCCCACGTTGGGTTTATGACGAAATGGCCGTGGCTTCTCGCCAGCGGCAGCACCACGCACCTCCAACACAAGTGGAAGGCGGCCCGAGTTCTCGAACTGCTGCACGAGTACCGCATGCCCGTCATCGCCGGGGTTGCCCCGCAGGTTGCGCTGTTGCTTCGCCAACCAAACTTCGACGACTACGACTTCTCGGCGGTGACCACGATCGTCGCCGGAGCCGCGGCCTCTCCCCCGGCACTGGTCGCCGAAGCCCGCAAACGCTTCGGGGCCAACTACGTGATCCGGTACTCCTCAACCGAGAGCGGCGGCATCGGCCTCGGCACGGCTCCCGATGCCGACGACGAAGAGGTGCTCCATACCGTTGGGCGGCCGCGTTCCGGTGTCGATGTGGAGGTTCGGGGCGAAGACCTCGCCGCGCTCCCCGATGGTGAGATCGGCGAATTGTGGCTCCGGTCGCCCGCCATGATGGATAGTTATTGGCGAAACCCCGAGGCCACGGCCGACACCATCGTCGATGGCTGGCTCCGCACCGGCGACCTGGCGCTCGTCGACGATGCTGGCCTGGTTCGCCTTGCCGGCCGGGTAAAGGAAATGTTTATCCGGGGTGGCTACAACGTGTACCCGCTCGAGGTCGAGTCGGTGCTCAGCACCCACCCTGGAGTACTTGAGTCGGTGGTGATCCCACGGCCCGACGACGTGATGGGCGAGGTTGGGGTGGCCGCCGTCGTGGCAGCCGATCCCGACAACCCACCCACCCTTGAGGAGTTGCGGGCCCACGCCGGCGAATCGCTTGCGGCCTACAAGTTGCCCGAGGCTCTGGTGTTCGTAGAAGAGTTCCCCCGCAACGCCAACGCCAAGGTCGACCGACGTGAGCTTGCCAACCAGGTGAACAACCTCCCAACGGTTTGAGCTGGCACTATGGGGCGATGACGAGGCCGCGCATCTCCTGCATGCTGGTGGTGATTTTTCTTGCCGGCGCGGCCTGTGGCGGAACGACCGATGGTGCCGCCCCCACCACCCCGGCTCCGGCCGTTGAGGTTGCGATCACGACGCCCGCCGAGGCGCTACCGGAAACCAGCACGACGACCGCGCCAACCACTAGCCCGAACGAAGTCGTGGAGGGTCCGACATGGCCTGCCCAAATTGGACCGCCGCTACTGAACGGGAACCGGCCGTCAAGATACGACAGATTGCCGGCGGATTACCGCCACCCAGACGCTGAGGCCGAGGCGGTTTCGACCTACCTCGAGTGGCAACAAATGCGTGTCGCAACTGCGAACCCTCCCGCCCCCGACAGCCCCGAAATTTCGAAACTCAGTACCAACGTTGTACTGACCTGGCTCGTCGACCAACGTCAGCGCTACCTCGATGAAGCGTTGACGTTCGAGGGCACCTACACAACCAACCCAAGGTTCGAAGAGTGGATCAACCCGTCGGGCTTGCTGATCATTGATTGTTTCTCCGAGGACTGGACCATCACCAGCGCCGATGGCTCGATTGAGAGCCAGGATGAAAACCTAGGACCACAGCGCCGAGAGGTCGTGATGGATTTCGAGGGCGATGATCGGTGGCGAGTGTTCCAGTACGTGGTCAGAGACCAACCCTGTTAATCGTAGGTTGCTTCGAGGAACCAGGCGCCGCCCTCGAGGACGAGAAGCCGGGCGATGCCGTCGCTGGTAACCACTTGGAGTCGGGCGCAACGGCGGCGGGTGCGGTCGTCCCACCAACGTTCATCGATAGGCCACGGGCCGGCCCACGCCTCGACATTGCGGGGTTGTTCGCCGGGAAACACCAGCCGCACCGGTGGCGCCGAAAGCAGGCCACGGCCGCTGACCGCCACCGCGTTGCCATCGGAGCCAAGCACCCCTAGCGGCAGGGCTGCCTGGTGGATGGTCGCCGGCGATGGGGTGGGCAGACGACCGGGCCAGGGCGGCAAGGTGACCTTGGTTGCTTGCCCGGAACTTTCGGTTTCGAGGCGGGCTTCGGTGTCGGTGGTGGCCAGCGGTATAAGCCGCACCTGTTCGCCCGGGCTACGACCGCCGGCGAGTTCGGGTACTTGCACGGCCTCGATACCCAATAACCCTTGGACCCGGGTGAGAGCGCGTAGTGCTCGGTCGTCGGCTTCGGTTGCCCCACCCCAGAATCCGAGCTGGCGACCCTTGGCGGCGACGATGTCTTCGGGTGCCAAGGTGAGGCGGATCAACCCTCCGGTGGGCCGCGAAACTTCGCTGCCGTTGAGCCACCCATCGAGTTGCCAACGCGCCCGGTCGACGATGGCGGCCGCCGACAAGGCCCCCTCATGGCGCCACCACCGGACTTGGGTTTCACCTTGTTCGGTTTCGGCTTCGATCGCGACCGTGGTGCACACTGCGCCTCGTTTTTCGAGCGCTTCGTTGAGCTGTTCGGCGAGGCTTCGCGCTACGAAGGCCGCCTGGTCGACCCGTTCGGCAGGCGGGTCGATCTCGGCGGTGACCGCCATGTCGAGCAGCGGCATCCGGGTTGCGGGCGGGCGTTCGTCGAGCCCGGACGCCAACCGGTGAGCGAGCAGACCTTCGTCGCCGAAACGGGCCAACACATCGGCGGCGGGCAGCTTTGCGTAGTCGCCCAATGTGGTGACCCCAAGGCGAAACAACACGTCGGATAGCTCTGGCCGCTCGAGGGTCGTGATGGCCAGCGGCGCGAGAAACGGCGGCGCCTCACCCGGGTCGATGACCAGCGAGCCAGTCGCTTCTGAGCGGCGATGCCGGGCCGCAAGTTCGCTGGCGAAGGGTCCGTCGGCGACCCCGACCCTACAGGTGGTCGACCCCCGCAGTGCTTCGGTGACCTTCTCGTGCACCAACTCGGCGAGCGCCTGATCGCCGCCAAAGTAACGAGACGGCCCCCGGGTCGGGAAGGCGCATCGGCCCGGGCGGGTGAGTTCGACCCGCGGCGTGATCTGTTCGACCGCGAGCAGCACCCGTTCGAAGGCTCGGGCCTCGACCGACAAGTCGCGTTCGACCACCTCGACCTGCGGGCATCGGCCTTGAGCTTCGCGTCGCCGCAGCCCTCGGGTGACCCCTCGTTCGCGAGCCGCAGCCGAACTCGCCACCACCCGGTTGGCCCACACCACCGCAACCAACTGGTCGGGCGTATACCCAGCAGCCACCACCGGCCAGTCGAGACACCACACCGCTAGGGTCCGCACCGGCTGTGGTTCGCCGTTACCTCCGATGACCAGCTGGTGTTGTTTGCCCCTACCCAACGGATTCGGTGGGGGTTTCGCGCACCAGCGGAACCACCACCCGACGTTTGGGGGCCGTCCGCTGCGCAGCGATGGGTCGCAGTTGGTCGTCGAGATCGTCGATCAGTTCGATCGACCCCGATGTGCCAGGGAGGCCAAGCCTCACAATGCGGGGCCGCGACGCTTCCCGCCGGCCCTCGATTCGTACATCGACCTGCCGGCTTTGTAGGTGTCCGTGGCCATCGCCCAAACCTTTCCAGCTCGCCCGGACCACCGTGAAGACCAGGTCGCTCGTGCCCAACGGTTCGGCATCGACGGTGATGATGACCGTGCCGCGTTCGCGAGCTCGAGCCAGGATCCGCCGCTGGTCGGCCGGGCGCAGTCGATGCTGGGGGGAGATAACCACCAGGTCGAAAGCTCCCAACAACGCGCCGGTTGCCGAAGCCCAAAGTTCGGGATCGGGGCGATCGATCACCGCGACCCGCTCGAGCACCACCCCATACTCTTGGGCCGCCGCCAATCCCATGGTCGGCACGCCAACCAGCGCCGCCCACGAGCCTTGTTGGGTGGCTTCGGCCAACAGCGCCAAGGCAAACGAGGTCGAACCCAACCCTGCGGTACCCCGCACCGACACACCCATTCCTCTACGCAAACCACCCCACGGCACCACCGCAGCCAAGGGTTCGCTCAAGCCAAGAAGCTGCTCGCCAGCCATAGTGACCGGGGTCTGCGCAAGGTCAGCGAGTGCCTTCAGTGAGGGTTTGGGCACCCGTTGAGCAACCATGACTTGAGTATCGAACATACGTTCGACGTCCGTCAAGCGCGGGCTTTAACTAGCCCAAAGCAACGTGCGTGCTCGCCTTCGAATCAGCCAACCTCATGGGTTACTCTAGAAGCCAGTTCGGCATCCGAACGTTGGGGCATCATCAATCTCACAGGGGAAGATTTACAATGGCGCAAGTGACACTTGAGAAGATCGACAAGGTCTATCCCAACGGCGTACATGTCATCCACAAGCTCGATCTGGAGATCGAAGACGGCGAGTTTCTCGTGCTGGTCGGCCCGTCGGGCTGCGGCAAGTCGACCGCCCTGCGCATGATCGCCGGGCTCGAAGAGATCACCGATGGCACCCTCAAGATCGGCGACCGGGTAGTCAACGACGTCGCCCCGAAAGACCGCGATATCGCCATGGTCTTTCAGAACTACGCCCTGTACCCCCACATGACCGTGGCCGAGAACATCGGTTTTGCCCTCAAGCTGTCCAAGGTTTCCAAAGACGAAATCAACACCCGAGTCACCAATGCGGCCAAGATCCTCGAACTCGAGGACTACCTCGATCGCAAACCCGGCCAACTCTCGGGTGGTCAGCGTCAGCGAGTCGCCATGGGCCGGGCCATCGTGCGCCAGCCCGCCGCCTTCCTCATGGATGAGCCACTGTCGAACCTCGACGCCAAGCTCCGGGTCCAGATGCGGGCCGAAATCGCTCGTCTGCAGCGCGAGCTCGGAGTCACCACCTTCTATGTCACCCACGACCAGGTCGAGGCAATGACCATGGGCGACCGGGTTGCGGTCATCAAAGACGGTTACCTCCAGCAAGTCGACACTCCTCAGAACCTGTACGACAACCCCTCAAATGTGTTTGTTGCGGCGTTCATTGGATCGCCGTCGATGAACCTCTACGAAGCTCGGTTGAGTGAACTCGACGACAATGGCGCGACCGTCACGCTCGGCACCATGAGCCTCCATGTACCGGCATCGGTGTTCTCCGAGCGCAACGAACTGACGGCCCGCTGCGGCGGCCCGATCACCGTTGGCATCCGTCCAGAAGACATGGAAGACGCCAACCTCAAGCCCGACCACCCCGAGAACCAGCGGTTCACCGCCAAGGTCAAGCTCACCGAAGCCTTGGGCTCAGAGATCATGGCCCACTTTGAAATCGATGCGAAGGCGGCCGCCACCGGCGACCCCGACGCTGTCGAAGAGGTCGCAACCGGCGACGGATCGGCTCTGGTCACCCGGCTCAACCCCCGCAGCACGGTACGGATGGGCGACGACGCCGAAATCGCCGTCGACACCGCCCGCCTTCACTTCTTCGACCACAGCACCGGCAACGCGCTGTAACACTTGCTCGCTGCGGCTGCGCCTACGCTCCCGCGCTTCGCTATGTCCCGCTATCGGCGCCCCTCGCCCTCCGCGAGCTCCGGGCTCTCCTAGCCCCCGACTCCACGCCTTCGGCATCGGGCTCAGCCGCGCTTCATCCGTTCTGATTGCAGTTGAGCCGCCCCGGGCGGTTCAACTGCAAAAGTTTCGGGCTACCAGGTGAGGGGTTGGTGGTTGAGTTTGGGCAGGACGTGCTGGGCTACTAGGTCGCACTCGGCCTGGTGGGTGTACCCCGACAAGATGAAGGCGCTCACGCCAACGTCTTGATAGGCATGGAGTTTGGCCACCACTTGGTCAGGGTCGCCGACTATCGCGGCGCCGGCACCACTGCGAGCCCGGCCCACGCCAGTCCACAGGTTCTCCTCGGCAAACCAGTCGTCGCCCGCCGCCTCACGCAGTTCGTTCTGGCGCGACACGCCAGCCGACTGGGTATCGAGCGACTTGTTCTTGATCGCCTGGCCGACCTCGTCGTCGAGCTTGCTCACCAGCCGGTTGGCCGCCTCGATCGCTTCAGCTTCGGTCTCGCGCACGATCATGTGTGCCCGCAGGCCGTACTTGAGCTGGCGGTCATACCTAGCGGCCCGCTCGGTCATCTCGGCAACCGTCTCCCCCACCGACGCCACGGTGTCGGGCCACGTAAGGAACACGTCGGCAAATTCGGCGGCCACATCTTTGGCGGCCGGCGAGAACCCACCGAAGTAGAACGGCGGGCACGTGCCCGACACCGTGCGAACCCGCGGCGGGTCGAGTTGTAGCTTCACGTACTCGCCGTCGAAGTCGATCGATTCGCCGTTGAGTAGCGACCGCAGGACCTGCATCCATTCCCGGGTTCGTTGGTACCGAGGCTCAGACTCGAGCGTCTCGCCCGGTATGTCGCTGCTGATGATGTTGATCGTCAGGCGGCCGTGAAGCATATGGTCGATTGTGGCTAACTGGCGTGCGAGCTGCGGCAGCCACATCTCGCCCATCCGCACAGCCAACAGCAACTGGATCTGCTCGACCAGCGGAGCAACACCAGCGGCGAACGCCACGCTGTCGATGCCCAGGGCATACCCCGACGGCAACAAGATGTTGTCGAAGCCGTTGCGGTCGGCAGCCAGGGTGATGTCGCGGCAATGGGGCCACGAACTCGCCAGCTCAGGGTTTGGGACACCGAGGAATTCGTAGTCGTCGTCGCAAAGCGCGGCGAACCACGACACCTCTAGCGAATCACGATCGGTCATGGAAGTGGGACTCCTTCGCTCGCAACAACGACTTCGTAAACATCGGCCCGGCTCAAGTGCACGCCAAGCGCAGCCGTTGAGGCCGTAATGCGCTCGGGGTTCTGCGAGCCGATGATCGCCACCGGCTTCGAGGGGTGCGCCAGCACAAAGGCGATGGCCACCGTGGCCCGATCGACACCTTCGCGTTCGGCGAGCCGGTCGAGCACTTCGAGCAGTTCTGGGCGCACGCCGTCGCCGGTAGCCAGCGAGCCGCCCGCCAATGGACTCCACGCCATCGGCACCACGTCGTCGCGCATGCAGCGATCGAAGGTGCCGTCGCGCATCGGTTCGAGATGAGCGGCCGAGAACTGCGGTTGGTTCGCCACGATCGGGAAGTCGAGCAGGGCCGCCAACGCGTCGTACTGCGCAACCGTGTGGTTGGAGACTCCGACCTCTCGGATCTTTCCGGCGTCTCGCAGTGAAGTCAGCGTGGCGGCGACGTCACCGGGGTGGGCAAACATGTCGGGGCGATGGATTTGGTAGAGGTCGATCGTGTCGACTCCCATCCGACTCAGCGACGCATCGCACGCCTTCACGAGGTAGTCGGCACTCGAGTCATACGGTGCGGGAGGGATGATGCCACCTTTGCTGGCCAGCACCATCTGGTCGCGCAACTGGGGTGCTTGGGCGAACACTTTGCCCAGCAACTCTTCGTTGGCCCCAAAGCCGGTGCCGCCCCAGTCGAAGCCGTACACGTCGGCGTTGTCGATCAGGTTCATTCCGGCGCCCAGGGCGGTTTCGATCAGGCCCTGGGCCTCGCCAACATCGGCGGTCGTGAACCGCCAGAGGCCATAGGACAAGGGGCCAACGTCGTAGGGTCCGAGGGTTCGCGGACCCGAGTTCACCAACCCTGAATCGTGGTTGGCCGGAGAGTCTGTCGCACTAGTCACCTGCTCTACACTATTCGCTATAGCGCATTGGCGGAGAAGCGCTCCAAGGTTCCTTTCGCCACCTTCATCTCCGTCATTTCAACCAAGGACTTCCCTCGCGTGAGCGATATTCGTTACGGCATCATCGGCTCCGGCATGATGGGCGTCGAGCACATTCTCAACCTCAACGCCGTCGACGGCACGGTGGTCACCGCACTCGCCGATCCGCACGAACCGTCGATCGCCGCCGGCGTCGAGGCAGCCGATGGCGAGGTCAGCACCTATAGCGACTACCGCGCCCTGCTCGAGTCCGGCGACTGCGACGCCGTGGTCATTGCCAGCCCGAACTTCACCCACGTCGACGTGATGCTGGATGTGCTCGACACCGACCATCACATCCTGGTCGAGAAGCCGCTCTGCACGACCGTGCCCGACTGCCAGAAGGTGCTCGCCGCCGCCGAAGGCCGCAAGGCCAAAACGTGGGTCGGCCTCGAATACCGCTACATGCCTCCGGTTACGGCCCTGATCGACGAGGTGCACTCCGGCACGGTCGGAACGATCCACATGGTCGCCATCCGCGAGCACCGATTCCCGTTCCTCGAAAAGGTCGGTGACTGGAACCGGTTCAGCCGGAAAACCGGCGGAACCCTGGTGGAGAAGACCTGCCACTACTTCGACCTCATGAACCACATCACCCAAGCCAAGCCGGTGCGGGTCTACGCGTCGGGAGGCCAGAGCGTCAACCACCTCGACGAAACCTACGACGGCGAAACCCCCGACATCCTCGATAACGCATTTGTGATCGTCGACTTCGACACCGGTGCGCGTGGGCTGCTCGACCTCAACATGTTCGCGGAGGCCACGTTCAATCAAGAAGAACTTTCGGTGGTTGGCGACAAAGGAAAGGTCGAGTCGCTCATCCCCGAACACATCATGCGAATCGGCCGCCGAGGCGAGCACTACATCGGCGATGTGGAGGTACGCGACGTCCGCGACGACTCCATTGGCCATGTCGGTTTCCACCACGGCTCAAGCTTCATCGAACACTCCAAGCTTCGCGACGCCATCGTTAACAACACCGAACCCGAGGTCACCCTCCAAGACGGCCTCCTCTCGGTCGCAGTAGGCGCAGCAGCCCACAAAAGCATCGACGAAGGCCGAGCAGTAACGCTCGACGAAGTGCTCTAATTCTGGTCGATCGCTCGCTGGCTCGCTCCCTCTGGTGTCCAGCCCGGTGGGCCGAAGACGTAGCCGGCACGATCACGCCACGAGGTTGCGTTGGCGACGTCGTTTGCCATTGCTTTCCATTCGTGGAACGCAACCTGTGCGGGGTTGAAGGTGCTGATGTTCTTCGTTAGGCCGTAACGAACCCGCTCTCCCTCGGGTTCGAACGAACCGAACAGGCGGTCCCAAATGATAAAGATTCCCGCGTAGTTCCGATCGAGATACTGCGGGTTCGCTCCGTGATGAACTCGATGGTGCGATGCCGAATTGACTATCTGTTCGGCCGCCGATGGAAGTTTGTCGATCGTCTCGGTATGCACCCAGTACTGGTACAACAAGTTCAGTTCCCCGGCGCGAGCGATCTGGGCGGGGGTAAACCCAGCCACCAACATCGGCAAGAAGAACCCATGGGCAACAAACCCGGTCCACGATTGCCGCAGCGCCGTCGACAAGTTGTAGTACTCGCTCGAATGATGGTTCACATGCGACGCCCAGAGCACCCGATGCTCATGACTCATCCGATGATCCCAGTAGTACAAGAAGTCCCACGCGACGACCGCAAAGGCGAACGCACCGCGCCGGGTGCCAAGCGACCAGCGGCGACTGCGAAAGATTCGGTTGTCCATTGGTGCCAACACGTTGGCGGCCAGGCCGTTGACCACGAGGCTGCCTAATCCCATCGCTACCGATGTGGCGGCGTCACGGGGTTCGTACCCGACGGGCCGGTCGACGTTGGAACTACCGATAGCGGCGTCGGGGGCCACCGTCGGCTTGCGCTTGAGCGCGAGGTACTCGATGGCCATCGTGGCGAGAAACCCCGGTATCGCCGCGCGGGTAGCGTTTCCGCCGACCAACCGTTTGAGTCGGCTCATCGCAAGGATCCGATTTGCTGCACGAGAACGAGGGTAGGCGTCTATCCCTTTACCGACCCAGCCAGAAGTCCGCGCACGAAGTACCGCTGGAGCGAAAAGAACACCACAAGCGGGAAGAACGCTTGCACGAACGCACCGGCACCAAGAAGGTGCTCGTTACGGCCGTAGTCACCCGCAAGGTTGGCGATGGCGATAGTGGTCGGACGAGCTTCAGGGTTTGAGCCGGCCATCGTGTTGGCGATAAGGAAGTCGTTCCAGGTCCAGAGGAACTGGAAGATGGCAAAGGCAGCCAGCACCGGCACCGACAACGGCAGGACGATTCGCCAGAAGATGGTGAAGTGGTCGGCACCGTCAAGGCGGGCCGATTCGAAAACATCTTTCGGCAGGCTCGTGATGTAGTTGTGCAACAAGAAGATCGCAAACGGCAAGCCGAATCCGGTGTGGGTTAACCAGATGGCAGCCGAGCTACCGGCCAATCCGAAGTCGGGAATCAGGGTCAGGGTTTTGTCGATCCACGGCAACGTCAGGTGGGCGCCACCCGAGTACAGCTGCAGCAACGGAATCAGCGCAACCTGCAACGGCACGGCCAGCAAGGACACGGTAGCGATGAACAACCACTCGCGTCCTTTGAAGTCGATCCATGCAAACGCATACGCCGCAAACGCCGCGATGGCGATCGGGATGATCGTGGCCGGAATAGCAATGGCAAACGAGTTGGCCAGTGACTCGAGAATCGAGTTGGTCGATGACGAGGTCAGGACCTCTTCGTAGTTGTTGAGCGTCGGTCCACCTTCGTCGCTAAAGACGTTCCACCAACCGGCGTTTCGTTGGGCGTCGCGGCCCCGAAACGAGTTGACGGCCAAACCGAAAGTCGGGATGCTCCACACGATGACGAGGAACCACAGCACCCCGGTGGGGATCGAGCCGAGCACTCGGTAGATCGCTTTGCCGACTCCACCGCCGCCCTTGTTGCTAATCGCTGTCATATCAGAACTCCGCCTTTTGCATTTGACGGATGTTGTAGACCATCACCGGCAACACCGAGATGAACAAGATGATGGCCAAGGCGGCACCGGTCCCCTGATTGGCGAACGAGAAGGCCTCGTTAAACATCTGGTTTGCGAGAACCTGACTGTCGAACTGACCGTTGGTGATGACCTTGACGATGTCGAAGACTTTCATCACGACCACGATGGTGGTCGTGACCACCACACCGACGGTGGGCAGGATCTGGGGCAAGGTTATGCGCCAGAAGATTTGCGAATCAGAAGCGCCGTCGACCCGAGCGGCTTCGATGAATTCGCCGGGCACTGCCTTGATGGCGGCCGACAGAATCACCATGGCAAAGCCGGTTTGAATCCAGATGAGAATCACCATCAGCCAGAAGCTGTTGAACGGCGACTGCTGCACGAAAAGGACCGGATCGGCAATGATGTCGCCGTTTGGTCCAATACGTTGGCCACCAACACCTGGCCCAACAAACCGGTAGGTAAACCAGACGAGTAGTGCACCCACCGTGAGCGCCGGCGCAACCCCGTTGGTGTTGCGGGTCTGCAATGCCCGCAGGAGAAAGGCAGCGATAAGAGCCAGCAGGGCAAACAACCCAATCGTGACAAGCAGGGTTGGTAGCCCCGATCCGGTGCTCAGGCGACCGAGCCCTACCCACAATGCGTTCAGCACACCGGTTTGGGGCTTGTTGACATTGCGAGCCTGGTAGATCGCCCGCCAGATGATGCTGGCACCAACAAAGGAGATGGCCATAGGCATGAAAATGAACGCCTTGGCATACTTCTCGGATCGCACTCGGTCGGCCAGCGCCGCAATGGCGAGTCCGATCGCGGTCGACGCGACCGTCACGGTGAACACCCACCAGAGGTTGTTGATGATCGTGCCCCGCAACGTGGTGAATACCGCAAACATCAACAGCACCATCGCGATGCCGATTGGCGTGGCCGAGAGGCCACCCGTGCGGAACCGCTCACCGGTCGAGCGGCCAAGCAGAATGCCCAGCACCGCGCCGAGGAGGAGAAGCGGAACGCCGATCAGGACGAGTTGGCTTGAGAAGAGCTCGCGCCATCGCTCAAAGTTGAAGCTCTCTTCATTGAGTCGGTTTCCGAAGATCTCGCCGTAGTTCTCGAGCCCGACGAAGGTCTCGCTCTCTTCTTTGTTGCCAAAGAGCGACAGCAGCAGGGTCCGAAGCGCAGGAATAACCAGCGTGATGGCGATAAAGGACAACGCTGGACCGAGGAAGATCCAGCTCCGAGACTTTTGGTCGACGGCAGTGCGGCCGGTCAGGCCAGGCAACGGCCGAGCCGCTGCCCACAAGCCGGCGAGGACGAACGGCAGCGCAACCGCAACGACACCCCAAAGTTGACTCGCTCGCGGGTCGGCGTCGGGCAGCGCAACACCGCCGATCAAGGCACCGACACTGGCACCCAAAAACACCGTGGGTAGCGGCGGTTTCCCTCGGGCGGCCATGACGGCAACCGCCACCACTGCCCCAACGACCAGGCCAACGATCAGCGATACCGGCGATACCTCAGGGCGATACTCGCGAAACAGTTGGAATCCGGTGATCAAGCCGAGAACCAGTCCACCGACGCCGCCGACCAAAAGCCGACTTTGGGAATTCTCGGTGCCGCCGAGAATCCAGCCGACCACCCCGGCTACGGCTGCACCGATGATTGGCCAGAACAGAATCGTCGTGAAGAATCCTCCGGCTACCTCGTCGGTTCGGGTGAGCCCGAGCAACATGCCCAGAAGCGCCCCGACGGCTGCAGCAGGAATTTCAATGCCGCGACTGCCCTGG
This sequence comes from uncultured Acidimicrobiales bacterium, assembly GCA_938038815.1. Taxonomy (GTDB): domain Bacteria; phylum Actinomycetota; class Acidimicrobiia; order Acidimicrobiales; family SHLQ01; genus CALLQB01. The sequence goes on along the minus strand of CALHTF010000056.1, from coordinate 13,444 downwards.
TAGCTACCGATCGCTCGACCGATGAGGAATCCTACGAATCCAATCACTATGGCCATCGTGAGCGGGCTGGACCAGTTCGTGATCGACTCGATGGCATCGGCCAATTCTTTTCGGCCACCGGGCGCCCGCAACAGCCGGTTGCCGCTCAGAATGAAGAACAAGACAAATCCCACCAGACCAAACGACAGGGCCTGGAAACGGCGCCAATGCTCGGTGGCTTGTTTGAACAGAAGGTTGACTCCCACCCAAAGGCCAGCGCTGGCTGCAACGGCGATCGCTACACCGATAAGGGTAGAAACGATCTTGTCGATGATGTCCACGCCCTGTTCGGTCTGCAGGCCTGGAACGAGCCCAACGGCGACCGCCAGGGTGAGGGCCGGGCCCACCACGATCCACGCCTTTGGGTTGAAGGTCGACTCGGTGGCCCGGTCGTTCCAGAACAATGCGGTGTCGCGCCGGTTCCATGCGGCCCAGAGCCCAAGCAGACTCATGGGAACCATGACCGCGATGATCGCCCACAGCTGCGACCCGCGAGGGTTGGTGGCGGAAAACCCGAAGGCTCCGAAGAACCAGCCGAGCGCCGCACCGAAGGCGGTCATGGCGACCGCATTGCGGCGAGCGCCGCCAAAGATCGCGAAAAGGAGAGCACCCGCCAGCGTTGCGCTGAGCAGCGGTACCCAGTCAAAGACGGGCCGGTAGGCCCGAAACACCATCGAACCAATAATCAGGCCAATCACCGCGCCGGCGACGACGCCGAAGATGTGCCGCTGGCGGTCGTTGGCGAGTACGCGGAGACCGTAACCGGCTGCGCCGCACAACAGCGCGCCGATCGCCGGCCAGAACGCGAACGAACCAATAGGCGACCGGAGCAGATCGAGTTGGTCAAGTACGGCGAAGAAAAGGAGGCCGCCGACCCCAAAAGCAATGGCGGAGGCCGACGCCGAAACTCCAACGGGATCGTCAGGTCCCTCTAGGTCCGCACGACTTTTCGACTGCTCCGCTGTTTCGATGAGTGTCTCGCCCATCATTCCCCCCAGAAGTTCTTGCCAAAACGTAGTTGCGCCGGGGCCGCTGAGATAATCAACGACCCCGGCGCAACGGTTACCTATAGGTGGGTGCTGTCCCGAAGCGGGTCAGCAATCACCGGTGAGCGTTAGCTCGGCCAGGAGGCTTCAATCTTTTCTGCAGCTTCTGCTGCATCCTGATCGCCGTTGACGGCCGAGGTGCCTTCACTCCAGAAGGTACCGGCGCCAACGTCAGCTGGCATGAGGTCCGATGCATCGAAGCGCACGATTGCTGCGCTCTGAAGAATCTGCAGGAACGACTGCTCGAGAGGAGCGTAGACGCTCGGGTCCTGACCTTCAGCGGCCGAAAGGAAACCGGAGAGTCCGCCGCCCTTGAGGGCGGTCTGGGCCTTCTGGCGTGCCTCTGCGTACTCGGCTCCTGCCATGTACTCGGCGACCATCATGGTTGCTTCGTTGTCGTCGAAGGCGGCAACGAGGGTACCGGCGCCAAGAACAGGTGCGTCACCGTTCAGGTCGGGGAAGTAGAACACGTCGACCGCATCTTCGGAGCCATCAGCAAAGGCGGTGCCTTCGGGGATGAATGCCGAGTAGAACGATGCCTGGCGGTGCATCATGCAGTCGCCATCGACCAACGGCTGACCGTTGTCCTGGAATGCGGTTGCGGCGATCGAACCACCGCTCGAGAAGACCATGCCGTCGGTTGCCCAAAGGTCAAGAACGGTCTGCATCGATTCAACGATCTGCGGGTCGTTGAAGGGGATGTCGTGGGCGACCCATTGGTCGTACACGTCGGCGCCGTGCTGGCGAAGAACCATGTCTTCAACCCAGTCGGTGTAGGTCCAGCCAGTGGCCTGACCCGATTCGATACCTACGCAAAGCGGGGTGTTTCCATCGGCGATCATGGTGCCGGTGAGGGCAACAAAGTCATCGAAGGTGGTCGGCACTTCGTAGCCGTTGGCTTCGAAAGCGGCCGGCTTGTACCAAACGAGGGACTTGAGGTCGGCCTTGACGGGCGCACCGTACTGGGTGCCGTCGACGTTGCCGAACACGGTCCACGCTTCGCTCCATGCCATGCCGTCTACGACATTGTCGGCGAGCGGAACAACGTTGCCGGCGCGAGCAAAGTCAGCGAGCTTGCCGGGCTGGGGGAAGATCGAAAGGTTCGGAGGGTTGTTACCTTCGACCTGAACGTTGATGTTGGCTTCCCAGTCGGCGTCACCGGTGTAGGTGACCTCGATGCCGTTGGCTTCACCAAAGGCGCCGAGCACTTCCTGGATTGCGCCTGCTTCAGACTCATCGCGCTCGGGACCAGTAACGGTCACGACGGGCTTGTCTTCTTCTTCCATCGCCTCCTCTTCAGGAGCCTCTTCTTCTTCCATGGCCTCTTCTTCCATGGCTTCTTCGTCGTCGTCGCCGGTTACTTCTTCGACAACTTCGTCCGCTGCCTCGTCGACGGCCTCAACGGCGTCATCAACCGGGCTGTCCGAGCCACAGGCACTTGCGACAAGCGCAAGACTGAATAGTGCAGCAAGTAGCCGCAACCAAGTGTTTTTCATTATGAGTTCCCCTCCTAAAGGACACTCGACGAGCGCAGGAGTTGCGCCGCCATCTGTGTGAATCGCCGCAAATCACGTTCGCCACGACGAATATGTAAACGCTTACATACAGCGGCCACCATTGCAAGGCACCCGCGAGTGAAACGGTAGTTCATCAGCTCGACAGGGGCGCCGTTGTGCCTCTAATTACTAGCTCGAAGCTTGCGTCATAATGCTCCGGCGCCGCAGTGGACCCGTCATTCAAGGTGTTGATGAGCATCCGAGCCGCAACAGCCCCATGGTCCACCACCCGCTGTTTGACGGTCGTCAGGTTGAGAACCTCAGCCAGGTCGTGGTCATCGACCCCGACGATCGCTACATCGTTTGGGACCTTGAGTCCGAGCTCGCGCGCGGTCTGCAAGGCTCCAAAAGCCATTTCGTCGCTCATGGCAAAGACTGCCGTCGGCGGATTGTCCGATTTCATCAACGCCGCCATTGCGTCTCGACCGCCGTCGACCGAGAAGTCGCCAGCCACCTCGAGGGCGGGGTCGATTTCGGCGCCGGCGCTGTTCAGAGCGTCGAGGTATCCAGAGCGGCGACGATCGGGCACCATGAACCGGAGCACATCGTCGGCTACCCCGGCGATCAGACCAATTCGCCGGTGCCCAAGGTCAAGCAGGTATTCGACCGCGAGCCGGGCGATCGCTGTGTCGTCGATAGTTACCGACGGAAAGACCGGAGTGCGGAAGCCAATGGTGGTCGCCACCACGCCATCGGCGGCGAGTGCTTCGGCCTCGTCGGGCAACACTCGCAGATCGACCAACACCATGCCGTCGACCCGCTGGCCGATGGGTGAGCGCCCAGCCACAAACCGTCGGCGAGCTTCTTCATCGGAAACACCGTGCACCAACAGGTCGTAACCTTCCTCCTTCAGGACGGCCTCAACGCCGGCGAGGACCTGGGAGAAGTACCAGGCATTCAGCATCGGTACCGCGACCGCGACCGTGCGGGTCGAACCGGCGGCCAGTCGAGAAGCATTGCGATCGGGTCGGTAGTCCAGTCGCTCGGCGACGGCGAGTACTTGTTGTCGGGTTGCGGGCGCGACATTTGGCAGCCCGCGGAGCGCTCGACTCACCGTCGCAACCGAGACTCCGGCAGCCGCGGCAACGTCTTCGATGGTGATCTTTGATCGGTCCGGCATCGGCGCACCTATGCCCGGATGACCAGGGCGCCGTTGGCAGGAATGGTTCCGGCTTCGGCCAGCGTGCTGGCGAACACGACCTCGCCATCACTACATTGCGGCGGCAAGCCACTTGGCTCATTGCCCACGTTGAGCAGGAAGGTCAGCGGGCCTCGCCGGAACCCGACGACGGTGTCGTGGGCTTCGAGCCATTCGATCGGGGCGGTACCCGCTTCGGCCACGACCAGCTTCTGGAACGCAATCAACGCCCGGTACCCGTGGATCGGCGCATCGGGGTCGGCCTTTTGGGCCGCCATCGAGTGGGCAGGGTCATCGTGTCCGATCGGCAGCCACGGGCGCTCGCCGGTGGTGAACCCACGGTGGGCCGACTCGTCCCACGGGACCGGGGTCCGGACCACGTCGCGCCCAATGGCCCCCTCGTTGCGGGTTTGCACCGGGTCGGCGGCGTCGGCCGGGTCGACCACGCCGTTCGGTAGCGCCAGCTCTTCGCCCTGGTACAAAAAGTTCATACCCGGAAGCCCGAACATGAAGGTCGTCAGAGCGAAGGCCCGTCGCTCGCCCACCGCTCCCCCACCAAACCGGGTGACCGGCCGCGGGTCGTCGTGACTGCTCAGCACCCAAGCCAAACCACGATCGGTGTGCTGGGTCGGCGCCATGAGGATGTCGCGGATGTCGGGCGCCGACCACTCCATACGCATTGGCTTAAACCAGAACCCAGCGTGCAGCCCGTCGTCGTCGCGAAGGTACTTGGCCAACTGTTGGGGATCGAGCGTGTAGGTCTCGCCGAGAAGCATGGCGTCGTACGGCTTTACGACCGCCCGCCACCGCTTATAAACGTCGAGGGCTTCGGGCTGGGTGAGGTCGTGTTTGTGGTCGTACGCGTAGAACAGCTCCATGGGGTGCATGTTCTCTTCGAGTGGTTTCGCCAACGGGTTGTCGGTGAGGTTCTCGTCTTTGATGAGGGCGTGCGCCACATCGATACGGAAGCCATCGACCCCTCGCTCCATCCAGAACCGGAGAATCTCGTCGAACGCATCGAGCACCTCGGGGTTACGCCAGTTGAGGTCGGGTTGCTCGGGCAAAAACAGATGCAGGTAGTACTGGCCACTCGCCTCATCGAAGGTCCATGCTGGCCCGCCGAAGTGGCTCACCCAATTGTTGGGCGGCCCACCGTCGGCTGCTGGGTCGGCCCACATGTATTTGTCGCGGTGCCGGGCGTCTTTGCCCGTAAGGGCATCGACGAACCATTCGTGGTGATCGCTCGAGTGGTTCGGCACGATGTCGATAACGACTTTCATACCCAACGCGTGGGCCTTTTCGACAACGGCGTCGAAGTCGGCAAGGGTGCCGAACTGCGGCTCCACGCCCACGTAGTCGGCAACGTCGTAGCCGAAGTCGGCCATCGGCGACGGATAAAACGGCGTGATCCAGACCACATCGACGCCGAGCCAGGCCAGATGGTCGAGCTTGCTTTCGATGCCGGCCAGGTCGCCGATGCCGTCGCCGTTGCTGTCGGCAAAGGATCGGATGTAGATCTCGTACCCGATGGCGTTCTCCCACCAGGCGGTGGCGGGTGGGCGTGGGGTGGTGTCGGTCATGTCCATCTTTCGTTTCCCGATGGCGCGATCGCGGCGCGCCCGAGCAGTGTAAGCGTTTACATCGGTTGGCCGTCAAGCGCTCAGCACCCAAAGTTGAACCCAGTTGGGCCAAGCTAGGACCAGCATGACCGACGAGAATGCAAAGCCCGAGTTCGTCCCGCGTCCCACGGTTGGCGTTGGCCCACACCCCGAGCCCTGGCCCGACGACGACCGCCTCGACCCTGAACTGCTGGCCGAAGGCGACCGACGCAACGTCGTCGATCGCTATCGCTATTGGTCGCGCGAGGCAATCGTCGCCGACCTTGATCCTCGTCGTCATTCGTTTCACGTTGCGGTCGAAAACTGGGAGCACGACCTCAACATCGGGACCCTGGTTCGCAACGCCAACGCCTTCCTCGCCGCCGAGGTTCACATCGTTGGCAAGAAGCGCTGGAACCGGCGAGGAGCAATGGTCACCGACCGGTACCAGCACGTTCGCCACCACCCAACCATCGAAGGATTCGTCGAATGGGCGAGCGCCGAAGGCTTGGCGATCGTCGGGGTCGACAACCTGCCTGGCTCCCAGCCGTTCGAGTCGGTCGACCTGCCCGCCGACTGCGTGCTGCTGTTTGGCCAGGAAGGGCCGGGGCTATCCGACGTGGCTCGTGAACACGTCGAGCAGTTGTGCTCGATAAGCCAGTTCGGTTCGACCCGCAGCATCAACGCCGGGGTCGCCAGCGGCATCGCCATGTACACATGGCTGCAGCAACACGTGTTGTAACCAGCGGGTTACGCGAAGTCTGCTTCGGTGGGCACCGGCACGCCCGGACGGTAGAAGGTAAACAACTCGGTGATGAGTTCGCTAATGCCTTCGGTTCCCGAGCCGTCGAGGTCGAGAGTAATCACGTTGCTGTTGACATGGATCGCATCGACCCCGCCCCGCTCAAAGAGTCGGCGCGCCAACTCGTCGGCCGGACGATCGCCGGTCACCTCGGTGCCCGAGACATAACGCTCGTGGCCCATACCGGTGATGCTGCGGTTGATCTCATAACGCACAACTCCGGCACGTGATGAGGGCTTTTCGATGACGGTTACAGGTTGCCCCATGGCCTAGATAGTAGTGGTGTCGCCGGGCCGTGCGGGCATTCGGACCGATTTCGTTGCGTCGGCCATCCGGCGCATCACCAGAAGTCCGAGTCCGATCGAGGTCACGGCCAATACCGTGTGCACCACTTTGAATCCGACCGAGCCATCGCCCAGCAGGTTGGTCACGAGCCGCATCGCCCACCACGCAGCGGTTACCCCGCCCGCGACGCTGGCGTAGGTGCTGAGCCGAGCGGGCCGGAACCGGGCGACGAGCGGCAGGGCGATCGCACCGATAAGGAACACCGCCGCGACCAACAACGCGAAACCACGGGGTCCGCCGGTGAGCGAGTCGTCGCCGACGATGTTTCGAAGTCGGGTCGACCAGCTAAAGAGCGTCCAGCCAACAACTACCCACAACAGCTTCGTCACCCGCCAACCCTACAATCCCGCCCCGGGCCAAAACCCACCGAACTGGCCCGCGTACGCGTACCTCTAGGTACACGTTTCCTCCCCAGTTCGGGGTGTGGGGCCGGTTTAGGTGTCGAACAGGGTGGGTTGCGCGTTGGCGGGAGGGATTCGTGTGACCCCGTTGAAGGGAACGTCGTCGACGAACGCCCAGCTTCTCCGATGGAGCCGGGTCGGTCCGAACGCTTGCAGTGCGGCGCGTTGGCGCGGGCACGGGTACCCCTTGTTTCGCTCGAAGTCGTACCCCGGGTAGGTCGTGGCGAACTCCCGCATCATCTGGTCGCGGGTGACCTTCGCCAGGATCGATGCCGCAGCTATCGACAACGATTTTTGGTCGCCCTTGACGATGAGCGTGGTGGGGATCGTCTCGACGAAATCCCACTTGCCGTCGACCAGCGCGGCGGTGGCCGGCACCGGCAGGTCGGCCAAGGCCCGCTTGGTCGCCAGCTTTTGGGCCGCCGACATGCCGAGTTCGTCGCACTCGCGTTCCGAGGCGTGACCAATCGCCCAACCTTCGCACCAATCGACGATGCGGCCGAACATCGACTCGCGTTCGGTCTCGGTCAGCATCTTTGAATCTCGAACCTTGTAGAGCCGCTTGTCGCGAGGCACCACGACGGCGCCGATGGTGAGCGGGCCAGCCCACGCTCCCCTACCGACTTCGTCGATGCCTACCACCACCTCGTGCCCTTGGTCCCAGTACTCCCGTTCGAGCGACAGACCCGGCGACTTTGCCTTCAGCGCCTTGCGGAGCGGTCGAACGGTGGCCATGGACTAGACGGGTTGGGGTGCGAGCAAGGCCTCGCCTGCCCGTTCGGTCGACGACCACGAATCGTCGAGCTCGGGCACCCGAACCACAAAGCTCGGGTTGGCGTCGTTCGTCTCGGGTCCGAACGGCTCTAGCTCCCACAACAGTGCAGGGCGTTCACCGTGCCAACGAAGCGAGTACGAGATCCGACCGAACGGCGTACGGGCATTGCGGACATCGATCGTGCGACCCCGCCACGCAATGTCGAAGCCTCCGAGCAGATGGAGTTCGCCACCGGCGACCGACACAAACACGTTTTGCAACGCTGCGGTTTCTCGGGCGGCAACCACCGGCCACGCCTTCGAATCTGACCCCGCGGGTGGCGGCGTTGCGCCAGCAAGCACCTCGAGCGGCACGTCGAGCGATTCTTCGGTAGCTTCAAGCAGCTCGGGCCGGCGGCTGAATTGCCACAGCCGAGTGAACGAGTTGAACGCCGCCTCGCGTTCGCGGTTGGTCAACGCCAGCAAGCGGTCGGAGTCGAGCGACGCCATCACGAGTTCGGCGGCGACGTTGGTGTCGCCGGCGGCGAGCAACGACTCGGCAACCGTGAGGTCTTCGACCAGGGTCCAATCTTCGACGGCGTTGCGAGGTCGCACCACCCGGCCTTTGCGGATCGAGGTGGCGAGCCGCCGGGTCTGGGTGGCGAGTCGCTCGCCAATATCGTCGCCCTCAACCTCGACGGAGAAGAACTGGTCGAGGTGGGCGGTCCAACCTTTTGAAACCGCTTCCAGACTCGGCACCGTCGACAAGGCGAGGTCGGCACCGAGCAACACCTGAAGCCTCGACGAGTGCGGCATAGGGAAGATGAGCGCCGCCTGGGCACGCCCGTCGGGCGAGGTGGCATCGGTCGAGGTTTCGACGTTGGCTCGCTCCACGCCTGCGGCCAGCGCGGCGAAGTCGGTGGCGGCCACCGACGCAGCCGGCGTGCGGTCGGCCCGGAGAACCTTGACGCCATCGACCGCAATAGTGCCGTCGTAGACCTTGACCGTCTCGGCGATACCCAACCCGTCGTTGTCGATCGGCCGCAAGGCCAACGCCAACGCAATGGCAGTTCCCGATTGGTTTTCGTAGGCGATGACAAGACCCGGGCCCTTTTGGCCCTGCACGGCGTACACCAGAGCGACGAGGCTTCCGCCCGGCACGGCGAAGCTGGTCTGAACTACCGGGACGGCACCGATCTCTTGGCGCACCGACCGGGTTCGACTCGGGTACCGCCAGCCTTCTTCGGTTCGGACCCACCAGTCGAGCGACCAGCGGCCACCGTCCCAACTGATCAGGCCTCGTTCGTCGACATAGGCGACCGGGCCAGCGTCGAGCGCCCCCAACGGTTCCACCGGCGACGAGCCTGGGTCGGCCTCGCGAAGAACCCACAACGGCCACGGGCCTTCAGGGTCGGTGGCGACCACCGTGGCGAGGCGTTGCGACCGGTCGGCGATAGCGGCTTCTCGTTTGAGCCCGCGTCGAAGAAAACTCATACCCGTACTTTGGTTCAACCAATGTCAGATTCTGTGGTCGGGGGACGCCTCAGCAAACCCTTGTATGCCTGGGCAGCGGTGCCACCGTCGATCACCACTCGCGCAACTTCCTCGGTGATCGGGATCTCGACCCCGTACTGCTTGGCGAGTTCGAGCACGACCGGAATCGACTTCACGCCCTCGGCCACCTGGTCCATCTCTTCGATGATCGCGTCGAGGCTCTGACCCTGGCCCAAGCGCTCGCCCACAAACCGGTTGCGACTTTGGCGACTGATGCAGGTGGCGATGAGATCACCCATGCCGGCGAGACCAGCAAAGGTTTCGGGTCGGCCTCCCATCGCCACACCTAGGCGGGTGAGCTCGGCCAGGCCCCGGGTGATCACCGCAGCCCGGGTGTTGTCGCCGGTGCCGACCCCGTCGGCCATTCCCGATGCGAGGGCCACCACGTTCTTCAGTGCCCCACCGAGTTCGGCGCCGATCACATCGTCGTTGGTGTACACCCGAAAGGTCGGAGTAACGAACAGCTGCTGGATCCGCTCGGCCAGCGACAGGTCGGCCATCGCCACCACGGCGGCCGCGGCGTAGCCGTTGAGTACTTCCTTGGCGAGGTTCGGGCCGGTGAGCACACCGACGGGATGATCGGGCAACTCTTCTGCGATCACCTCGGTCATTCGTTGCATCGTGCCTTGCTCGAGCCCCTTCGAGAGGCTCAGCACCGGCACCCACGGCCGAAGGTGCTCGGCTACCTCACGACAGGTCTCGCGCATCGCTTGGGACGGCACGCCCATCACGAGCACGTCGCTTTGGGACACCATCTCGCCGAGGTCGTTCGTTGCCTTGAGGTCGGGATGCAACCACAGCTCGGGCAAGTACCGGCTGTTTTGATGGTTGTTGTTTATGTCGTCGACCGACTCTTGATTTCGGGCCCACAGAAGGGTCGGAACGTTATGGGCCGCCAAAGAAGCCACCGTCGTCCCCCATGAGCCGCCGCCTGCTACACCAACGTGAATGACCATGGAACAACCGTAGTCGTCCTAGACTGCGCAGGCTTTGGTACCTGTGCTGCTCGTTCCTGTGAAGGCCTTTCGGTTGGCCAAAAGTCGGCTCGCCGATACTGTCGTGCCGCCCGGACGCGCCGCCCTCGCACGGTCGATGGCCACCGCCGTGGTCGCTGCCGCGGCACCACTGCCGGCCGCCGTGGTTTGCGACGACGACATGGTTGCCCGCTGGGCGGCATCGCAGGGCGCTCGGGTGATTTGGAAACCCCGCCACGGACTCAATGGCGCGGTCACCGCAGCCGTCGCCGACCTGGCCGACTTGGGATTCGACCGGGTGGTGGTTGCGCACGGCGACCTACCGTTGGCTCGATCGTTCGACGCCCTACTCGACTTTGACGGCATCACGATCGTGCCGGATCGGCGCGAGGTCGGCACCAACGTCATGTCGATTCCCACCGGGACATCGTTTACCTTTCACTACGGCACCAACTCGTTCGCGTTACACAAACAAGAGGCCACCCGCACCGGCCTCGCCGTGCGGGTATTACCCGATGCTCACCTAGCGCTCGACATCGACACACCCGATGACCTTGAGGAACTTCGACGACGATGACTTACCTGCTCGGAATCGACACCGGCGGCACCTTCACCGATGCGGCCTTGCTCGACGAGTCGACCGAAGAACTGATCGCCAAAGTCAAGGCCCCGACCACCCACGGCAATCTGGTGGTGGGTGTACGGGGCGCGATGGCGAACGTGTTGGCTCAGCTCACCGACACCGATGAACCCGGCACGCTGATCCGTCTCGTGTCGGTGTCGACCACGCTCGCCACCAACGCCTTGGTCGAGGGCTCGGGCGAGCCAGCAGCGCTCATCACCCTTGGCTTCGCCGATACCGAACTTGCTCGCGCCGGCGTCGGCGAGGTCTCCGACTCGTTTGTCTGTCCGGTCCCGGGCGGGCACAACGCACACGGCAATCCGCTGTGCGAGGTCGACCTCGAGGCCCTCGATGCGGTTATCGACGCTCACGCCGACCGGGTTTCGGGGTTCGCCGTCGCTGGTCAGTTCAGTGTGCGAAACCCGGGCCACGAGAACCAGGTGCGCGACCACATCATCGAGCGCACCGGGCTCCCGGTCACGTGTAGCCACGAACTTTCGCCCCAACTCGGCGGGCCACGCCGGGCACTGACCGCGCTACTCAACGCTCGCCTCATAGGGCTGATCGCCGAACTCATCGATGCGGTGCAGTCGTCGATGACCGATCTGGCGATCGACGCGCCGCTGATGATCGTGCGAGGAAACGGGACCTTGGTCGCCGACAGCTTCGCCGTGAAGCGGCCGATCGAAACGGTCTTGTCGGGCCCGGCCGCCAGCGTCATCGGCGCCCGCCACCTGACCGATATCGCCGACGGATTGGTGATCGACATCGGCGGTACCACCTCCGACGTCGCGGTCATCATCGACGGAGTCGCCCGCACCACCTCGACCGGTGCCCTGGTGGCTGGGCACCGCACGATGGTCGAGGCGGTCGACATGGTTACCGAGGGCCTCGGCGGCGACAGCGAGGTCCGGGTCGACACCCGCGCCGACGACGGCCCGGTTGTCATCGGCCCGCAGCGAGCGATTCCGATCTCGACGTTGGCGGTCTCCCATGCCCAGCTGGTGCACGACACCCTCGACCGGCAGTTGCGCGAGGCTCCGAAGGCGGCGACCGACGCACGATTCGTGGTCCCGGTGGGCACCGGGCGCACTGGGCACGACGACCGAGAACAAGCGGTGCTCGACCTACTCGACGGATCGCCCAAGCCCTTGGCCGCCCTCACCTCGACGGGCCTGGCGCACAACGCCGTCGCCCGGTTGCGGGCTCGGGGCGCGGTGGCGATCGCCGCCTTTACGCCCACCGATGCTTCCCACGTGCTCGGCACCTACCACCTCGGCGACGAGGCCGCCTCCGGCAAAGCTGCCGAGGTACTGGCCCGCCAGAGTCGCAGCAACGGCGCGCCGATGGCCGAGTCTCGTCAGGCCTTCGCCCAACTCGTGGTCGACGACGTCATCGTAAAGTCGGCCGACATCTTGTTGCGGGCCGCACTGGCCGGCGACGACCTCGGCACTCCCGCTGCGCGCGACGGCCTCGAGCACTCGGTGCTCGCCAGCGCCGGTCTGGCCCAACACCGAGGCCTGGTCGAAGTTTCGATTGGCCTCGGCCACCCGGTCGTAGCGATCGGCGCGCCGGCGGCCGCCTACGAACCGCTCGCCGCCCAACGGCTCGCCACCACTGCAGTGACCCCCGAACATGGCGATGTCGCGAACGCGGTCGGCGCAGTGGTCGGGCGGGTTCGCCTTCGCCGCCAAGCAACCGTGAGTCAGCCGACCAAAGGCCAGTTCCGGGTTCACCTGGCCGACCAGCCAACCTTCGGGTCGGTCGAACGAGCCCGCGACGCTGCGCTAGAGCTCCTGATCGCCGAACTGACCGAAGACGCCCGACAAGCGGGCACGATCGATCCGTTGATCACCCACGAGTGGTCCGAGAAGGTAGCCACGGTCGAGAACAAAGAGGTCTTTGTCGACGGCCTGTTGGTCGTCACCGCAACCGGCCGCCCAACGCTCGACTAACTCGCCACCAACGCTCGCCAAAACGAAAAGCGAGGAGCATCCGAAGATGCTCCTCGCCCGGAGTCCAGGTGGCGGGAACCTAGCCTCCGGACTGCAAGTTTCCTGGCGGGTAGGAAGTTCTTGCAGCGTCCGCTACCAGCTGGGCTGACGTCCTTATACAGAAGTGGGGGCCTCTGTGGGGGGAAGGCTTCTCTTTAGAAGTTGTACCGAGGGGTGTACGAGACACCCCTCGGTACGCTGAGGTCAGGTGGCGGGAACCTTTCCCTCAGAACGCTGGTCGAACCGGCGGGTGGTTCGAGTCAGCGCGATCTCGGCGTTACGCCTGAGTGTTGTTGCTACCGTCGAACTTGTCGTAGACCTTCGGCCAGAAGCGATCGCGGGCGGCGGGGATACCACCGATTCCGAACTTGATCACCAGGATGAAGACCGCAGCAGCGGTAACCATCTGGAAGAGGCTGTTGACGATGGTCTCAGCAACTTCGAGCTGGCTGATGGCAGCGAAGCCACCGATGTACCAGATGAGGGCGCCGACGCCGGTGACAATCATGTTGCCCATGCCAAGGTGCGATACCGAGGGGCGGACAAGGTCTTTGACCATGTTGGCTACTGCGCCGGTGATCACGATGAGCACCAGGGCTACGAGCAGCTTGGGGATGTAAGC